>DATBSK010000042.1:0-27008 GCA_036559825.1 Acidimicrobiia bacterium | reverse complement strand
TCCGCTCGGGATGGGGCGCAGCATCCTGCGCGGTCGTCAGCGCTGCAAGTGCGGGGCGACGTCCGTGTGGAACGCCTCCATCTGGTCGAGGAGCTCCTGGAGCGACCGGTTGCGGAAGCGGACCTGGACGTGGCTCACGCCCATGGCCCCGAACTCGTTGAGCTTCTCGGCGATGTGCGCGGGGTCGCCGGCCAGCGTCTGCTCGCCGACGTCCCAGCCGGGATCGCCCACGTAGAGGAACTCGCTGATCGTCCCCAGGTCGATGGGTTCGTCACCGCGGCCGGCGCGCGTGCGCTCCTCGAGCAGGAAGGCGATCTGGCCTGGCATCTCGTCGCGCGGGGTGCCCTGGGGCAGCCATCCGTCGCCGCGCGTCGCGGCACGTCGCAGCGCCGCCTTCGACGACCCGCCCACCCAGATCGGCAACGGGTGCTGACGCGGGCGCGGGGCGAGGCCCGCGTCGTGGATGTGTCCGTACCGCGTCGACATGATGTCGGGGTACTCGTCGTCGAGCGCGGCGCGGATCACGTCGATCGCGTCGTCGGTGACGGCGCCACGGCCGTCGAAGTCGAGGCCGAGCAGCTCGAACTCGCCCTGGAGGTGCCCGGCTCCCACGCCGAGGATCGCGCGCCCGCCCGAGAGCTCGTCGAGCGTCATGAACGACTTCGCGGTCTGGAGCGGGTGCCGGTAGCTCATGACGTAGACGTGCGACATGACGCGCACGTTGGTCGTGAGCGCCGCGATCCAACCGAGCGTTGCGATCGTGTCGTACCACGTGGTCTGCATGTGGGCATCGAGCGGCTTGGTCACCGCGAGGTGGTCGCACACGGCGACGTAGAAGAACCCGCTTCGGTCCGCGCACTCGACGATGGCGCGCAGGGCGTCGGCTCCCGCCTCGGCTTCCCACTCCTCGACGAAGGTCTTCGACTTCGCCTGCACCTGCAGCTGCATGCCGTAGACGAGCTGCCCCGGAGGCACGATCGACGTCAAGTGGTTGACCTCAGGACGTGCCGAGATGGCGACGCACCGCGTCGTACGCGACCACCTGCGCGTCCTCGGCGCCCTGCAGCACGGCGTCCATGTTGAAGAAGCCGTGGAACATGCCGTCGGCGCGATGCAGCGTCACGGGCACACCCGCGGCTTCGAGCTGAGCCGCGTAGCGCTCCGCCTCGTCGCGCAGCGGATCCATCTCGGCCGTCACGATGCAGGCCGGCGCAAGTCCGGCGTGGGACGCGGCGAGGTTCGGTGAGACCCCGGCGTCCTCGCCGGCATCGTCGTCAGCCAGGTACTGACGGCGGTACCACTCCATCTGCACGGTCGTGAGGAAGTATCCCGTGGCGTTGTCGCGCTTCGACGGGTAGTCGTTGCGCCCACTCGACGAGTCGATCACGGGATAGACGAGGAGCTGGAACGCGACGGGTGGACCTTCGTCGCGCGCGCGCAGCGCGACGACGGCGCCGAGGTTCCCGCCCGCGCTGTCGCCCGCGACCGCGATGCGGTCACGGTCGATGCCGAGCTCGACGGCATGCTCCGACACCCAGCAGAGCGCGGTGTGGGCGTCGTTCGCCGCGGCCGGGTACTTGTGCTCGGGCGCGAGCCGGTAGTCGACCGCGACCACGACCGACCCCGTCTCGTTGGCGAGCCGGCGGCATCCGTTGTCGTGGCTGTCGAGACCACAGATCGTCCACCCACCCCCGTGGTAGTAGACGACTCCCGGACGCGGGCCGGTCGTGTCGCCGACGGGGTGGTAGATGCGGACCGGGATCTCCTGGTCGCTGCCCGGGATCAGGCGGTCGGTGACCGACCCGATGTCCTCCGTCGGCGGGATGCGCTCCATCGCGTCGGATTGCGCGCGCACCTCGGCGGCATCGGTCTCCGGGCCCGTGATGCGCGGGAAGAACTGCTCGAGCAGCTCGATGATCGGCGCGGCCTCGGGATCGAGCGGCATGCCGCGCACCCTACAGGGGGCCTGACGGTCCGTCAGCCTCCCAGTAGATTCCGCTCATGAGTGAGCGTGCGCGTCGCACGTATCGTGCGACGCAGCGAACGGGGCCCGAGCGGCCCGGTCCGAGGGGCCGAGAGCGGACATGATGGCCGCGTCGGACGTGAGCGACCTCTCGATCCCAGGCCTCGTGCGGCGCGCGGCGCGCGACCACGGCGACCGTGAGGCGCTCGTCGACGACGACGGGGCCGTCCGGCTCGACTTCCGCCGGGCCGAGGAGATCATGGTCGCGTCGACGCGCGCGGCGATCAACGCCGGCCTCGAGCCGGGCGACCGCGCGTCGATCTGGGCGCCCAACATCCACCAGTGGATCGGCGCCGCCCTCGGCATCCTCGGCGCCGGGGGAGTCGTCGTCCCGCTGAACACCCGCTTCAAGGGCGACGAGGCCGCCTATGTGCTCGGCAAGTCGCGCGCGCGGCTGCTCTTCACGGTCACCGACTTCCTCGACACCGACTACGTCGCGATGCTCCGGGATGCCGATGCAGGGCTCCCGAGCCTCGAGCAGATCGTCGTCCTCAGCGGCGAGGTGCCCAGCGGGACGCTCGGGGCGCGCGACTACATGGCCGCGGGCCAGGCGGTGCCCGAGGCCGAGGCCCAGCGTCGCATCGACGCGATCCGCCCCGACGACCTGTCGGACCTCATCTTCACGTCGGGGACGACCGGGCGCCCGAAGGGCGTGATGATCACCCACGGCCAATCCGTGCGGGTGTACGACGCGTGGACGGACGTGATCGGGCTGCGCGCCGGTGACCGCTACCTCATCGTGAACCCGTTCTTCCACGCGTTCGGGTACAAGGCCGGCTGGATGTCGTGCATCCTGCGCGGCGCCACGATCGTGCCGTTCAAGGTGTTCGAGGTGCCGAAGGTGCTGGAGATGGTGGCCAAGGAGGGGATCACGGTGCTGCCGGGTCCGCCCACCCTCCTCCAGGGCATCCTCGACTTCCCCGAGCGGTCGTCGTACGACCTCTCGTCCCTGCGCCTCACCGTCACCGGCGCGGCGGCGGTGCCCGTCAAGCTGGTGGAGCGGCTGCGCGACGAGATGACCTTCGAGACGATCATCACCGGGTACGGGCTCACCGAGTCGACGGGAACGACGGCGATGTGCCGCCACGACGACGACCCGGAGACGATCGCGAACTGGTCCGGACGGGCGATCCCCGACACCGAGCTGCGCATCGTCGACGAGCAGGGGCACGAGCTCCCTCGGGGCGAGCCCGGAGAGGTCGTGACGCGCGGCTACCACGTCATGCGCGGCTACTTCGAGGAGCCGGAGGAGACCGCGAAGGCCATCGATGCCGAGGGCTGGCTCCACACCGGCGACATCGGGGTGATGGACGACCGGGGCTACGTGCGCATCACCGACCGCAAGAAGGACATGTTCATCGTCGGTGGGTTCAACGCGTACCCGGCAGAGATCGAGAGCCTCCTGCTCGGTGACGACCGGATCGCGCAGGCCGCGGTCGTCGGGATCCCCGACGACCGCCTGGGCGAGGTCGGCATGGCGTTCGTCGTACCCAGGCCCGGGCAGTCACTCGACGCCGAGGACGTGATCGCGTGGGCACGTGAGCACATGGCGAACTACAAGGTCCCGCGCGGGGTCGAGATCGTCGACGCGCTCCCCCTCAACGCCAGCGGAAAGGTGCTCAAGTACGAGCTCCGAGCGCGCGCGGCTCGGGGCTAGGGAATCGTGATCTGGCTGTCGGGACCCTCGAGGACGCCGACCGCAGCGGGGCTGTAGGACCACACGTCGTACGTCCCCTCGTTCGGCTCGGATGTGTCCCACTCGTCGAACCGCGACGACGCGCCGCGGTAGTGGATCGACGCGCCGCGCTCGAGCAGCTTCTTGCAGTCGGCGTAGGACTCGCAGTCGCGCTTGCCGCGCAGGTTCGTGGCGAACGCCTTCGCCATCTTCTGGGCATCGGTCGATCCGGCCTTCATGGCCGCGAGCGCCGTGAGGATCGTGCAGTCGTAGTAGTAGGAAGAGAAGAACGGGTCGATGCCCGTCGCGGCGAACGCCTTGTCGAACGCGGTGTCGGTACCACCCGGGTCGGCGGCGGGCACGGTGCCCTCGAGCCCGGCCACGACCGCGGGATGGTCGAGGTCGACGTCCTCGGCGAACCCCGGGTCGTAGAGGCCGTCGTTGCCGTACACGGGCAGCGTGGCCGGGCCGCTCCCCTGGGCGATGAGCGACTTCACCACCGCAGCACCATCGGCCGCCGAAGCGGTCACCACGACGGCGTCTGGCTTCGCGCGCATGACCCGCGTCACCGCCGCGGCCGGGTCACTGCCCGGGGGGAACGACGCGAGGGTCACGTCGGCCCCGCCCGCTCGAAGCGCACGCGCGACCGAGCGCGCGAGCGGCGTCCCGGCCGAGTCGGCGGGGTGCACGAGGCCGATGTTGCTGCGCCCGTCGGACAGCACGAGCTCGGCGAGGGCCGGGCCCTGGAGGCGGTCAGGCGGTGACGTCCGGAAGTACAGCCCGCCGCTGCGCTCCGGCCCGTCCTTCGTGAGCTGCGCGGCGGTGTTCGACCCGGAGCAGACCAGCGCGTGGTCCTTCACCGTGTCGAGGATCGCGAGCGCCGACGTCGACGCGGCCGGCCCCATGATCGCGCCGACGTGCTCGGTGTCGATCAGCTTCCGCGTGGCGTCGACCACGGTCCGGCTCTCGATGCCCTCGTCGGCATCGACGAGGCGGACACTGCGGCCCTTGGCGACGCCACCCGCGGCGTTGATCTCGTCCACCGCCATCTTGACCGGCTCGCGCAGCGACTCGATCACGGTCGCGTACTCACCGGACTCGGGCGCGAGGCTGCCGATCACGAGCTCGCCCGACTTGCCCTGGCTCGCGTGGGCCGCCGGGACGAGGGTGGCGAGACCGAGGAGCCCGCTCAACGCGGCGATCGTGGCGGATCGGGCGGTGCGCATGCGGGCTCTCCCATCGAGAAGCGAGTCAGGGTACACGGGCGGTTGTTCGCGCCTGCGTCGGCTCGGCTTGTTCGAGGTGCGGCCGCCGGGGAGACTGCAGAGGTGCTCGACCTCCTGATCCGCGGCGCGACCCTCGTCGACGGCACCGGGGCGGCGGGCCGTCAGGCCGCGGTCGGCGTGCGCGACGGACGGATCGTCGCGGTCGGCGACATCGACGACACCGCGAGCGAGACGATCGACGCCGACGGCCTCGTCCTCGCGCCGGGCTTCATCGACCCGCACACGCACTACGACGCGCAGCTCTTCTGGGACCCCGCGGCCTCGTCGTCGAGCATCCACGGGGTGACGACGATCATGGCGGGGAACTGCGGCTTCACGCTCGCGCCCGTCCAGGAGCGCGACGCCGACTACCTCCGCCGGATGATGGTGAAGGTCGAGGGGATGCCGCTCGCGGCGCTCGAGCAGGGCGTCCCGTGGAACTGGTCGACGTTCGCGGAGTACCTCGACCGCCTCGACGGGCGCGTCGGCGTGAACACGGGGTTCCTGGTCGGGCACTGCGCGCTCCGCCGGTCCGTGATGGGGCCCGACAGCGTCGGGAACCAGGCTTCGGAGGCGCAGGTCGAGGAGATGGTGCGCCTCCTGCACGAGGCGATCGACGCGGGCGGGATGGGCTTCTCCACCACGCTGTCCTTCACGCACACCGACGCCGACGGGGAGCCGGTCCCCTCGCGCTGGGCGTCGCGCGAGGAGGTCCTCGCGCTGTGCGGCGCGGTCCGTGCGCACGAGGGCACGAGCCTCGAGTACGTGACCGATGGATGCCTGCGCGGCTTCCGTCCCGACGAGATCGACCTGATGGCCGAGATGACGCTCGCGGCGCGCCGCCCGCTCAACTGGAACGTGCTCACGATCGACTCGAAGGAGCCGGACCGATACCGCGAGCAGCTCGCAGCCAACGAGCACGCGGCTGCCGCGGGCGGGCGCTCGGTCGCGCTCACGATGCCGGTCCTCGTCGAGATGAACATGAGCTTCCTGAACTACTGCGCCCTCTTCATGCTCCCGGACTGGTCGGAGGTCATGTCGCTGCCGGTGCCGGAGCGGATGGCGAAGCTGCGCGATCCCGCCGTGCGTGCCCACATGCGCGAGCGCGCCGCATCGCCCGATGCCGGGGTCTTCGGGCGCCTCGCGGGATGGGGCCGCTACATGCTCGGCGACACGTACTCGAAGGCCAACGAGGGCCTGAAGGGTCGGCGCATCGCGGACATCGCGCGCGAACGGGGGCAGGACGAGTTCGACACCCTCGTCGACGTCGTGCTGAACGACGACCTCCGCACCATCCTGTGGCCGCTCCCGACGGACAGCGACGACGCGTCGTGGCAGCTGCGCAAGGAGGCGTGGGCGCGCGACGACGTGTTGCTCGGGGGCTCGGACGCAGGCGCGCACCTCGACCGGATGTGCGGCGCCCCGTACACGACGAGGTTCCTCGCCGACTGCCTGCGCGGCCGCCGGCTGGCCCCGCTCGAGCGCGCCGTGCACCTCATCACGCAGGCGCCGGCGGAGCTCTTCGGCCTCCGAGATCGCGGCGTGGTCGGGGAGGGCGCGCACGCCGACCTCGTGCTGTTCGATCCCGAGACGATCGACATGGAGGACGTGACGCTCGTGAACGATCTGCCCGGTGGCACGGCGCGCCTGTTCGCCGGTTCGCAGGGGATGGTCAGCGTGCACGTCGCGGGCCGCGCCATCGTGCGTGACGGCGCCGCAACCGGCGACCTGCCCGGCGCGGTGCTGCGATCGGGGCGGGACACGCGCACGGTGCCGGTCCCCGCGGGCGCGTAGTCGCGAGCTCGCCGTCGGCGAGCCGAGCGAGCCAATGGAGCAGATTCGGCCTGATACCGTCCGCGCCGTATGCCGACGCTGACCGGGAAGCCGTACCGCCTGCTCATCGGAGGCTCGTGGGTCGACGGTGGTGGCGGCGCCTACGGCATCGTGAACCCCGCGACCGAGCAGGTCATCGACGAGGCGCCCGAGGCGTCGACTGCGGACGCTGACGACGCGGCGCGTGCTGCCCGCGACGCCCTGCCGTCGTGGAAGCGGACGTCGCCGGAAGCGCGCGCCCGGCTGCTGAGCGCCCTCGCCGACGAGGTCCGGAAGCGCAACGACGAGCTGCTGCCGCTGATCATGGCGGAGACCGGCGCGACGTTGAAGGTCGGGTCCTCGCTGCAGGTGCCGCAGGCGGTCGCGCGGTTCGAGCGCTACGCGAAGGGCGCGCTGCAGGACATCAACGTCGCGCTCGCGCCGTCGATCATGCCGACGACGCCGCTCGCCGCGGGCGGCGTGATCGGTGGGCAGGTCATGCGCCAGCCGGTCGGCGTCGTCGCGTGCATCTCGCCGTACAACTTCCCGCTCGTGAGCATGGCGGGGAAGGTCGGCCCGGCCCTCGCGACCGGCAACACGATCGTGATGAAGCCGGCGCCGCAGGACCCGCTCGCGATCCTCGAGTTCGCGGAGATCTGCGAGGCGGTCGGCATCCCGCCCGGCGTCGTGAACGTGGTGACCGGGTCCGCGCCCGAGGTCGGGCAGGCCCTCGTCGACTCCAAGGACGTCGACATGATCTCGTTCACCGGATCGACCGCCGTCGGCGCGCGCATCTTCGAGTCCGGCGGCAAGACGATGAAGCGCCTGCTCCTCGAGCTCGGCGGGAAGGGCGCGTGCATCGTATGCGGGGACGCTGACCTGTCGAAGGCGATCGCGGGGCTCGTCAGCGTGTGGGGATTCCACTCCGGTCAGATCTGCACCGCCCCGACCCGTGCGATCGTGCACCGGTCGGTCTGCGACCAGCTCGTCGGCGGCCTCCAGGCCGCGGCGCCCGCGCTCACGATCGGCCCCCCCGAGTCCGAGGACACGATCGTCGGGCCGCTCATCTCCGGCGCGCACCGGGAGCGCGTGCACGGATACATCCAGTCAGGGGCCGACGACGGCGCCGATCTCGTGGTCGACGGTCGTGAGCCCGCCGGCATCGACCGCGGCTACTACGTCGGCCCGACGCTCCTGGCCAACGCCCGCAACGACATGCGAGCGGTGCGCGAAGAGATCTTCGGTCCCGTCCTCGTCGTCGTCCCGTACGACGACGACGAGGAGGCGATCGCGATCGCCAACGACTCCGACTACGGCCTCTACGACTACGTCTTCTCGGAGGACACGGCGAAGGCCTACGGGATGGCGCAACAGCTCGAGGCCGGGCACGTCGGCATCAACACCGCGCAGCGCAACCACGAGGCCCCGTTCGGCGGCTTCAAGATGAGCGGCGTCGGCCGCGACGGCGGCGACTTCGGGCTCTACGCGTACACCGAGATCCAGAGCATCATCTGGCCCGGGTGATCACATGAAGGCACTGGTCTACGACGGCACGGCAGCGGCGGTGCGCACCGACGTCGAGGTCCGACCTCCGGGGCCGACCGAGGTGAAGGTGCGGGTGACGTCGGCCGGCCTCTGCCACAGCGACCTCAGCGTCCTCGACGGCACCATCCCGTGGCCGCCCCCGGCGGTGCTCGGTCACGAAGGGGCCGGCGTCGTCGACTCCGTGGGGGAGGCCGTCACCAACGTCGCCCCCGGTGATCACGTCGTCCTGCACACGCTCGCGTTCTGCGGCACGTGCAAGTGGTGCGAGACCGGCCGTCCCGCGTACTGCCGCCAGAGCATCGCGAACGCGAGCCAGCCGTTCACCGTCGACGGTGAGGCGGCGTGGAACTTCGCCGCGACGTCGTGCCTCTCCGAGTACACGGTCGTGCGCGCGGTGCAGTGCGTGAAGATCGACCCCGAGATCGACCTCTCGGTCGCATGCCTCATCGGCTGCGGTGTGCTCACCGGCATCGGGTCGGTCTGGAACCGCACCGACCTCGGGCTCGGCGACACCTGCGTCGTCTTCGGGGTCGGTGGCGTCGGCCTCAACGTGATCCAGGCGGCCAAGGTGAAGGGCGCGTCCCGGATCATCGCGGTCGACACCGTCGCGGCGAAGGAGAAGGCGGCGCGCGCGTTCGGCGCGACCGACTTCATCCTCGCGGGCAAAGGTGTGGATGTCGTCGCGCAGGTGCGCGAGTGGTTCCCCACGGTCATCGCCAACGTGGTCGGCTCCTTCGGCGAAGGCGGCGTCGACTACGCGTTCGACTGCGTCGGGCACCCTGCAATCCTCGACCAGTGCCTCGAGATGCTCGACTGGGGCGGGCACGCCGTGGCCGTCGGCGTGCCGGCTCCGACCGCGACCGTGCCGGCGCGCATCACGAACTTCACGCACGTCGAGCGGACCCTCACGGGCTCTCGCGCCGGGTCGCACCGTCCGCACTGGGACATCCCGCTCATCGTGGACGCCTACCAGCGCGGGCTCATCAAGCTCGACGAGCTGGTGAGTGCGCGCTATCCGCTCGACGACTGGGAGCGCGCGGTGCACGACCTGCACGAGGGCAAGCTGGCGCGGGGCGTGCTGACCATCTCGTCACCGTGACGCCGATCCCCGTCGTCATCGACCACCGCTTCTGCGGACCGGACTGGTCGGGACAGGGCGGATATTCGTGCGGCCTCGTGGGTGTCGCCGCGGGGAACCCCGCGGAGGTCCGGCTCCGCCGCCCGCCGCCGCTCGACCAGCCGATGCAGCTCCGCGAGGAGCACGAGGGCGTGATGCTGTTCGACCAGAACGACTGCGTGGTCGCCGAGGGGTGGTCGATCGAAGAGCTCGACGTCGTCGTGCCGACGCCGCCGGTGACGCACGCCGAGGCGCAGGCGGCCGCCGACGCGTATCTCGCGAGCGCGATGCAGCCGGGCGGCCACCCGTTCCCGCGTTGCTTCGGCTGCGGGTACGAGCGCGAGCCCGGCGACGGGCTGCGCATCTTTGCCGGTCCGGTGCCTGGACGCGAAGGCCTCTTCGCATCGCCGTGGGTTCCTGACGCGTCGTTGCTGTCGGACGTGGGCGCCGGCTCGGACGAGCTCCCGGACGAGATCACGTGGGCGGCGCTCGACTGCCCGACCGGCGCGCCCGTGATTCCGAAGCTCACGCCCGACGAGGCGATCGTGCTCGGGACGATGTCGGCGCACATCGTGCGGCGCCCGCGTGTCGGCTACCGCTACGTGATCATGAGCTGGCTCGAGCAGCGCGAGGAGCGCGTCGCCTGGGGCGCGGCCGCCCTGCTCGGGGAGCGCGGTGACGTGCTGGCGACCTCGCGCGGCACCTGGGTGTTCGTCGACCGCGAGCGCTTCGGAGGGAGATGACATGGCGTTGCCAGCCGACGTGAAGGAGCTCGCCGCCCGCGTGCGCAACTGGGGCCGCTGGGGCGACGACGACGAGATCGGCACGCTGAACCTGATCACCGACGACGTGGTGAAGGCGGCGGCGAGCGAGATCAAGACGGGTACGCGGATCGCGCTCGGGATCCCACTCGACGAGGACGGCCCACAGACGGGCGCGATCCCGGGCCGCGACAACCCGAAGCGCGAGATGATCATGGTCGACACCCCGCTGACCGGCGACCCGTCGGACTTCACGACGAGCGATGACAGGGTGTCGATGGGGATCCAGGCCGGGACGCACTGGGACGCGCTCGCGCACGTGAGCTACGAGGGGAGGCTCTACAACGGCGTGCCCTCGAGTGTCATCACCGCGGCCGGCGCCGAGCGGATGGGGATCGACAAGATCCGCACACTGGTGAGCCGCGGCGTTCTCCTCGACGTCGCGCGCGCCAAGGGTGTCGACCGTCTCGAGGGTGGCTACGCGATCACGGGCGATGACCTTGACGCGGCGGCTGCGGTGGGCGACGTCCAGGTCCGTGCCGGCGACATCGTCATGATCCGCACCGGCCAGATGCAGTACTTCCTCGAAGGCGATCGCGAGCGGTACGGCATCCCGTGCTCGGGCCCGTCGCTGCAGTCGGTGGAGTGGTTCCACTCGCACGACGTCGCCGCGGTCGCGACCGACAACATCGTGTTCGAGGTGTACCCGTGCGAACGCGAGGACGCGATGCTGCCGGTGCACCTGCTGCACCTCGTCGACATGGGGATGACGCAGGGCCAGAACTGGAACCTCGAGGAGCTCGCCGCCGACTGCGCCGCCGACGGTCGCTACACGTGCTTCCTCGACGCATCACCGATGCCGTTCACGCGCGCCGTCGGGAGCCCGGTCAACCCGATCGCGATCAAGTAGTTGCACGGGGACGACGACCCGATCACCGGGCGCGTCGCGCTGGTCACGGGCGCGTCCTCCGGGATCGGTGCGGCGAGCGCGGTCGCCCTAGCCGCAGAGGGTGCCGCCGCAGTCGGGATCTGCGCGCGCCGCCAGGACCGGCTCGAGACGGTGCTCGAGCAGGTGCGCGCGCGTGCACCGCGATCGGACGCCTTCGTCGTCGACGTCAGCGACCTCGACGGTCTCCCAGGGTTCGCCGAGCGCGTCGAGCGCTCGCTCGGCCCGGTCGATGTGCTCGTCAACAACGTCGGCGTGCCGAAGCGACGCCGCATGCAGGACATCAGCCGTGCGGAGATCGAGGACGTCCTCCGGGTCAACTTCCTCTCTGCGACGACCCTGACCGGCGCGCTGCTCCCCGGCATGCTCACCCGCGGCTTCGGCCGGATCGTGAACGTGTCGTCGATGGGCACCCGCACGGCCGCGGTGCGCGTCGGGGCCTACGCGGCGTCCAAGGCGGCGCTCGAGCTGTGGACCGAGGGTCTCATGCTCGACCTGCTCGGCACGGGCGTGAGCGCGCAGCTCCTCGTACCGGGCACGACCCGGACGGAGTTCTCCCTCGCGCGCGACGCCGACGACGAGCCGTTCCCTCCCGACCCGAACGCGATGGAGCCCGACGCGGTCGCGGCCGCGCTCGTCTCGTTGCTTCGGTCCGATGCCTTCGAGGGGTTCGCGAGCGAAGCACACGCCGACCTCTCGCGCACGAAGCGCTCCGATCCGAACGCGTTCCTCGCGATGGTGCGCGGTCGGCTCAGCGGCGCAGCCGACACGGGGCGGTAGGGTCCGGCGATGGCGCGCTTCTCGGATCGGGTCGTCGTCGTGACCGGCGCGGCGTCGGGGATCGGACGCGCGACCGCGATCCGCTTCGGGTCCGAGGGCGGGAACGTCGCGTGCCTCGATGTGAACGTCGACGGCGCGACGGCGACCGTGGACGCGATCACCGGCGAGGGCGGGAGTGCAGCCGCGTGGCGCCTCGACGTCACCGATGCCTCCGCGGTCGACGAGCAGATCGCCGCCGTCGCACAGGCGCTCGGCCCGCCCGCGGTCTGCTGCAACATCGCCGGGATCGGGAAGTTCGCGCGGTCCGAGGAGCAGCCGGTCGACGACTTCCGTCGCATCATCGAGGTGAACCTGGTCGGCACGTTCGCGGTCTCACGGGCGTGCCTGCCGCACCTGCTCGAGGTCGGGGGCTGCATCGTGAACATCTCGTCGAGCGCGGGGATCTTCGGGCAGCCGTACAACGCCGCGTACTGCGCGTCCAAGGGTGGCGTCTCGCTCATGACCAAGGCGATGGCCGTGGAGTACAACCGGCGTGGAGTCCGGGTGAACGCGGTCGCGCCCGCGGGCATCGACACACCCATCACGAAGGACTTCGGGTTCGTCGAGGGCAGCGACGCGCGCGAGTACATGAAGATGATGCCGCCGACAGGGGAGATGGGGACCCCCGAGATGGTCGCGGCGACGATCGCATACCTTGCGTCCGACGAGGCGAGCTACATCACGGGGGCCATCGTGCCCATCGACATGGGCGTCACGGCGTGACCGTGACGCCGGGCGACATGGGAGTCACGGCATGAGCCAGACGACGCCGTTCGGCGGCGGTGTGAAGCAGCGCGACGTCATCAAGATGACGCCGGAGGAGATCGACGAGTTCCTCCACGGGTGGCACACGATGAGCTGCGCGACGTACAACCACGACGGGACGATCCATCTCGTCGCGATGTGGTACGGCTTCCTCGAGGGTGCGCCGGCGCTCGAGACGAAGGCCAAGAGCCAGAAGGTCCAGAACCTGCGCCGCGACCCGCGCATCACCTGCCTCGTCGAGGAGGGCGACTCCTACGACCAGCTGCGCGGCGTCGAGCTCGTCGGCACGGCCGAGATCGTCGAGGATCCCGACCGCATCTTCCAGATGGGCATCAGCGTCGTCGAGCGCACCGCGGGGACGCCGTACACCGAGGACATGAAGCCGATGGTCGAGGCGATGATCCACAAGCGCGTCGGCATCAAGATCAACGTCGAGCGCTACGTGTCCTGGGACCACCGCAAGCTCGGCCTCCAGGCCATGCCCAAGCCGCCTGGGTGACGTACGACACCATCGGGCGCGGCTACGCGGCCCGTCGCCGCGCCGACCCGCGGATCGCCGCCCAGATCAACGCCGCGCTCGGTGACGCGCGGCGCGTCCTGAACGTCGGGGCCGGCGCCGGCTCGTACGAGCCAGTCGACCGGCACGTCGTCGCGGTCGAGCCGTCCGAGGTGATGATCGCTCAGCGCGCGTCCGACGCGCCCCCCGTGGTGCGCGCCGTCGCCGAGCAGCTGCCGTTCCCGAGCGGCTCGTTCGACGCCGTGCTCGGCGTGCTCACCGTCCACCACTGGTCGGACCTCGGCGCCGGGCTCGCGGAGATGTGCCGTGTCGCCCCGCGCCGTGTGGTGCTGACGTTCGACGAGACGCACGCGACGGCGTACTGGCTGGTGGCGGACTATTTCCCCGAGATCGCCGCGGTCGAGTCGGCGCGGGCGCCGCAGCTGGAGGAGGTCGCCGGCGGGCTGGGAGCGACACGGGTGGACGTGGTGCCGGTCCCGCACGATTGCACCGACGGGTTCGCGGGGGCGTACTGGCGCCGCCCGGAGGCGTACTTCGACCCCACGGTCCGTCGCGGCATGTCGTCGCTGGCAGTGCTGCCCGACGACGTGCTCGAGCCGGCGCTCGCGCGCCTGCGCGCCGACCTCGACTCGGGCGAGTGGCACGAGCGCCATGCGCATCTCCTCGCGCTCGACGAGATCGACCTCGGCTACCGCCTCGTCGTCTCGGGCTGACCGGTTTGTGTGTGTGCAATCGGAGCCGTCAGGGGCCCCGATTGCACACACAAGTCAGGGGGTGGCGGTGACGGTCTCGGTGTCGCGACCGCTGCGGAGGAGCGTGCCGGGGGTGGCGCCGGTCAGCTCGCCGTCGCGCACGATCTCGTTGCCGTTCACGATCACGCGCGCGATGCCCTCGGCCTCGCCGTAGAGCCGGCCGGCGCCCGCGGGGAGGTCGTTCCGCCACGAGATGGGACCGGGGGCGATGCGGTCGGGGTCGAACACGACCAGGTCCGCGTGCCAGCCCTCGGCGACACGCCCGCGGTCGGTGATCCCGTAGAGCCGCGCCGGGCGGTCCGTGAGCAGTGACACCGCTTCCTCGAGCGGCATGAGGTCACGCTCACGGCAGGCACGCAGCATCGCCGTCGCGTAGTTGAACGTCGAGAGCATGTCGAGGTGCGCGCCGGCGTCCGACGCGCCGACGATCGCCCGCCGGTCACGCCACACGTCGCGCTTGAGCGTCCAGCTCTCCGCATCGTCGCCGGCGACCGGCGGGCAGATGACCGTGCGCAGCTCGTCGGCGATGACGATGTCGCAGAGCGCGTCGAACGGCTCCTGGCCCCGCTCGGCCGCGACCTCGCGGACCGTGCGACCCTCGTAGTCGGTGTTCTCCGGCGCGAAGGTCTGCGAGATCTCCATCGCCTCCCAGCGCGCCAGGTTGCGGAGCATCCCGGCCTCCGGTGACGCCGCGGCCTCCGCGAGGCGCTTGCGCTCCGCCGGGTCCGCGAGCGCGTGCATCTTCTCCTGTGGCGGCAGGGCCATCGTCTTGGCCCAGCCGGGCAGCGCGTCGAGCACGAAGCCCGACTTGAAGGTGAGGTAGGTCTTCATCGTGTCGGGCATCGTGAGTGCGAGCACGCGCCCGCCGTGCTGCGCCGCGTAGTCGCCGGCGCCGAGCGCCTGCCACGCGTACTCGGCGCGCGCGGCGTTGGGCACGAGCACGTTCCAGTTGAGCGGCCGGTTCGCAGCGCGTGACATCGCCGCCATCAGGTCGAGGTGCTCCTCCTCGAAGCCGCCGACGCTCGGGATGAACTCGAGCGTCGTCCCCGGGTGCCGGCCGGTGGTCTCGCAGAGCGCGATGAGCTCGTCCTTCGTCGCGGCGCGCGAGGGCACGGGGTCGCCGTTCCCGTCGTTGTGGGTGCGCGCCCACGACGACGAGAAGCCGAGGCCGCCGGCCGCGAGCGACGCGTCGAGGAGCGCTCCCATCGCGTCGATCTGGTCCTGGCTCGCGGGCTTCCCGACCGCGTCGTCACCCATGACGCACCGCCGGATCGCCGAGTGCCCGACGAGGAACCCCGCGTTGACAGCCGTCGAGCCGTCGATGCGGTCGAGGTACTCGCCGAAGCTGCGCCAGTCGTAGGGGACGCCCGCCACGAGCGACTCGAGTGGCATCCCCTCGACGCGAGAGAGCATGCGCGTGAGGTACTCGGTCTCGGTGGGCTCGACCGGTGCGATCGTGAAGCCGCAGTTGCCGCCGATGATCGTCGTGACGCCGTGCAGCGGCGACGGTGTGAGCGCCGCGTCCCAGAGGACCTGGGCGTCGTAGTGCGTGTGGAGGTCCACGAAGCCCGGCGCGACGACCTGACCGTCGGCGTCGACGACGGTCCTGGCGTCGTCGTCGAGGGACCCCACCGCGACGACGCGGCCGTCCCGCACGCCGACGTCGGCGCGGCGGCGGCTCGCGCCGGTCCCGTCGATGACCTCGCCCCCCCGGATGACCAGATCGAGCATGTCGCGTCCCCCTCAGTCGGACGTCGGTCGGGCGTCGGTCGCGCCGCCCCGTCAGGGTAGCGTCGGCGCCCGCCGTCCAGATTCGGCGCGAGCGACCGACGAAGGAGCGCGTGATGGGAGCCGTCGCGGTGACGGGCTCGGCGGGCGGCATCGGCGGCGCGATCGCCGCGCGCGTCACCGCCGCGGGCCATCGGGTCATCGGCGTCGACGTGCGCGACGCCGACGTGCTCGCCGACCTCTCGAGTCGAGACGGACGGGCCGCGGCGTGCGCCGGCGTCGTCGAGGAGTGCGGCGGCACCCTCGACGGCCTCGTCGTCGCGGCGGGGATCGGCGGGAGCACCGGGGTCCCGTCGTCGATGGTGGCACGCATCAACTACTTCGGCGCGGTGGAGCTGCTCGACGGCCTGCGCGACGCGCTCTCGGCCGGCGAGCTCGAGGCCGCGGTGGCGATCGCGTCGAACTCCGCGACCGCGGTGCCCGTCGACGATCCGAGCCTCATCGACCAATGCCTGCGCGGCGACGAGGACGCCGCGGTCGCGACGGCGGACGCGATGGACGGCGAGGCCGTCTACGCGAACGCCAAGCTCGCGCTGGCGCGCAAGGTGCGCCAGCTCGCGGTCGAGTGGGCGCCGGGATTGCGCGTGAACGCGGTCGCGCCCGGGCCGGTGCTCACGTCCCTCACGCGCGCGGCGCTCGAGCACCCGGTGACGGGCGACCTCATCCGGGCCTTCCCGGTGCCCATGGAGCGGTGGGGGGAGCCGAGCGAGATCGCCGAGGCCGTCTGGTTCCTGCTGTCGCGCCAGTCGTCGTGGACGACCGGGTCCGTGCTCTTCGTCGACGGTGGCACCGACGCGCTGCTCGGTCCGACCAGGATCTGACCGCATCCCAGGAGGAGCGATGCTCAAGCTCGACGCGAAGGACGAGGGCCGCCACCTCCCCGGCACCGACGCGCTCTGGGGAGAGTCGTGGTACCACGACTTCGCCGCGGCCGACGGCAGCTACGGCGGCTACCTGCGGCTCGGGCTCTACCCGAACCAGGACGTCGCCTGGTACTGGGTGCACCTCGTGCGCCGCGGCGAGGCGCTCGTCGTCGTGCGCGACCACGAGGTGCCCGGCTCGAGCGTCCCGAGGCACGACGCCGGCGATCCGCACGTGGAGGCCGCGTCCGCGCGCGTGCGCGGCTCCTGGGGGCCGATCGACCCGCTGCGGTCGTACCGGATCACGACCGACGGGACCGGCGTCGCGCTCACGGACCCGGCCGAGGCGTTCCGCGACGAAGCCGGTTCGCCGGTCGCCGTCCACGTCGACCTGACGTGGACCGGTGTCGCGCCTCCGTTCCCGTACACCGCGACGACCCGCTTCGAGCAGTCGGCGTGGGTCGAGGGCACGGTCACGATCGGCGACGACGCGATCGCAGTGCGGTGCCCCGGCCAGCGCGACCACTCGTGGGGCGTCCGCGACTGGTGGCTGTTCGGATGGGTGTGGTGCTCGGGTCGTCTCGATGACGGCACGTGGTGGCACTCCGCACGCTCGATCGTGCCGAAGGTCGACATCTTCCAGACGGGCTATGTGATCGCGCCCGACATGAAGCTGACCCCCGTCGAAAAGATCGACGTCGACTACGAGCTCGACGGTGAGCAGCTTCCCGTCGCAGGCTCGCTCGGCGTCGGCGACCTCTCGGTCACGTGGACCGCCGAGCTGCACGCGCCCGTGCTGCTCGTCTCACCGGAGGGCAAGCGATCGCGCTTCCCGCGCGCGGTGTGTCGCTTCGCGACGGCGGACGGTCGGAGCGGGCGTGGCTGGATCGAGTTCAACTTCCCCGAGGGGATCCCGCACCTGAAGAGCTAGTCAGTCCGCGCGGTCGGGCGGCTCCGGGTCGCGTCGCGGGAGATCCAGGATCTCGGTCGCCTCGTCGGGTGTCGCCAGCGGCCGGCCGACGTCGGCGCACAGCGCGGCGGCCTCGCGCACGAGCTCCTCGTTCGTCGGCTGCCGGTCGCCGGCGTGGTCCTCGATCCCCACGTGCAGGTGCGCCCCGCGCTCGATCGCAGGGCGGGCGATCTCGCTCGCGACGAGGTCACCGCCGATCACCGCGACCGACCACGGGAGGTCGCAGCCCTCGAGCAGCTCGCAGTAGGCGTCCAGCGCGGCCATGGTCGGCGGCAAGCCGAACGGCGCGCCACCCTGCTGGCCGACGCCCGTGAGGTATCCGAAGTCACCGCCGAAGTAGAGCTTGAGCATCGCGCCGCGGGGGAGCCGGCCGGCGCGGTGCCACACCAGCGCGGTCCGCAGCCAGCCAGGCTCGAAGATCGCCATCGAGGGCCCGAGGCGTAGGCCGGTGCACACCGCGGCCTGATGCCGGATGTCGCCGAACGAGTTCGCGTACACGAAGCCCGGCGCAGCGGGGAGCCCGTCGGCGCCGACACCACCGAGGTTCACCGAGCCGGGGTCGATGATGCCGATGCGGAGCCAGCCCGTCGCGGCCAGGGGCGCCATGTGCGCGTACGCGCGCTCGACGCCGGGGCCGAAGTTCGTCGTGGGATAGAGGAGCGCGTCGGCTCGCTCGTCGAACACCGGACGCCAACCCTCGAAGTACCGCTCCGCCGCGACATCCCCGGCGACGCCGACGACGTCGGCATGGTTGTGCACGATCGCCGCGCCTGCGCCGATGCACGCGAGCGCGTCGGCGGCGATCTCGTCCGGGAGGCGGGGGGTGTTCGGGTTGCGCTCCTTCGTCGTCGTCCCGTTGATCGCGGCTTCGATGATGACGGGATCGGCCACGCGGCGGCCCCCCTTCTCCGGTCCGGGCCGACACTATGCCGGGTCGATTCCGCTCCGGCGTCCCGGCCGTCCGGCCACGCCTCCGCTTCATCTCGTAGAGTCCCGCGGGATGCACATCGACCTCTCTGCGGAGCAGCGCGGGCTCCAGATCGAGCTGCGGGAGTACTTCGCCGCGCTGATGACGCCGGAGCGCCGCGCCGGGCTGACCGGTGGCGAGGCGGGCGGCGAGGCATACCGCGAGATCGTGCGCCAGATGGGGCGCGACGGCTGGCTGGGTGTCGGCTGGCCGAAGGAGTACGGCGGTCAGGGGCGGTCCGCGCTCGAGCAGTACCTGTTCTACGACGAGGCGAACCGCGCCGGTGTCCCGATGCCGCTCGTCACCCTCAACACCGTGGGACCCACCCTGCGGCTCTACGGATCCGAGCAGCAGAAGCAGGAGTACCTCCCGAAGATCCTCGCCGGCGAGATCCACTTCGCGATCGGGTACTCGGAGCCCGGGGCCGGCACCGACCTCGCGTCGCTCCGGACGCGGGCGGTGCGCGACGGCGACGAGTACGTCATCAACGGCCAGAAGGTGTTCACCACGGGGGCACACGACGCGGACGTGATCTGGCTCGCGTGTCGCACGGATCCCGACGCGCCGAAGCACAAGGGGATCTCGATCATCCTCGTCCCCACGGATGTCGCCGGGTTCAAGCACACGCCGATCTGGACGCTCGGCGGCGGGCACACGAACGCCACCTACTACGAGGACGTGCGCGTGCCGGCCGCGAACCTCGTCGGCGAGGAGCATGCGGGGTGGAAGCTCATCACCCGCCAGCTCAACCACGAACGGGTCGCGCTCGGGCCCGCCGGTCGCATCGACCGCCCGCTCCAGGAGGTGCTGGCGTGGGCGAAGGCGACGACGCGCGCCGACGGCCGGCGCGTCGTCGACGACGAGTGGGTGCAGACGTCGCTGGCGCGGGTGCACGCGGTGAGCGAGGCGCTGAAGCTCGCGAACTGGCGGGTCGCCGCCGCGCTCGACGAGGGCAACCTCAGGCCCGCGGACGCGTCGGCGATGAAGGTGCTCGGCACCGAGCAGCAGGTGAAGTGCCTCGGGCTCCTGCTCGAGGTGATCGGCTCGGCCGGCTACCTGCCCGCGGGCTCACCCGGCGCGGTGCTGCACGGCCAGCTCGAGCAGCAGTACCGCCACGCGCCCGTCGGCACCTTCGGCGGCGGTGTCAACGAGGTGCAGCGCGAGATCATCGCCATGGCCGGCCTCGGCATGCCCCGAGCGCCTCGGTAGCGTCAGCGCGGGGATGACGTGGGGTGTGACAGGACCTCGCGCAGCGCGGCGTAGGCGTTCGCGCCGGCGGGCCAGCCCGCGTAGAAGGAGACGTGCAGCACCCACTCGTGCAGCTCGTCCGCGGTGAGGTCACCCGACGACAGCGCAGCGCTGAGGTGCCCGATCAGCGGCTCGCGGAGGCCGCGGGTCGCGATGACGGTGAGCGTCGTGACGCGCCGGTCGCGGCGGGCGAGCCCGGGTCGCGCCCAGAGCCCGCCGAACAGCTGGTAGGTCGTTGCCTCCATGTAGGGGTCCTCGGCGGGTGGCGCGTCGATGCGCATCACCTCCCGCCACATGGAGTCGGGCGTCGGCTGCGCGTCGTCGGCCATGCGTGCGAACCTATCCGACCCGCGACGGACGAGGAGGTGGCGTATGCCCGCGCTCGACGGGTATCGCGTGCTGGTCACCGGCGGTGGCAGTGGCATCGGTGAAGGCTGCGCGGCCGTGCTCGTGCGCGACGGCGCCACCGTCACGCTCTGCGGCCGCACCAAGGAGCGCCTCGACGCCGCCGCGGAACGGCTGCGCGCCGCGGCGAGCGCCGGTGCCGAGGTGCTCACGTGCCGCGGCGATGTCACCGTCGAGGACGACGTCCGCACCGCGGTCGAGCACGCCTCCGACGGCGGCGTGCTCCACGGTGTCGTCCACTCCGCAGGCGGATCGCTGCACATGGGCCCGCTGCACCTCGCCGACACCGACGCCGTACGTGCGACGTTCGAGCTCAACATGATGGGGACGTTCCTCACGCTGAAGCACGCCGCGCCGGCGCTCGGGCGCGTCGGCGGGTCCTACGTCGGCATCTCGTCGCACGTCGCCGCGCAGACGGAGCGGTTCCTCGGCGCGTACGCGTCGTCGAAGGCCGGGCTCGACCAGATGCTGCGCACCGCGGCCGACGAGCTGGGCCCGGCACGCATCCGGGTGAACTCGATCCGCCCCGGCATCATCGACAACGAGCTCATGACCGCGATCACGTCCGGTGGGCCGGTGCTCGACAGCTACCTCGCGGAGATCCCGCTCGCCCGCGTCGGGACGGTGGAGGACGTCGGCGAGCTCGCCCGCTTCCTCATCGGGCCGGAGTCGACGTGGGTCACGGGGCAGTGCATCGCCGTCGACGGCGGTCAGATGCTTCGCGCCGGGGCCGACTACTCGCCCTTCGCGCAACCCGTGTACGGCGAGCAGCCCGGCTGGGCGCTGGTCCAGGAGTGGAGCGGAGCCGTGCTCGGAGAGCGGGACGGCGGAGCGGACCGACCCGTGGTGCAGGAAGCCAGCGACGGCTGATGGACGTCTCGGGGACGGTCGCCGTCGTCACCGGGGGAGCGAGCGGCATCGGTCGCGCCACGGCGGCCGAGCTCGCACGACGCGGCGCGCGCGGCGTCGTCCTCGCCGATCTGAACGACACGCGGCTGGCCGAGGCGGACGAGGAGATCAGCGCCCTCGGCGCGCGTGTGCTCACTGTGCACTGCGACGTTGCCCGCGACGAGGACGTCGACTCGCTGCGCGACGCCGCGCTCGCGGAGTTCGGCGACGTCGACATCGTGATGAACAACGCCGGCGTCGTGATCCTCGGCCCGGCCGACCTCATGACGATGGAGGAGTGGGACTGGATCCTGCAGATCAACCTCTACGGCGTCATCCGCGGCGTGCGCGCCTTCGTGCCCCACCTGCGCGCGAAGGGGCGGGGATGGGTCGTGAACACCGCGTCGGTGGCCGGTCTCTTCGCCTACGCGTGGGACACACCCGCGTACATCACCGCGAAGTTCGGGGTCGTCGGCCTCACGGAGGCGCTCGCGCTCTACCTGCGGCCGCTCGGCGTCGGCGTGTCGCTGCTGTGCCCCGGGCTCGTCAGCTCGAACATGGGCGACACCGCGCGCATGGGTGGCCCCGACCCCGCGGCGTGGCTCCAGCAGATGCCGCTCAGCGACCCGGTCGAGCCCTCGGTCGCGGGCACCGCGGTCGCGGACGCGATCCGCGACGAGCGGTTCCTCGTGCTCACGCACCCGGAGGAAGCACGCGAGCGCATGGGTCGTCGGGGCGCGGACATCGACGCGTTCGTCGCCGCGCAGATCGAGCGCCTGCCGACGCCCCCGAACCTGCCGGGGTGACGCCCTTCCCCTTGACTCGGAACTCAGCTGGACCTACTTCAGCGGCGGCTTGCCTGCCGCGCTCAGTTTCGCGTTCATCGCCGCTCGTTTCGCCGCCGTTTGCGCTGGGGCAACGTAGAAGAAGTCCATGAGCGCCTCGACCGTGTCGAGGGTCCACTCGGCCTCACCCGGTTCGACATCCAGTAACTCTCCGGAGTTCGTGCTCTTCATCGGATGCGCCGCGAAGTTTCCAACCGTCCGCACGCCATCGACCGAGGCGCTGAGATGAGAGGGGAGACCGGCGAGCACATGGTCGATCTGGTCATTGAGATTGCTCTGCGTCGCTCCAGCCTTTTCGTGAAGGATGTGCTGAAGACAGCGACGCGCGAGGGCGGCCGCGGACTTCGGGCTGTCCGCTAGTACCAGGCATGCCTCGTCATAGTCCGCCGCGAGCGGCGCGTCTTCGTCGACGACTTCGGGGGGCGACTTGCTGCGTTGCGCGCCGCGTGGATTCACGAGCACCAACGAATCGACAGCCTCGTGCGCGCCAGCAATGGCATCGACCTCGATGTGCGATGTTTCGAGCCACACGACGACTCGATGGCAGTTCGGGCATACCGCGTGGATGCAGATCCACGTTTGATCTGAGCACCGGCGGAGGAAGGTCCTGTCGCTTTCACGCTCTTCGCTGAAGCCGTCCTGGCAATGCGGGCCCTTCAACGCCGGACGGTCCTCTAACGGGTTACTGAGAACTTCAGCGGGATGTGCTTCAGCCCGTTGATGAAGTTCGAACGCAGGCGCTGCACCGGACCGGTGAGCTCCAGGTCGTCGAGGCGTTCCAGGATCTCGTCGAACATGACGTTGATCTCCATGCGCGCGAGGTTCGCCCCGAGGCAGAAGTGCGGGCCGCCGCCACCGAACGCGACGTGCTCGTTCGGCGTGCGCTCGATGTCGAACCTCGTCGGGTCGCGGAACACGGAATCGTCGTAGTTCGCGGAGATGTACCAGATCACGACCTTGTCGCCGGGCTTGATCGCTTGGCCACCCAGCTCGACGTCCTGCATCGCGGTGCGCCGGAAGTGCATCACCGGGCTCGCGTAGCGCAGCATCTCCTCCACGGCGCCGGGCAGGAGCGCCCGGTTCTTGCGCAGCTTCTCGAGCTCGCCGGGGTTCTCGAGCAGCGCCACCAGGCCGTGCGAGATGAGGTTCCGGGTCGTCTCGTTCCCCGCGACCGACAGCAGCAGGAAGAAGAGGTCGATCTCGAGCCCGGTGAGCTTCTCCCCGTCGACCTCGGCACCGGTGAGGACGGAGATCAGGTCGTCCTTGGGGTCGGCCCGCTTCTGCTCGGCGAGCTCGGACGCGTAGGCGTACAGCTCCATCGATGCGTGCTGCGCCATCTCCTCGGTGACGCCGTACTCGGGGTCCTCGGCCCCGATCATGCGGTTGCTCCAGTCGAACAGCTTGTGGCGGTCCTCCTGCGGCACGCCCATGAGGTCGGCGATCACCTGGAGTGGGAGCTCGGACGCGACGTCGACGACGAAGTCGCACTCGCCGCGGTCGGCGACGCGGTCGATGATGTCGCGGGTGCGCTTGCGCATCGTCGACTCGAGCTCGCTCACCATGCGCGGCGTGAAGCCCTTGTTGATGAGCCGCCGGTAGCGCGTGTGCATCGGCGGGTCCATGTTGAGCATCAAGAGGCGCTGCTGCTCGAGGTTCGCGTCGTCCGGGTCCCACATGAAGACGAGCTGCTTGCTCGAGGAGAAGAGCGCATTGTCGCGGTTGACGGTGACCACGTCGTCGTAGCCGGTCACGGCCCAGAACGGGCTCGCGAACCCCTGCGGCCCGTCGAAAGACGGCTCACCCTCGTGCCAGAACACGGGGGCTTCGCGGCGGAGGAGCGCGAACCAGTCGTGCGGGACGGCCTCGACGAAGCGGTCCTTGTCCCAGAGGTTGATGTCGGCGAGAGCAGCGGAGGCCGTCGGCATGACGCGAGCGTATCTGACGGTCCGTCAGGAACAGCGCGTCAGGAGAAGTGCGGAATGACCTCTTTGCCGAGCAGCTCGATCGACTGCATGACCTTGTCGTGCGGGATGTTGTAGGGGTTCACGAGGCACAAGAGCATGTCGCACCCCGCGGCTTCGTAGCGCTTGCAGGTCTCGATGCACTCCTCGGGATCACCGACGACGCCGGCGCCGGCCTCGTGGATGTAGTCGAACGTCAGGCCGCCGAGAGTCCCGTCGCGCTGACGCTCGAGCGACGTCCCCGCGTACGCGTACGTGCCGAGATCCTGCTTCTGCTCCTCCATCCACTCTGCAACCGACGCGATCAGGCCGGCACCGTGCTTCGGGTACCAGACGAACGACTCCTCGGCGACCTCGTACGCCTCGTCCTTCGTGGGCGCGCAGTGCACCATCGTGAACGTGGCTGCGGTCTCGTTGCGGAACTTGCCGATGGGCTCCTCGCACTCGCTGAGCCCGAGCCGGTACGCGTCGATGTTCTTGACCAGCTCCTCGGGTGGGAGCCCGACGGTGAACGAGCAGAGACCGATGCCCTGACGTCCGACCTCGCGGTGACCGTCGAGGCTGCTCGTCGCGCCGAAGATCGGTGGGTGCGGCTCCTGGAGCGGCTTGGGCTGGACACGCCGTGGCGCACCCATCTGCCAGTACTTCCCGTCTGCCTGGTAGTGCTCCTCGGTCCACGCCGCGACGATGTGACCGAGAGCCTCGCGCCACATCTCGCGCGTCTCGTGCGGGTTCACGTTGAACCCTTCCAGCTCGAGACGCGTCGACGAGCGGCCGGTGCCGAAGTCGACGCGCCCGTCCGAGAGCAGGTCGAGGACCGCAGCCGACTCGGCGCTCCGGATCGGGTGGTTGTAGGGCTGCGGCAGGAGCCGCACGCCGTAGCCGATGCGGATGTTCTTGGTCAGAGCCGCGATCGCGCCGTAGAGCACCTCGGGGTTCGAGCAGTGCGAGTACTCCTCGAGGAAGTGGTGCTCGACGGTCCAGAACGCGTGGAAGCCGACCTCGTCGCCGAGGATCGCCTGCTCGAGGGTGTTCTTGTACGCCTCGTGCTCCTTGCCCGGCGTGAACGGCTTGGGCACCGGGATCTCGTAGAACAAGGCGAACTTCATGCTCATGCCGGCTGCGACCCCCTCCGCTTGTCACTAGAACGCGTTGCAGTGGAGCATAGGCACCGTGCGCGGATTGGCGGGGAAGGTCGCGGTGGTCACGGGTGCGGCATCGGGTCTCGGTGAGGCGACCGCGGCCCGGCTCGGTGAGGAGGGTGCGACCGTGGTCGGGCTCGACCTGACCGGGCCGAGCCCGGTCGACGTCACCGACGAGGCCGCGGTCGCGAGCGCGATCGATGCCGTGGTCGCCGAGCACGGGCGTCTCGATGTCGTCGCCACGTTCGCCGGCGTCGCCGGCGGCGGGCCCGTGCACACGCTCGACGCGTCGGAGTGGGCGCGCGTCCTCGCCGTGAACCTCACCGCGACCTATCTCACGTGCAAGCACGCGCTCCGCCCGATGATCGAGCAGCGGTCCGGCAGCATCATCACCGTCGCGAGCGTCGAGGGGATCGAGGGCACCGAGGGCGGCAGCGCGTACAACGCGTCGAAGGGCGGCGTCGTGCTGCTCACGAAGAACCTCGCCATCGACTACGGCCGCATGGGCATCCGCGCCAACGTGATCTGCCCGGGCTTCATCGACACGCCGATGTTCCGCGCCGTGATGGGCTCCGAGCACATGGCGCAGTACCGCGAGGAGTACCGCGAGCACCACAAGCTCGGGCGCTTCGGGCATCCCGAGGAGATCGCGTCCGCAGCCGCGTTCCTCGCGTCGGATGACGCGTCCTTCGTGACCGGTCATGCGCTCGTCGTCGACGGCGGGTACACCGCCGGGATGCGGACCGGGCTCTCCGGTCTGATGGGCCTGGTCTGACGGGAGACGGGCGAGGCATGAAGGTGAGCGCGACCTGTAACGTGTTCTCGTTTCGGGAGGTGCGTGGATGTACATCGGTCTGACCGACGAGCAACGAGCACTCCAGGAAGAGGTGCGCGACTACTACAAGCAGCTCCTCACGCCGGAGGTGCGCGCCAAGCTCACGGGATCGGGCGGGGTCGGCGGCGAGCAGCGCAAGGTCGTGCGCCAGATGGGTGAGGACGGCTGGCTCGGCGTCGGGTGGCCGAAGGAGTGGGGCGGTCGCGGCTTCAGCGCGGTCGAGCAGTTCATCTGGTTCGACGAGTCGATGCGGGCCGGGGCGCCCGTGCCGATGCTGACGATCAACACCGTCGGCCCGACGATCATGAACTACGGCTCGGACGAGCAGAAGGCGTTCTTCCTGCCGAAGATCCTGAAGGGTGAGATCCACTTCTGCATCGGCTACTCGGAGCCGGGCGCGGGCACCGACCTCGCGGCGCTCACCACGAAGGCCGAGCGCGACGGTGACGAGTACGTCATCAACGGCCAGAAGATGTGGACAAGCCTCGCGAGCGACGCCGACTACGTCTGGCTCGCCGTCCGCACGAACCCGAACGTCAAGAAGCACAAGGGGATCTCGCTCTTCGTCGTGCCGATGGACACGCCGGGGATCAAGGTGCTGCCGATCCACGTCATGGGCGAGTCGGACATCAACCAGGTCTTCTACGAGGACGTCCGCGTCCCCGCGTCGACGCGGGTCGGCGAGGAGAACGAGGGCTGGCGGCTCATCACGAACCAGCTCAACCACGAGCGCGTCACGTTGTGCTCGTCCGGCATCGTCGACCGCGCGCTCGGCGAGGTCCGCGCGTGGGCGCAGGACGCCAAGCTCGCCGACGGCTCGCGGGTCATCGACCAGGAGTGGGTGCAGCTCAACCTCGCGCGCGTGCACGCGCGACTCGAGTTCCTGCGTCTCATGAACTGGAAGATCGCGTCGCAGGCGGCCAAGGGTGCACTCCAGCCGGCCGATGCGTCGTCGACCAAGGTCTTCGGCACGGAGTTCTACCTCGAGGCGTTCCGACTGCTGATGGAGATCCTCGGCCAGAACGCCTATCTCAAGGAGACCGCGCCCGGGGCGCTGCTGCAGTCGCGGCTCGAGCACATGTACCGCGGGCTCATCATCCTG
>DATBSK010000041.1:0-13515 GCA_036559825.1 Acidimicrobiia bacterium | reverse complement strand
AGCACATGCGCGCGCCCGGGTACTGCCAGACGGCATGCGGCGCCACCGGCACCGGGCCCACCCCGTACCAGCTCCGGGTCGGGTTCCCACGGAACGTGATGAGCCCGACCGTGGTCGCCTTGTAGTACGGCTGGAACGCGGAGGCCGGGTCGACCCACCCCGTGTACGGCGGCTTCGTCGTCGTGGTCGTCTCGGGCACCGTGGGGATCGTGCGGCGGTGCGCCGCCGAGGTGCGGGCGGCCTCCTCGTCGGTGCGTGTCACCGCGTAGGCACCGACGCCGACGGCGACCACGGCAGTCACCACGCCGAGCGCCAGGAGCACCGTGCGGCGGCGGCGCGACCGGCGCGCCCGATCGGCCGCCCGGCGCCCGCCGTCGACGGCGAGGCGGCGCCCGTCGAGATCGCCGCGCGTCGCCACCGATGCAGCGTATCGGCGCTCTCGCGGCCTCCCTCGGCGCGCCGAGGCGCGATCGCGCGGTGCCCGGGCGTGCGCGACGATGGCGGGGATGGGGGACGACGAGCTCCCGCTCGAGCTCGGGCCGGTGTCGAACGGTGAGACCGCGCCGACACCACCCTCGCCCGTGCTCCGGGAGACCGCACGGCGCGCGCGTGAGCTCGTCGACCGCCAAGCGCGTCGCCGCGGGATGCCACGCCGCGACTTCCTGCGCACCACGATGGCGACGGCCGCCGTCCTGCTCACGCTCGACGCGTGCAGCAGCGAGTCGAGCGGCGGTCGCTCCGGTGGCCGCCTGCACGTCCCCGAGGACGCGACGGTCGATCCCGATGCCGCGCGAGCGACGCTCGGCGGCGACGAGTTCGTCATGGACGTGCAGACGCACTTCCTCGAGCTCGACCCGGCAGCGCCCTTCCCCGACCCCGGCTTCCCGCAGTCGTCGTGCGGTGAGAGCGACCCGCACCTCTGCTACTCGATCGACCGCTACCTCGAGGAGCTCTTCCTCCGCAGTGACACGAACATCGCGGTGGTCAGCGCCATCCCGGCCGTCGGCACCGACGGGCCGCTCTCGCCGGCGCGGATGGACGAGGCGCGCCGCGCCGCGGACGCGCTGTGCGGCGACGGCCGGATCCTCATGCACGGCCAGGCGACACCCCAGCTCGGTGATCTCGAGGCGCAGCTCGACGCGATGGACGCGCTCGTGCGCGCGTACCCGATCGCGGCGTGGAAGCTCTACACGCACCGGCCCGGGCCGGGCTGGTCCCTCGACGACCACGATCCGTCGGCGCCCCAGGTCGGCAAGGCGTTCCTCGAGCGTGCGCACGCGAGCGGCGTGCACACCGTGTGCGTGCACAAGGGCCTGTCGGGTCGCGACGAGCACTCGTCGCCCGTCGACATCGGACCTGCCGCCGCCGCCAACCCCGACCTCCGGTTCGTCGTGTACCACTCGGGCTACGAGAACCTCGTCCGGGAGGGGCCCTACGACCCGGCCGGCGGCGGCGTCGACCGGTTGGTGGCATCGCTCGAGTCGGCGGGCGTCGGTCCGGGCGAGAACGTGTACGCCGAGCTGGGCTCCACCTGGTTCCTCACCATGCGCGATCCCGACCAGGCCTCCCACGTGCTCGGCAAGGTGTTGAAGGCGGTGGGTCCCGACCGCGTGCTCTGGGGCACCGACTCGATCTGGTACGGGTCCCCGCAGCCGCAGATCGAGGCGTTCCGCACGTTCCAGATCACGCCGGAGCACCAGGAGCGCTTCGGGTACCCGGCGCTCACCGCCGACATCAAGCACAAGATCCTCGGCGGGAACGCCGCGGCGCTGTACCGCGTCGATCCGATCACCAAGCGCTGCGACTTCAGCCGTGTCGAGCTCGAGGAGGTGCGTCGAGCACTTCCGCCGCGCCCCGCGAGCTACGGTCCGCGCACGCGCCAGGCCGTGGCCGCGCACCTGCGCGAGCACGGCTGGGTGGGGATGTAGCGCACACGAGCGTCCCCCGCCACGTCAGAACGGGCCGCCCTCGACGCCGATGCGCTGGTCGGTCACGTACGCCGCGGCATCCGACACGACGAACCGGACGACGTCGGCAACCTCCTCCGGCGTGCACACGTGCCCGAACGGCGAGGAGGCGTCGAGCTCGCGGATGTCCTCCGCGCCCCGCGTCGCCTTCACGAGACGGCGCCCCATCTCGGTGTCGACGAGCCCGGGCGCGACGACGTTGACGTGGATGCCGTTGCGCCGCTCCTCCTTCGCCAGGGTGCGCGCGAGCGCCTCGAGCGCCGCCTTGCCCATGTTGTACGGCGACGAGTTCGGGCCCCAGTACACCGTCGCCGCGCTCGAGATCATCACGACGTCCCCGCGGGCGAGCTCGCGCATCTGCGGCACGAGCCGCTTGCACAGCACGAACGCCGACAGCGCGTGGACGCGGAAGAGCCGCTCGATCTCGGCGGGATCGGTGTCGACGACGGTCATCCCCCTGCTCGCGATGCCCGCGCTGTGCACGAGGATGTCGACGTGCCCGAACTCGTCGAGGACGGCTCCCGCCATCGCGTCCGCCGCGTCGGAATCGTCGAACGGCGCCTGGAACGCCACCGCGCGTCGCCCGCCGGCCTCGATCTCCGCGAGCGTCGCGGCCGCGCTGTCCGCGTCACGCCGATAGCTCACCGCCACGTCGGCGCCGTCCGCGGCGAGACCGCACGCGATCGCGGCGCCGATCCCGCGGTTCCCGCCCGTCACGAGCGCGACCCTTCCGTCGAGCGTCATCGACCTGGCCTCCGATCCACGAGCCACGCGGTCATCCGGACGTTCGGCCCCGCGCCAGCGCCTCGGCCTTCTTCGCGAGCGACGGCTGGCCGAGACGCTCGGCCCAGCCCCCGAAGGCCGGCGTCGGCCCCTGCCACTCCCACGAGTCGACGTCGCCGACGTCGGCGTCGGTCCGCAGCGTCGCCAGGACCTTGAAGAGCTCCGCGTCGGCACGTGCCCCGGCGAGCGAGGACGCGAGCCGTTTCGCACCGCGGACCTCGACGTCCCAGTCGAGCGCGCGCTCGGGGATCGCCTCGATCGTCCCGTAGCGCGCCAGCACGACCGCGGCCGACTTCGCGCCCCAGCCGGGCAGACCGGGGAAGCCGTCGGCGCTGTCGCCGACGAGTGCGAGCCAGTCCGGGATCGACGCCGGGGGCACGCCGAACTTCGCCCGCACGCCCGCCTCGTCGTACAGCTCCCGCTTCCGCCGGTCGAGCTGCGTGACACGGGGATCCGACACGCACTGCGCGAGGTCCTTGTCGGGCGTGCAGATGAGCACTCGCTCCACCCGCGCGTCCGCTTGCCCGACGGCGGCGGCGGCGGCGAGCGCATCGTCGGCCTCGAGCTCGACCTCGGCCCACACGGCGAGCCCGAGCGCGCGGAGCGCGTCCTCGAGGATCGGGAACTGGGCCCACAGCGCGGGATCGATGCCCGCGCCCGTCTTGTAGCCCGGCCACAGGTCGTTGCGGAACGACTCGATGACGTGGTCGGTCGCGACCCCGACGTGTGTCGCGCCCTCTCCGAGGAGATCGAGCATCGAGCGCACGACACCGCGCACGGCACCGACGTCCGTGCCGTCGGGATCGAGGTGCTCGGGCTGCGCGTAGTAGAAGCGGAACAGCTCGTAGGTCCCGTCGACGAGGTGCACCTCCACCGGGATCACGGTACGAGATCGACGACGACCGCGCGGTGGTCGCTGACCGTTGCGGGCGCGGCGACACGCACGTCGCAGACGCGGAGGCCGTCGACCGCGACGTAGTCGAGGCGGATCCGGGGCGCGTCCGCGGGGTACGTGGGTCCGTGCTCGGCCACCGTGAACCCCGCGGCCTCCAGGATCGGCTGCGCAGTCGTCGGCTGGAGGTTCAGGTCGCCGAGGAGCACGCGGGGCGCGGGCCGCGCGCGCAGTGCGTCGAGGACCGCCTCCAGCTGTGCCGCTCCATCGCTCGGGAGATGGCGGAGACGAGCCGGGCGGTGCTGCAGATGGGTCACCGCGACGGAGATGGCGGTCTTCCTGACCGTGACCGCGGCGAGCACCGCGCTTCGCGGCTCGCGGTCCGGTCCCCGGGGCAGGTCGACGACGTCGACGTCGCGGATCCGGCCGCGGGCAACGAGGCCGTTTCCGTACGTCCGCCAGCGGCTCCGGCGAACCGCGGGACCCGGGACGTACCGCGCGCGCAGGTACGCGGCGACGAACCGGCCCTGGTCGACGTACCAGGAGCGGCGCCGCCCACGCTCCACCTCTTGCAGCCCGAGCACGTCCGGCGCGAGTGCCGCGCACGCGCGCGCGAGCGCGACCGGGCGTACGAGGTCGTCGACCGTGGCACCGTGGCGGATGTTGAACGTCGCGACACGGATCGCCTCGTCGCGGGATCCCACCGCGCCGGCGGTCATCCCGGGCCGCGACCGTCGAGGGCGCGCCGACGGAACTCCGCCAGGCCGACGTCGACGACACGGTCGTGCGCCCAGCGCATCGCCGGCCGCGTCAGCGCGGACAGCGGGCGCAGGAGCGGGTCGCGGAGCTCGAGCGCCCATACGAGGTGCGCGTCACACCCCGTGGCCGTCGGCTCGATCTCGAGCCGGGCGGGCCCGACGAGGTCGCCCTCGACGTGCGTGACGACCCGCGAGTGCAGCACGACCTCGTCGACGTGCACGGTGAAGCGCAGCGAGTACGGCAACGGCGCGCGCACGACGCACCGCGCCTCGGCACCGGGGCGCAGGCCGCCTCCGTCGAGCGAGTGCAGCCATGACCACCACTCGACGTACTCGTCGGTCTGCTCGAGGCGTGACCAGAGCGCGTCGGGGGTGACGGGGAGCGGGAACCGCCGGTCGTAGCGGAACGGGGTCGACACGCGCTTCGCTCAACCTCCTCGACGACCGACGCGCGGCTCCGACCGGCGCGTCATGCCGAGGCGAACGCCGGTCGCCGCCCCGGCGCATCTGCCGGCGCCGGGGCCGGCGCGTCGCGACGGAACAGCCCGAGGTAGAAGACGATGACCGCGGCCCACACGGCGGTCGCGCCCGCGAGGTGGAACCCGACCAGCAGCGCCGGGATGCCGGTCAGGTACTGCGCGTACCCGATCCCGGCCTGGGCGACGGTCACGACGAGCAGCAGACCGAGCCGCTGCTGGACGTCACCCGTCGCGCGGGTGCGTCGGAGCACCCAGAGCGTCACGAGCACGAGTGCGAGGAACACGATCACGCTCGTCCCGTGGATCCGCGCGACGACGCGGATGTCGAACGAGAACCTCTTCGCGTCCTGGTCGCCGCCGTGCGGGCCGGTGGCGGTGACGACCGTGCCGGTGGTCACCACGACCGCGGCCAGGACCAGCAGCGCGCGACCGAGCATGCGGACGACCGGCGCAGTCACGAGACGCGGCGCCGTCGGGGGCTCGCCCGCCCGGTGATGGAGGACGAGCGCGTTCGCGAGCAACACGAGCGACACGAGGAAATGCGCCATCACGAGCTGGGGCTGGAGCTCGAACAGCACCGTGAGCCCACCGAGGACGGCCTGTGCGAGCACACCGGCCACGAGGCCGAGCGACAGCCAGACGAGGTCGCGACGACGGGGCACGCGCAGCAGGGACCCCAGGACGGCGACGATGACGGCGATCGAGACGAGCCCGGTGAACATGCGGTTCACGAACTCGACCATCGCGTTCACGTCGCTGGCCCGGTGCGGCGTGAGCGAGCCCGGCTCACAGCTCGGCCAGTCGGGGCAGCCGAGGCCCGAGCCCGTGAGCCGCACGGCGCCACCGGTCACGATGATCACGGCGAGCAGCACGGTGGCCACGAGCGTGATCCGGCGGTACGCGGCCGGGCTCAGGCGGGGCAGACGCACAGGCCGGCGATGCTACGCGGCGTACCCTCGGCGCCCATGGCTGGGCCGGACGGCGGACGTCACGCCGCACGCCGCATCCGGCGCCGGCGCGCGCGCAAGCGCCTCGCGCTCGGGCTCGCCTGCGGCCTCTCGCTCGTCGCGTGTGCAGCCGCGGCGTGGGCCGTCACGCGCACCGACGAGGACGAAGCGAGCACACGGCCAGCGCCGTCCACCACCACGTCGACCGCGCCGGCCACCAGCACGACGGTGCGCGATCCGGTCCGCGGCAACGGTGTCGCGGTGACGTTCGCGTTCGGCGGCGACGTCATGTTCGAGGGTGCGCTGCGCAACAAGCTGCTCGAGGATCCGGCGGGGGTGCTGGCGCCCGTCGCACCCGTCCTGTCGGCCGCTGACCTCGCCGTCGTGAACCTCGAGACCGCGGTGACGGACGGCGGCGAGAAGGTGCAGCCGAAGATCTACAACTTCCGAGCTCCGCCCGTCGCCCTCGACGCGCTGAAGGCCGCGGGTGTCGACGCGGTGACGGCGGCGAACAACCATGGCCTCGACTACGGGATCACGGGGCTCACCGACACGATCGCCGCGGGCGCAGAGCGCCAGCTCCCCGTCCTCGGGATCGGGAACAACGCGGCCGAGGCGTTCACGCCGTACCGCGTCGACGTGCGGGGCCAGCGCATCTCGGTGTTCGGGGTCACCGACGTGATCGACTCGCCCTACGAGACCTCGTGGGCTGCGACCGACACCGGTCCGGGAGTCGCGTCGTCGAAGTTCGAGGGACTCGACCGGCTGGCCGCGACGATCGCGCAGTTCCGGCCCGAGTCCGACACCATCGTCGTGTTCCTGCACTGGGGCATCGAGCGCGAGGGATGCCCGTCCGACCGCCAGCGCGAGGTCGCGCAGGTGCTCACCGACGCGGGCGCCGACATCGTCGTCGGGGCGCACGCGCACTGGCTGCAGGGCGGCGGGATGTTCAACACCGCGTTCGTCGACTACGGGCTCGGCAACTTCGTCTTCTACAACGAGGAGGGAGAGTACGGCCGCAGCGGCGTGCTCCAGGTGACCGCCACGGGACGCCACATCGACGCGTACCAGTGGGTGCCCGCACGCATCCGGGGAGGCGTCGCGACCCCGATCCCCGCGGGTCCGGACGCGGACGCCGAGGTCGCCCACTGGAACGACCTGCGCGCGTGCACCGGTCTCGCTCCCTGACCTCGGGTCGATTCCGCTCTGGCGCCCCGGCCGTCCGGCCGCGCCTCCGCTTCATCTCCGAGTCGCGAAAGAGCCGGGTAGCGTCGAATCACATGGCCGGATCCCTGCACTACGACGAGTTCGGGCTCTTCCACGAGAACGCCGAGGAGTACGGGCTCGAGTGGCACGGCCCTCCGACGGTCCGGCGCGCCTCGGTCGCCGTGGAGGGCGATCGGCGCCTGAGCGCCCTGGTGTGGGGAACGCAGCCGCCCGACCTCGTCCTCCTGCACGGAGGCGCGCAGAACGCGCACACCTGGGACACTGTGGCCCTCGCGCTCGATCGCCCGCTCGTCGCCATCGACCTCCCCGGCCACGGTCACTCGGATCACCGGACCGACGGCCCGTTCAGCCCGCGTGAGAACGCGCGTGACGTCGCGGTGGCCATGCGCGAGCTCGCGCCCGGCGCGCGCGCGGTCGTGGGCATGTCGCTCGGGGGACTGACCGCGATCGCGCTCACCACGTCAGCGCCCGAGCTGGTCCGGAAGCTGGTGCTCGTGGACGTCACCCCGGGCGTCGATCGCGACAAGGCCGCCCCGATCGCACAGTTCATCGCCGGGCCCGAGAGCTTCGAGAGCTTCGACGAGATCCTGGCCCGCACCATCGAGTTCAACCCCACGCGGTCCGAGTCGTCCCTGCGCCGAGGCGTGCTGCACAACGCGGTCGAGCGCGACGACGGCCGCTGGGTCTGGCGCTACCAGCGCCCGCGGATCATCGAGAGCGAGGAGCTCGAGATCCCTGCGGACTTCGCGACGCTCTGGGAGGACCTCTCGACCGTGCACGTGCCGATCATGCTCCTGCGCGGGGGTGTGGCGGGGACCGTCGTCGACGACGCCGACGAGGCGGAGCTCCGCCGCCGCCAGCCGTCCGCGCGCGTCGAGCTCGTCGAGGGCGCCGGCCACAGCATCCAGGGCGACCGCCCGGTGGAGCTCGCGGCGCTGCTCGCGGACTTCGTCGACGGGTGACCCCGCGGCTACCCGCGATCGGGGAACCGGTCGTGTTCGCGCGCACGCGCGAGGCCTGGCACGCGGTTGCCGAGCACGTGCTCGCTGCTGCTCGATACGCGGCCGAGGGACGCATCGGGCTCGCCGCGGCGCCTGGTGGGTTCGGCATCCCGCCGGAGTCGGCGTGCACACCGACACGCGTCGCCGGGCAAGACCTCCTCGTGCGCGACGGCGCCGCCGAACGTTCGGAGCGATTGACGACGGTCGCCGCCGCGGCCGCGGCGCTCGGCATCGAGCCCGGTTCGCCGCCCGTCTACGCGCGGGCCACCGCGCTGGAACCGCACGCGCGGCTCGACATCGATCTCCACGCGGCCCGCGCCATCGCTTCCTGGTTCGAGCTGGTGTGGTCCGTGCTCATCGGGTTCGGTGGCACCGTGACGCTGTGGCCCGAGCACTTCGACGTCGCGACCACGATCGGCGACGAAAGCCGCGGGCGACGCGGGACCTACGGCGCGTCGCCCGGCGACGCTGACCACCCGGAGCCGTACCTCTACGTCACGCACTGGGCCGACGTGCCGGACGATGCGTACTGGAACGACGACGCATTCGGCGGTGCGAGCCTCGGTTACGAGGGCGTCGCAGATGCGGCAGATCCGGTCGAGGCCGCGACCGCGTTCTTCGGCGCCGGTCGCGCGCTGATCATGCAGGGGCGAGCCGGGTCGTGATCGTGGCGGTCGCCTCGACGGAGTGCCACGAGTAGCGCATCGGGACGACGTCGCCGCGCGCCCACGCGGCCTGCTGATCGGCGAAGTGCGCGTCGTCCGGGTCTCCGGAGACGCCGAGGGGCACGATCCAGGCGCTGCGATCCCAGTCCGCCGTGTCGAAGACGTAACGGGCGACCGACGTGCTCGAGACGCCGAACCCGTGGCCGGCGGGATGCGCCGCGCACATCACCGTGTCCCACTCACCGCCCATCGACACCGAGGGCGGATCGAGCCGCCGCGCGTGCTCGGGGTCGATGACCCCGACGGGATGGCGTGGTGTCGCCACGTGCAGGTCGCCCCAGCGCCAGCCGTCGGGGTCGTCACCGAGCCGCGTCCGCAAGACCCCGACGGCATCCGCGAGCGCGGACGCGAGGGTCCCCTCCCACGTCTCGCCCTCGCGGAGCAACGTCACGTCGTCGGCGTCGAGCAACGCGGTCACGACGGCCCAGAGGCGCAGCTCGAGCGGCTGGAACGTTCCGGCGGGCTCGTCCGGCAGCGGCGCGCGCAATGCAGCCAGCGCGGGATGGTGGGCGAGGATGCGGCAGACCGCGTCTCGGCAGACCACGTAGACGGCGGCCGCAATCGAATCCGGCGCCATCACGTGGTCCCAAACCGTGAGCTGCGCCACCGCGGCGCGCTCCCACTCGTCCCTGGGCGTGACCGCGGCCAGGCGCGGCGCCCACCGCGACGCCGCGACGGACGCGCAGTCGCGGTGCACCGCGGTCATGTCGTCGACCGTCGCGCCCGTGATCTCGTCGAGTCGCGCGTGCAGCCGGATCGCCCGATCGGGTCGCGCGTAGTCGAGCCCAAGTCGGTACGGGTAGTCGTCGCCGACGATCCGCTGGTTGGCGGTGACGATGAGGCCGCTCTCCGGGTTGCGGAGCCGCGGCATCTCGTCGTACGGCACGACGCCCGTCCACTCGAATCGTTCGTCCGCGCCGGGCACCGGACCCCATCCGTTGGCCACGTCACGGATCGGGACACGCCCGACGGTCCGGTACGCGATGTTGCCGTCCACGTCGACGCTCGAGAGGTTGTTGACAGGATCGACCCAGTCGCGCATGACCGCGTCGAGCTCCTCGACGTCGCGGGCGCGCAGCATGGGCAGCACGACGGCGAGCCCGGTGCTCGGCTCGTCGAGCGCCGTCGACCGCATGCTGATCACGGGGCCGTCGTCCGGATCGCCGAACACGACCGGCCCGCGCGGTGTGCGGCTGCAGGTCACGGGCACCGGGTCACCGCCTCGCACCTCGACGACCTCCGTGCGCGTGTCGGCGACGGCGTCGGGGCGCTCGACGTAGAGGTCCTGGTAGTCGCCGTTCGCGTTGGTGACGCACCATGCGACGCGTGCCGTGTGCCCGAAGTGCGGGAAGCCGGGGACCCCGACGAACGCCAGGCCGATCGCGTCGAAGTCGGGGCACGCGAGGTGACACTGGTAGTACACGCCGGGCACCTCCAGGAAGCGGTGAGGATCGCCGGCGAGGAGCGGCTTCCCCGACGCCGTGCGCGTGCCACCTAGCGCCCACGAGTTGCTGCCGTTCGTCGCCTCGGCGACGGCGGCCATCGCCGCGACGACCGGCTCGAGCTCGTGGGTGTCGCGCGCCACGGGCACGAGCACTTCGGGCGGCGGCGCGACGAGCGGCACCGCGCGCGATGCCGCCCGCTCGACGCGCGCCGCCGCGTCGCGGCCGAGCGCGGCGACGAGGCGGCCGCGCCAGAGCTTCTTCTGCCAGTTCGCGAACACCACGTGTCGCACGAGGAAGACGGCACAGCAGTCGGCAGCCGTCCACGGCTCCGGCGTGACGCCGGCGAGGGCGAGGTCCGGTGGGAGCGGAGGGGCGAGCGCCAGCCAGGCGTTCACCCCCTCGGCGAAGGCATCGAGGACGCCGCGAGCCTCTGCGCCGAGTGCATCGGCCTCGTCGCGCGCAGCATCGGCCAGCCGGCAGCGCCGGGTGAACGCGTCGAAGCCGAGCGCGCTCGCGCCGACGATCTCGGCCCATCGACCGCGCGCGCGGCGCCGGTCGTACTCGAGCTGCCCGAGGCGGTCCTGCGCCTGCACGAAGCCCTGCCCGAAGAAGGCGTCGTGCACGGTCGTCGCCTGTACGTGCGGGATCCCCCACTCGTCGCGGTGCACGACGACCTCACCCTGCAGCCCGTCGACCCCGAGCTCGTCGTCCCCTCGCACCCCTGCGACGCTACGCGCTCTGTGGTGCGCGACCATCGTGCGAATGCACGAGGACCTCATCCGCTCGGCGAGGCGCCGCTGCTGGATCGCCGCGAGCGCGGGAGTCGTCGTGCTGACGTGCACGGTCGCGGCGATCGTGTTCCCGGTCGCTTGGATCCTCGGCGCCGTGTCGAACCCGCTGGGCACCGGTCTCGGGCTGGGCGGTGAGCTCCTCGTGTGGTCGGCGTGGGTCTCGCTCGCAATCGGGCTCGTCACCGCGGCGTGCGTGTTCACGTGGTCGTTGCTGCACGCCGAGCGCGAGGCGCTCCGGTTCGTGCGCGCCTGGCCCGGACCGGACGCGGCGCCCCACCCCCCTCCGTCGCTGCCCGACGACACGATCCGCCGGGTGGAGCGCCTGCTCGATCCCCTCGTGCTCGCCGCGGGCGTGCCCCGGCCCCGGGTCGCGGCGATCGTCGACGACGCACCGAACTGCATGACGGTCGGACGCACGCCGCGGACCGCGTGGCTCGTCGTCACGACCGGCCTCGTCGAGACCCTGCCGAAGCGCGAGCTGGAGGCGGTGCTCGCCTACGAGCTGGGACGGGTGACGGAGCTCGAGGTGGCCTTCGACACCGTCGTGTACGCCCTGACCGCGCGCACCTTCGAGATCTGGGCTGCCGCGTTCGACGAGGTGGACGAGGTCGCGTTGCTGCTGCTCCCGCTGGGCCTCGTCGCGCTCCCCTTCTTCCTCGCGTCCCTGGCGCTCCGGGGCACCGCGCTGCGCAACCGCGCCCGTCTGGCCGACGGCCTCGCCATCCGGTACTGCCGCGACCCCGGTGCGCTCTCGCGCGCCCTGCGGCGAGTGCTCGACGAGCCCCACGAGATCCGGCGAGGTGATCCGGCGAACGCCCACCTCTGGCTCGAGTACCCGCACACCCGGGCATCCCGGTGGTTCCTCGGGACGCACCGGATGCTCCCCCGCCGCATCCGCCGCCTCGAGAGCATGGCCGGCGCGGCTCACGTGCCGCGCATGGGATGATGGCGCGCATGGCCACGACGTTCACACGCATGGACGAGTCGACCGCCGACCAGTGGGCGGCGATCGGCAAGGAGACGTTCGAGCACCAGGGTCGCGTCGCCGACTCCGTGCTCGCGATGCTGCGATCTCTCGCCGGCATCACCGACGGGTTCGCGGTCGACCAGCTCACGCACTGCCTGCAGACCGCCACGCTGGCCGAACGCGCCGGTGCCGACGACGAGATGGTCGTCGCCTCGCTGTGCCACGACATCGGCAAGGCCGTGAGCGTCCCGAACCATCCCAAGATCGCAGCCGAGATCCTGAAGCCGTACGTCCGCGACGAGGTCTACGAGGTGATCCGCGCGCACCAGGACTTCCAGGGGCGCCACTACTACCAACACTTCGGTGGCGACCCCGACGCGCGCGAGCAGTACCGGGGCGAGCCGTGGTTCGCACTCGCGGAGCAGTTCGCGGACGACTGGGACCAGATCGCGTTCGACCCCGACTACGACACGCTGCCGCTGGAGCACTTCGAGCAGCGCGTGCGCGCGGTCTTCGCGACGCCGCACTCGATGTAGCGCCGGCGTCGAGTGGCGTGGACGGTCGACGCCGGAGGAGACGGCGCTCGCCGCGTCGACCAATGGAGCCGGCGTCGAGCGGCGTGGACGAGCCGCTCGCCGTCTTCCCCGACGACTGGGAGCGCGCGCTCGCAGTCGTCGCCCATCCCGACGACCTCGAGTACGGGGCCGCCAGCGCGATCGCCCGCTGGACGAGCGAGGGCAAGCACGTCGTCTACCTCCTCGTGACGCGCGGCGAAGCCGGCATCGACGGGCTCGCTCCGGTCGAGGTCGGGCCGGCGCGCACCGCGGAGGAGATCGCGAGCGCCGCGGTCGTCGGCGTCGACACGGTCGAGTTCCTCGACGGCTACGTCGACGGCCTCGTCGAGTACGGGCTGCCGCTCCGCCGCGACCTCGCACACGCGATCCGGAGGCACCGCCCCGAGCTCCTCGTCTCGATCAACTACCGCGATCGTTGGGCACGGGGATCGCCGATCAACCACGCCGACCACCGCAACGTCGGCCGCGCGCTGCTCGACGCGGCGCGCGATGCCGCCAACCGGTGGGTGTTCACCGAGCAGCTCGCGGCCGGCCTCGAGCCCTGCGCGGCGCGGTGGGCGGTCTTCAACGGCTCGCCGGCCGCGACGCACGCGGTGGACGTCACCGGCTTCCTCGACCGCGGGATCGCGTCCCTGCGCGAGCACCGCACCTACCTCGAGGGCCTCGGCGAAGGCAGCACCGACGAGGACGAGTTCCTCCGCGGCGCGGCCGAGAGCGCCGGCGCGCGCCAGGGCGTCGTGCACGCCGTGGCCTTCGAGCTCGTGCCGCTCTAGGTGTAGTTCCCAGTCACGTTGTTGGCGGGAGCCGGCTCGCGGGTGGTTGATTGCCGATGCCTGAGTGGGGTCGCTGGTAGTTGTAGTCCTCGAGCCAAGTGCTGAGGGTGCCAAGCCGGTCGTTGTTGGTGTTGTAGGTCTTGGCGTAGCCCCATTCGGTGAGCATTGTTCGGTGGAACCGTTCG
>DATBSK010000040.1:0-3099 GCA_036559825.1 Acidimicrobiia bacterium | reverse complement strand
GAACGACCGTGCGGCCCGGCGCGGCGCCGGTCCTCGGTACCTGCTCGGCGACGAGCCCCCCGTGCCTCGGCGCTGACCTGCGGCGTCAGGACGTCGAGAGGAGCTCCGGGCCGTCGGCGGTCAGGTGCACGACGGCGCCGTCGAGGATGCCGTCGGCGAGCACCTCCACCGCCAGCACCATGCCCGGTTCGAGCAGGTCGTCGGGTGCGAGCTCCTCGTGGCCCATCCCGGTGCCCTCGATCGACGCGGCCCTCCCGCGCACGCTGGCGACGGTCGCACCGGGCGCGCAGCCGCGGACGGCCGCATCGAGCCGCGAGCTGCGCACGACTCCATCGCCACATCGCAGCGTTCGCGCGACGAGCCCCTCCCACCCGTCACGCATGACTCCGGCGCGCACGTGCACGAGATCGCCGTCGGTCACGCGCCGGTCGGTCGAGAACACGCGCGAAGGTGTGCCGGCGTCGGCGACGGAGAACGACCCTTCGAACGCCGGCGCCGTCAGCCCCGCGGTGGTCATCGCCTCCTCGTACACCGCCTGCAGCTCGAGCTCGGTGACTCCCGGGGCGAGCGCGTCCGCGGTCGCACAGAGCGCGTCTTCGGCCGCCGAGACCGCCGCGGTGATGGCGCGGATGTCGTCGGCGGACTTGTGGCGGCGTTCAGTGCGCAACACGGCCTCCGCGTCGACGAGCTCGGCCGGCCCGAGCGTCGCCGCGATCAGCTGCTCGAAGAGCGCGGTCATGCCGTCGGTGCCGATCCGGCGCGCGCCCCCGACTCCCTCGATCGCCGCGATGCGCCCGAGCATCGCGAGCGGGTTCCAGGAGATCGGGTAGAGGCGGTCGGCCGTCAGGTCCGCCGGCAGGCCGTCATCGGTGATCGCCAGCACGTGCACCGAACCGGTCGATCCGACCACCACGCACCCGGGCGCGAACGGTCGGGTCCCGGCCAGCCACAACCGGTCGGCACCGGACACGTACCGCGCATTGGCCTCGCGCCCGAGCAGCAGGACGTCGATCCCCTGGTCACGCATCGCGGCGACGACGCGCTCGCGATGCTCCGTCGTCGTCATTCCCAGCCGTCCCACGTGAGCTCGGACAGGGATCGCCAGCCAACGTCGGTCACGGTCACGACCTGCTCGGCACGGAAGCCGCCGCGGCCGTCGTCCCAGATCACTGGCTCGAGCACCATCACCATGCCCGCCTCGAGGACGACCGTCTCGTCGAACTCGTCGCCGAGATCGGTGCCGACGAACGGCGGCTCCGCGCTCTCGGTCCCTGAACCGTGTGCGAGGTACAGGTGGGGGAGCCATGGCTGCCCCGCGCCGCCCGCAGCCGCGATCGCCGCACGCGTGAGGTCGCGCGCCGTCGCGCCGGGCTTCGTCGCCTCCAGCGTCGCGGCGGCGACGTCGCGCCAGCGCCGGCACTGGTCGCGCCGGTGCCGGTCGGGGGGCTCGCCGACGACCCACGTGTGGCCGTAGTCGGACATGTAGCCCTGGTAGGCGAGCCCGTTGTCGACCCACACGAGGTCGCCCTGCGCAAAGGGTCGCGGCGTGGTCACGGTCGGGAAGACGACGCCACCGGTCGCGCTGTACGGGCCGTCCGCGATGGCCGCGGGCATCACCTGCCAGATCGGGTCGACGTTGTTGAAGGTCGCGCCGAGCTCGAGGATCCGCCGCAGGAAGCGCCCGGTGAGCGCGGTCGCCGGCGTCCCGGGCTGCACCATCGGTGCCAGGTCTGCGATCGCGGCTTCGTTGATGGCCTGCGCACGGCGGATGCACTCGATCTCGTCCGCGGTCTTGCACGCCCTCGCCGCGCCGAGCGCCGGCCCGGCATCGACGAGCGGCGTGCCGCGGTCGAGCAGCGCGCGACGGAGCGGCATCGTCACCTCGTCGAACGCGACCGTTCCGCCGGGCGGAGCCCACGTGGCGACCGCATCGAGGAGCGCTCGCGCACCGTCCTGCGACTCGAGCCCGATGCCCGGATGCACGCGCTCGGCGGGCAGGTCGGGAGGTGCGCCCTCTGGGAACCACGTCCACAGGTGCGGTGCCTCCTCGTCCGCGGTGACGAGCGCGACCGAACGTCGGTGAATCGCGCGTGCCTGGTCGGCGGCCGGCACCCGCGCGCCCGTCGCATAGCCCACGCTCGACTGCCCGAGCAGCACGGCCGCGTCGATTCCCGCGTCGCGCATCGCATCGACGAGGCGCGCCGCCCGTTCGGCGCACATGCGACCGAGGTCGAGCGCAGTGTCGAACGCGAGCGCCGTCACGGTGCGCGCCTCAGAGTGCGAGGTCGTAGGCAGCGACCGCGTTCTGCCCGAGGATGAGGCGCTGCGCCTCCTCGTCGAGCGGCGCGAGGTGCTCCCGCAGCTCGTCGACGACGCCCGCGTGGTACTCGGGATGCGGGTAGTCCGTCGCCCACAGCACCCGGTCGGGACCGAGGAACTCCGCGCACGCCGCGAGGTTCCACTCCTCGGCTTCGAAGCACACCCAGCACTGGCGACGGAAGTACTCGCTCGGGAGCAATGACAGCTTGCGGCGCTCGAGCGGGAACGCCTCGACCTGCTCGTCCATGCGCTCGAGCTGCGTCGGGACCCATCCGCCGCCGGACTCGAGGAAGATGAGCTTCAGGTCGGGGAACCGCTCGCAGACCCCGCCCATGAGCAGGCGCCCCATCGTGACGATCATGTCGACCGCGTTGCCGACGGCCTGGCCGAGCCCCGAGCCGCCGTAGATGTCGTCCGTCGCCATGTTCGTCACCGACATGTTCTCCGACTCGGCGACGAGGCCGAACTTGCGGCAGGCGCCTGGCGTGTCGATGTGCACACCGGGGTGGAACGCCACGGGCACACCCAGCTCCGACATCGCGCCCCAGAAGGGGTCGTACGCCGGGTGGTGGAAGGGAAGCTCGCGATCGCCGTCCATCAGGTACGCGGACGGCCGGACGAAGACCGCGACGAGTCCGAGCTCGCCGCACGCTCGCTGAGCCTCGGTGATCGCCCGATCGACGTCCTGGAGCGGCACGCCCGCGACGCCGAACAGCCGTTTCGGGTGGGCAGCGCAGAACTCGCCGACCCAGTCGTTGTAGGCGCGCTGGCAGTCGGCCA
>DATBSK010000039.1:0-33356 GCA_036559825.1 Acidimicrobiia bacterium | reverse complement strand
GTCGTCTCGGGCTCGGTCGTCTCGGGCTCGGTCGTCTCGGGCTCGGTCGTCTCGGGCTCGGTCGTCTCCGGCTCGGTCGTCTCCGGCTCGGTCGTCGTCACCGGGGCGGCCTGCTCGGTCGACGCGACCGGTGCCGTCGTGGCGGCCGCATCGGTGGACGCGGACTCCTCGTCGGCCGAGTCGTCGCCGTCGTCGTCCGCCGAGTCGGACCCGTCCTCCACGGAGTCCGCCGAGTCGTCGTCGGAGTCCGCCGAGTCGTCGTCATCGGAGTCCGCCGAATCGTTGTCGCAGTCGGCCGAGTCGCCGTCGTCGTCGTCCGAGTCCGCCGAATCGTCGTCGGAGTCCGCCGAGTCGTGGTCACCGGAGTCCGCCGAGTCGTCGTCGTCCGAGTCGGCCGAGTCATCGTCGGAGTCCGCCGAGTCGTCGTCGCAGTCGGCCGAGTCGTCGTCACCGTCATCGGCCGAGTCGGCGGAGTCGTCGTCGGAGTCGGCCGAGTCGTCGTCGGAGTCCGCCGAATCGTGGCTCGAATCGCCCGAATCGTCGGATTCGGCCGAGTCGCCGTCGTGGTTGTCGTCGTCACCCGAATCGGCAACGCTCAGAGCGACGGTGTGGTCGGTCACGATCGCCGCTCGTGCCACCCCCGAACCGGAGCCGCCGCTGTTCGCCGCGATCACGCCGCCGAGGCTCGCGGCCACGACCGTGGCGCCGAGCACCATCCTGCCGGTCGCGGTCCTGATGAATCGCGCCACCGAGGTCCACACGCTCATGCTGGGTCTCCCTTGCCGGCACATCGGCCCCCCGCGCCGGCGAACGGCCACGCTGCTCGCTCGCGGCCGTGACTCTATCCCTCGCGCTCGATCGACGCCCACAACGACACGAGGCGTCGACCGTCAGGGGTGGAGCGCCGCCTGCAGGGTCGAGCGCGACCGCCGGGCGGACTCTGCTGCGCGCGCGGATGATGCGCGAGGGTCAGCCCCTTCGCCGCGCGCCACCGGTAGCGTCGCTCGTGTCCATGCGCCGGTTCCGTTGGATCGTCGTGCTCGCCGTCGCGTTGCTCGTCGCCGCGATCGTCGCCGCGCTGCTCCTCGTGCGGCCGGGACTCGAGGACGGTCGCGACCGCGCCGACCACCGCTGGACACCGCTCCGGCCCCCCCTCATCGCGCGCTACGAGGCGCTCGACGGCGTCGCCGCCGCACTCGCGGACGCCGGTGCGGCCGATCGAGCCGTCACCCTGGACCTCCGGGGGGCACTCGACCGCTGGCACCGCTATGCACTGCGCGGTCCGCGGCACACCGATCCGGCCGCCGAGGTGACGATCGCGAACGGGCTCGAGGAGCTCGCGCGCCGCATCCGCGCCAACATGATCGCGTCGGAGAAGCTCCGGACGAACGAGCCGCTCACCACTGCACTCGCTGCATTCGACCAGGCGATCGTGCCCGCGCGCGCATTGCGGGCGTACAACCGGGCGGTGCGCGCCTACGAGGACGACCGCTCCGGGTTCTTCGAGCACCTCGTCGCCGGCGCGCTCGGCTACGACGCGCGCCCGGTGCTCGTGACCGGCACCTGAGCCGGGCGCTACCGCGCGGCCCCGAGGATCCCCTCGTTCGCGCGCTCGATCCGATCGACCTCGCTCACCGGCGCGACCCGCCAGAAGGGGGCCAGCCCGCGGGCCCAGCGCTCGAGCATGCTCGCGGCGCGTGACGAGCCCGTGAGCTCGCGGTGGCACTCGACGAGGAACCGCAGGTCCGCGGCCTGCGCGTCGTCGAGGAGCGTGGCGTCGACCAGCTGCCGGTTCAGCCTCGTCACGAGGAGGTGGTCGGGGTCGAACACGTACGCCTGGCCGCCGGTCATGCCGGCGCCGAGGTTGTAGCCGAACTCGCCGAGGATGACGACGGTCCCACCGGTCATGTACTCGCAGGCGTGGTCGCCTGCGCCCTCGACGACTGCGATCGCGCCGCTGTTGCGGACGCAGAAGCGCTCACCGACGCGCCCGGCCACGAAGAGCTGACCACCGGTCGCGCCGTAGAGCACCGTGTTGCCCGCGAGCACCGGATCGCCCGCGTCATCGGCGGGCGCGCGCACGACGATGCGGCCTCCGCCCATCCCCTTGCCGACGTAGTCCTGGGCCTCGCCGGTGAGGTCGAGCGTCACGCCGTCAGCGAGGAACGCGCCGAAGCTCTGACCTGCCGCGCCGGTGAAGCGAGCCGTCACCGTGCCGGGCGGGAGCAGCTCGCCGAACTCGAGACCGATCGCGCCGCCGAGTGACGCACCGACCGTACGGTCCGCGTTCGTGATCGTGTAATCGAGCTCCTGGTCGCCGCCCTCCCACACCGTTGCGAACGCGTCCGCGAGGAGCCGAGCGTCGAGCTCCGACCGCGGTCGCTGCACCGCCACGTGCTCGACGAACCGCCGGGGCTCGTCGGGCGCGCTCGGGGGGTGGAGCAGCGGAGCGAGATCGATCGAGTCGGCGCGGGCGTCGCCCGTGCTCCGCTGTCGCAGGCACTCGACCCGCCCGATCGCGTCGTCGAGGCTGCGGAACCCGAGCGACGCCAGCAGCTCGCGCACCTCCTGCGCCACGTAGCACATGTACGTCGCGACGGCCTCGGGCGTGCCGGCGAACTTCGCGCGCAAGCCCGGGCGCTGGGTCGCGATGCCCGTCGGGCACGTGTCGCGGTGACACGCCCGGACCATGATGCAGCCCTCGGCGAGCATCGCGGCCGTACCGAACGAGTACTCGTCGGCGCCGAGCAGCGCCGCGAGCAGCACATCGCGACCGGTCTTGAAGCCGCCGTCGACGCGAACCCGCACGCGTCCGCGCAAGCCGTTCTCGATCAGGGTCGTCTGCGTCTCGGCGAGGCCGAGCTCCCAGGGGAGCCCCGCGTTCTTGATCGACGACAGGGGCGACGCGCCGGTGCCACCGTTCGCGCCCGAGATCTGGACGACATCCGCGAGGGCCTTCGCCACGCCCGCGGCGATGGTGCCCACGTTGTCCTCGGCGACGAGCTTCACCGAGACCTGGGCCTGAGGGTTCACCTGCTTCAGGTCGTAGATGAGCTGCGCGAGGTCCTCGATCGAGTAGATGTCGTGGTGTGGCGGCGGTGAGATCAGGCCGACGCCCGGCTGCGTGAAGCGCAGGCGCGCGATCTCGCGGCTCACCTTGTGACCAGGGAGCTGCCCGCCTTCGCCGGGCTTGGACCCCTGCGCGATCTTGATGTTGAGCTCGTCGGCGAACGCGCAGTACTCGGGCGTCACGCCGAAGCGCCCGGACGCGATCTGCTTGATGCGCGAGTTGCGATCGCGGGCGGTCCCTCGGGTGCGGAAGCGAGCGGGGTCCTCCCCGCCCTCGCCGCAGTTGCTCTTGCCGCCGATCATGTTCATCGCGATCGCGAGCGTCTCGTGCGCCTGCGCCGAGAGCGCGCCGTGCGACATGGCCCCGGTGGAGAACCGACAGGTGATCGTCTCGATGCCGTCGACCTCGTCGACCGGGAGAGGTGCACCCGCGGGGACGAGCTCGAGCAGGTCGTGCAGCTCGGTGACCGGGCGCTGCTCCACGAGATCGCGGAAACGCGCGTAGAGGTCGGCGCGCTCCGCCGTGATCGCGTTCTGCAGCAGGTGGGCGGCGCGCATCTCGACCGGATCCGCGGGTGGCAGCGGCTCCGCGCGGTCGCCCTCGAAGAAGATGACCCGCCCCTGCTCCTCGAGCGGCGCGATCGGCACCGCCGCGAACTTGCCGCTGTCGACCTTCGCACGCCCCCCGCGGCGTGCCGGACGGCCACCGCCGTCGCCGTCGCCGTCGTCGCCGGCATCGGGGTCGTCCACCACGAGACCGAGCGACGCGTGCAGCACCTTGATCATCTCGGGGTTGTTCCCGTGGTACTCGCCACCGCGCTTGCGGTACCGGACGAAGCCCGGCTCCTCGAGCACGGCGTCCTCGCCGAACGCGACCGCGTGGCGCGCGAGCGAATCCGCGCCGATCGTGTCGAACCCGATGCCGCCGACCGTGGACGGCGTGCCGCGAAGGCAGGTGTCGACGACCTCGGCGCCGAGGCCGAGGGCCTCGAAGATCTGGGCGCCGCGGTACCCGTCGACCGTGGAGATGCCCATCTTCGAGAGGATCTTCAGCACGCCGTCCTCGATCGCGGCCTGGAACTTCGCTTGCGCCTCGGACGAGTGCACCTCCCCGAGCTGGCCGTCGTCGGCCATCGCCGCGATCGTCTCCAGCGCGACCCGCGGGCAGACGGCGTCGGCCCCGAAGCCCAGGAGACACGCGATCGAGTGCGTGTCCCGGGCGTCGCCGGAGTCGACGACGATCGAAGCCTGCTGGCGGATGCCCACCGCGACGAGCGCGTGTTGCACGGCACCGAGACCGAGCAACGACGGGACCGGCACGCGCTCGGGCCCGAGTGCCGCGTCGCTGACCACGAGGATCGCGGTGCCGCTCTGCACGGCGCCGACCGCGTCGTCCGCGACGCGCGCGACGGCTGTGGCGAGACCGTCGGGCCCGTCGGCCGCGCCGAACGTGGCATCGATCGTCGCCGCGCGGAACGGCGACCGGGACTCGTCGAGGAGCGCCTCGACCGCATTGGGGTAGAGGAAGAACGTGCCGAGCTCCAGCAGGCGTGCCGCCGTCGGGTCCTCCAGGAGCAGCGGCCGGCGCGGACCCAGGCACGTGCGCAGTGACATCACGAGTCGCTCGCGGAGGTGGTCGATCGGCGGGTTGCTCACCTGCGCGAAGCGCTGCTTCACGTAGTTGAAGACCGGCCGGGGCCGCGTCGCCACCGCAGCGAAGGGCGTGTCGTCGCCCATCGAGAACGTCGGTTCCTTGGCGTCGGTCGCCATGGGCTTCAGGACCATGGCGATCTCCTCACGGTTGCAGCCGAACGCGACCTGCTCCGCGACGAGGTCGTCGGGGTCGGGCGGCATGTCGACCGCCTCACCGGTGTCGAAGGGGAGGAGCCCGTCGCGCGCCCAGTCGCCGTAGGGCGCGCGCGCCGCGAGCAGCAGCTTCACGGTCGCGTCGTCCTGCCACGGCCCGAGGTCGCCGGGTGCATCGGGATCCACGCAGAGCATCTCGCCGGGCCCGAGCCGGCCGCGCGCGACCGACCCGCGACCGGCAAGGGGAACCGCGCCGGCCTCGGAGCAGCAGACGACGATGCCGTCGCTGCTGCGCTGCCAGCGCATCGGGCGCAGCCCGTTGCGATCGAGCGAGGCGCCGACGCGGCGCCCGTCGGTGAAGATCAGGCCCGCAGGCCCGTCCCAGGGCTCGGTGATCGCGGCGTGGAAGCGGAAGTAGTCGCGGACGTCCGGATCGAGGTCGCGCACGCCCTCCCAGGCCTCCGGGATGAGCATCGACACGACGTGACGCACGTCGCGACCGCCGCGCAGGAGCAGCTCGAGCGCCGCGTCGAGCTTCCCGGAGTCGGAGTCCTCGGGATCGAGGACCGGCCGGAAGAGCTCCTCGGGACCGAGTCCGACGGCCTCGGTGCCCAGCACCGCCCGCGCGCGCATGGCGCGCTCGTTCCCCTGGATCGTGTTGATCTCGCCGTTGTGGCAGAGGTGGCGGAACGGCTGAGCGCGCTCCCACGCGGGAGCGGTGTTCGTCGAGAACCGACTGTGGAAGATCACGAACGGTGCGACGACGCGGGAGTCCGCGAGATCGGGATAGAAGGACGAGAGCCGGTCGCTGATCACGAGGGCCTTGTAGGTGATCGTCGAGAACGACCAGCTCGCGAAGTAGTGGCGGACGCCTGCGGCCGCACACGCCGCCTCGGCCCGACGGCGCGCGCGCAGCGCACGACGCTCGGCCTCGTCGCCGTCGACGTCGGCGGGGCGCTCGAGCACCGCGTGGAGCAGCGCCGGGAGGTCGTTGCGCGCCGCCGCACCGAGGTGCGACACGTCGATCGGGACCTCGCGCCAGCAGACCAGGTCGAGACCTTCCTCAGCGCACGCGTCGCGCACGGCGTCCTGCGCGCGCTGGCGCGCGGCGGCGTCGGAGAGGTCGAAGAACGCGGACACGACGCCGAGGCGGTCGGGATCGACGACCGACCCCTCCGCGTCGGCGACCGCGGCGAAGAGCTCCCGCGGCACCGGCAGGAGGACGCCGGCGCCGTCCCCGGAGAGGCCGTCGGCGGCCACGGCACCGCGGTGGCGGACACAGGCGAGGCCGGTGAGCGCGAGCTCGACCACCTCCCGTGTGACTCGACCCTGCTCGTCCGCGACGAACCCGATGCCGCACGCGTCGAGCTCGACGCGGCTGCGGTTGGCGGCGCGCGGAGAAGCGGACAAAGGAAGCAGCGACAACTCGGTCTCCCGGGGTCGTGGACTCGACGTGGGGCGACGGCGCTGTCGCAACCGCGAGAATACCTTCTCCATGGGTCGAGGTCCGCGCCCTGCAATCGTTTCGAGAGCGATGGATCACCACGGATCGCCATCACCCGACGCCCGTCCGGAGGTCGCGGTCCTCGGCGGTGGCCAGCTCGGGCGGATGCTCGGGATCGCGGGCATCCCGCTCGGTGTGACCACGCGCTTCCTCGATCCGTCGCCCGACGCGTCGGCGAGCGCGGTCGGATCGCTCGTGGTCGCCCGGCTCGACGACGTGGACGCGGCCCGGCGGCTCGCGCAGGGTGCGACGGTCGTCACCTACGAATGGGAGGGGGTGCCCGCGGACACGGTGCGGGCCCTCGACGGCTGCGCGGCCCACCCCGATCCGCGCGCGCTCGACGTCGCCCAGGACCGCCTCGCCGAGAAGCAGACGTTCGCGCGACTCGGCATCCCCGTGGCGCCGCACGCGCCGATCGACACGGTCGACGACGTGGAGGCGGCGCTCGCGGTCACGGGCCTGCCGGCGATCCTGAAGACACGGCGCGGCGGCTACGACGGCAAGGGCCAGGCCCGGGTCGACGACTTCGACGGCGCGCGGGCAGCGTGGCTCGACCTCGGCGGCGTGCCGGCGATCGCCGAGGGCGTCGTGGACTTCCGGCGCGAGCTGTCGATCCTTGCGGCGCGCGGCACCGATGGGGCGACCGCGTGCTATCCGCTGGTCGAGAACCGACACGAGCGCGGGATCCTGCGCACGAGCCGCGCGCCGGCACGCGTAGCGGAGTCACAGCAGGACGAGGGCCGGTCGATCGCGCTGCGTCTGCTCGCAGACCTCGAGTATGTCGGTGTGCTCGCGATCGAGCTCTTCGACTGCGACGGCCAGCTCGTCGCGAACGAGCTCGCCCCCCGCGTCCACAACTCGGGCCACTGGACGATCGAAGCCGCCGAGACGAGCCAGTTCGAGCAGCATCTCCGCGCGATCCTCGGCTGGCCGCTGGGCTCCGTCGAGCTGCGCGGCTGCGCCGGGATGGTCAACTGCATCGGCCGGCTTCCCGACCGCGCCGCGGTCCTGCGCGTGCCGAACGCGCACCTCCACGACTACGGCAAGGCCCCGCGTCCCGGGCGGAAGGTCGGGCACGTCACCGTCGTGGCGCCCGACGACGACACGCTCGAGGAGCGGCTCGCGCGCGTGCACGCGCTCCAGCAGGACGACGGCTAGGCGATGGCACCCGCGTCACGCAGCTTCGCGAGCTCGTCGGCGCTGAAGCCCCACTCTGCGAGCACCTCGTCGGTGTGCTCGCCGGGCTTCGCGGCGCGACGGCGCAGCTCGGGCTTGGTCCGCGAGAACCGAGGTGCCGGCGCCGGCTGGTGCACGCCCTCGAACTCGACGACGGTGCCGCGCGCCGCGATGTGCGCGTGCTCGATCGCCTCCGTCATCGTGAGCACCGGCGCGAAGCACGCGTCGCTCTGCTCCATGAGGGCGCACCACTCGGAACGAGTCTTGGTCTCGAACACCTCGGTGAACCGTTCACGCAGGCGCGGCCAACCGCTCCGGTCCATCTGCGGCGGCAGGTCCTCCGAGTCGAGCCCGGTGAGCCGCAACAGCTCTGCATAGAACTGGGATTCCAGCGCGCCCAGCGCGATCGTCTTCCCGTCGGCGCAGACGTAGGTGTCGTAGAACGGCGCACCCGTGTCGAGCATGTTCGTCCCGGGGTGGTCCTCGTCGATCGCACCGAGCTGGCGGAAGCCCCAGATCATCGACATGAGGACCGCGGCACCGTCGACCATCGCTGCGTCGACGACCTGACCCTGGCCCGACGTTCGCGCTTCGAGGAGCGCGCAGACGACCCCGAACGCGAGGAACATCCCGCCACCGCCGAAGTCACCGACGAGGTTGAGCGGCGGCGTCGGCTTCTGCCCCTCGCGCCCGAAGTGCGCGAGCGCGCCGGCGAGGGCGATGTAGTTGATGTCGTGCCCCGCGGCGTTCGCCATCGGGCCGTCCTGACCCCATCCGGTCATGCGGCCGTACACGAGGCGGGGGTTGCGCGCGAGGCAGTCGTCGGGGCCGAGGCCGAGGCGCTCGGTCACCCCGGGGCGGAACCCCTCGACGAGCGCGTCCGCGGACTCCACGAGCCGCAGCACGGTCTCGACGCCGTCGGCGTGCTTCAGGTCGACGCCGATCGACCGGCGGTTGCGGTCGAGGACGGGGACACCGCCCGGGTCGAAGCCCGCGGCGACGGACTGCGTGCGGTGGACGCGCACCACCTCCGCGCCCATGTCGGCGAGGAGCATCGCCGCGAACGGACCGGGGCCGATCCCGACGAGCTCGACGACCGACACACCGTGTAGCGGCCCTGGCATCAGACGCTCCTCCTCGTTCGATCTGTCTGTCGATCTGTCTGTCGGGATTCGGGACGAAACATTATGTTCAGACCATGCGCCTGCGCCTGGACCCGGCCGACGAGCACATGCACCCGCTCGAGGCGGCGAGCAACTTCAACGAGAGCATGTACTTCAACGTCTACGACCCGCGGAGTCGTGTCGGGGGGTTCCTGCGGCTCGGCAACCGCGCGAACGAGGGGTACGCGGAGATGACGACGTGCCTCTACCTGCCGGACGGCAGGGTCGCGTTCACCTATCACCGGCCGCACATCTCCGACAACGACGCGTTCGACGCCGGTGGCATGCGCTTCGAGGTCGTCGAGCCGTTCGAGCGTCTCCGCGCGACCTATGACGGCAAGATCTGCCTCCTCGAGCGCCCCCTCGAGATGGCCGATCCACGCACTGCGTTCACGAGCAACCCGTGGACGGAGTGCACCGTCGACCTCGACTACCGCGGGATCTCCCCGATGCTCGGGGGGGAGCCGGTCAACGACGACGGCACACCGATCACGGAGAACGCGGAGGAGGGCTTCGCACGCGGGCACTACGAGCAGCACGTCGCGGCACGGGGCGCGATCCGCGTCGGCGACGAGGAGTGGGAGGTCGACGGCTACGGCCTGCGCGACCACTCCTGGGGCCCGCGCTTCTGGCAGTCGCCGTACTGGTACCGCTGGCTGACCGGGAACTTCGGCGACGACGGCGGCTTCGTGGTCTCGATCATCACCGCCAGGGACGGATCACAGCGGATCGGTGGCGTGTGGCTCGAGGACGGCGCGTACACCCACCTCACGGGCGCGACGATCGACACCGACTGGCGCACCGACGACCGGTATCACGACCGCATTCGCGCCGTCGCGAGCACCGCCGACGGCGAGCACGTCATCGAGGGCACGGTGCTCTCGCTCATCCCGCTCCGCAACCGGCGCACCACGCCCGACGGCGAGCAGCTCGTCACGCGCATCTCTGAGGGCATGACGGAATGGCGGTGTGACGGGAAGGTCGGCTACGGGCTGTCGGAGTACCTCGACCAGATCGTCGACGGGCAGCCCGTCGGCGTCGCGGCCTGATCGGCGCTGCGGCTACCAGGATCCCCCGCCGCCGCCGCCCCCGCCCCCGCCCGAGAACCCGCCACCACCCGAGAACCCGCTCGATCCCGAGCTCGACGGCGGAGAGGAGCTGAGCGTGCCCGACGAGGTCATCGTGAACCCGTCGACCGCGTGCGAGAAGGCCAGGTACTCGAACGGCATCGTCGAGCGGTACCAGTAGCTCGTGTCGGGCGGCTCGCCCGCGAGCCCCTCGAAGGCGCGCGCCCACTTCTCGGTCGCGCCGAACACGATCGCATAGGGCAGGTACTCCGAGAAGAGGTTCTTCTTCTCCGCGAACTGCGCGCGGTCCTTCTCGGACTCCTCGATGAACCGGCGGAACCCGTTCACCCGACGGAACACGGCCGAGCCCTTCGCCGTCCGCGCCGGCGCCAACGGCGCGCTGAACATCATGATCACGCCCAGGACGATGACCGGGATGCCCAGCAGCGCGACGTGGGTGAAGGCTGCGAGCGCGATCGTGATGCCGACGCCGGCGAGCAGCACGAGCAACCCGAGGCATCCCACGCCCAACGCGGCGCCGTCCGGGCGCTTCGTGAACCACCCTTGCGCCATCGCGTCGTCCATCAACGACTTCTGCACCTTGCCCATCCGGGCCGCGAACTTGTACTTGAGGTCGGACAGCTCGACCTCGTCCTTGTTGCGGAAGAGGCCCTTCAGCAAGTCGGCTTCGTACTTCTTGAGCTCGTCGTCGGGATCCTTGAGCTTCGTGAGCTTCCAGTCGCTCGACTGCCAGCGCGACTCGCTCGGCACCTCGTCGATCACCAGGTACTTGCGGACCGCGAGATCCACGATCGTCGCCGTGACGTCGAGCGGGTTGGCGTGGAAGTCCGCGAGAGTCCCGACCTGTCCCGGTCGCAGATGGTCGGGCGGCACGAACTCGACCGGCGTCTCGGTGTGCTCGAAGAGCGGCGTGCGCTCCTCTTCCCCGGTCGCGCTCGAGAACGCCTGGTCGACCGGCGACCCCTTGTACCGGCGGTCGCGGGCGCGGCGGTAGAAGAGGAACCCGAACACGCCGACGAGCAGCAGCAGGAGCCCTCCGCCGCCGCCGACGGTCGTCTCGTTCACCGCGAAGGCTCGACCGATGGTCCAGCGCTCCTCGAGGATCGGCTTCGGAGGCGGCACCACGCCCTTCGGGATCGCGACGACGACCGTCACCCCGTTGAACGGGAAGAGCCGGCTCTGACCGAAGCTCGCGGTGGGCCCGTCGGACGCGGACTGCTCGCACGGAAGCGTCGAGAGCGTCGGCCCCTGGAAGCAGGCGACCTGGGTGATGGGTGCCGGAGCGTCGACGCGGACCGCGGCGCGGTCGATCTGGACGCTCCATTGCTGGCCGATCGCGTTCCAGTAGAGCTCGTCGTGGTCCTTGAACCCGTTCAGCGCGCCCTTCACCCGATACCGGATGTCGTACGTGTGGCTGCCGCTGATCGTGCGATCCGGATCGCCGATCTTGATCCGCTCGTAGCCGACACCGCTCTCGGTGAAGTCCTCGGTCTCGAACTGGGCCGGCGTGCCTTCGGACGCGCTCACCGCAATGTCGCTGAGCTCGTACACGCGGTCGGTGTCGGCCTTCTTGGGGTAGTCGAAGCGCACCGGTATGTCGCGGAAGATCCCGTGCTTCGGGACGACGCCGAAGTCGTACTGGATCACCTCCTTCACCGAGAGGCTGCCGTCGTCGTTGATCGTGATCGTGACGTCGTAGTCGTGGATCGACTCGAACTGAGCGTGCGCCGGGCTCGCGTTGACGAGCACGGCCGCACCGATGGCGATCGCGGCGAGCACGGTGCGGAAGCGCATCGGCGGGACGCTACTAGTGACGGCTCGCGAGACCGATTCGCGTCGTGATCGCGAAAGACAGCTATCTCGTGCGCGAAGGAGTCGTGCGGCTCCTCGAGACGAGCGACGACGTGGATGTCGTCGCGACCGCCGAGGACGACGACGGTCTGCTCGCGGTGACCGACGAGCACGGCGAGACCGCGCTCGAGCGACAGCTGTCGGCGACGATCATGCGCGGCGGGGCGAAGCCGGACGTCCGGACGATGAAGAAGGGGCGCGCCGTCGTTGAGCAGGATGCTCCCGGGGACGAGCTCTTCCTCCTCCTCGACGGCGTGCTCGACGTGGTCGTCGACGGCGAGCCGATCGCCGAAGTCGGGCCCGGCGCGATCCTCGGCGAGCGGGCCGTGCTCGAAGGCGGGCGTCGGACCGCCACGCTCCAGGCACGGACGAAGTGCCGGGTCGCGGTCGCTCGCGCGGACGCGGTGGACCGCGAGGCGCTCGCGACCTTGAGCGAAGGGCACCGTCGCGAGGATGAGCGATAGCGTCGGCCCGCGATGACGCGGGTCGACGAACGCTCGCTCGCGGCGACCACCGGTCGCCACCTCCGTGCCGAGGTCGCGATCGAGCACCTCCGTCGCCTGTCGGGTGGCGCGTCACGGGAGACCTGGTCGTTCGACGCGGTCGCCCGCGACGGCACACGCCACCCGTTCGTCCTCCGGCGCGACCCGGGAGCCCACGGTGGTCATGCGTCGCGCGCGACGGAGTTCGAGGTGCTCCGGGCGGTCGTCGACGCGGGCGTCCGCGCACCCGATGCCCGCTTCCTGCTCGAGCCCGACGACGACCTCGGGAGTGGGTTCGTGATGACGCGGGTCGACGGCGAGACGATCCCGCGCCGGATCCTGCGCGACGAGGAGCTCGCGGGCGCGCGCGACGTGCTCGCGGCGCAGTGTGGCGACCAGGCGGCCCGCATCCACGCGGTGCCGCTCGACACGCTGCCAGAGCTCCCGGTCCTCGACGCCGCGGCGCAGCTGCAGCAGTACCGCGGGGTGCTCGACGGGATCGGCGAGCCGCACCCGGCGTTCGAGCTCGGCCTGCAACACCTGGGCGAGGCACCGCCGCCGTCTGCCGACCCCCGTCTGGTGCACGGCGACTTCCGCAACGGGAACCTCGTCGTCGGGCCCGAGGGTCTGCGCGCAGTGCTCGACTGGGAGCTCACGCACCTCGGCGACCCGGTCGAGGATCTCGCGTGGTGCTGCGTCCGGTCGTGGCGGTTCGGCGTGGTCGAGCACGCGGTCGGAGGCTTCGGCGACGTCGACGACCTGGTCGCGGCCTACACCGGCGCGGGTGGCGCGCCCGTCGACCCGGAGCGGCTGGCCTGGTGGGAGGCGTTCGGCACGTTGAAGTGGGGCGTGATCTGCGGGATCCAGGCGCACACGCATCTCGGTGGTCTCGTGCGATCCGTCGAGCTCGCCACGCTCGGCCGGCGGATGGCCGAGACGGAGTGGGACCTCCTGCGCCTCCTCGTCCCGGATCGGGTGGCGGCACTGAGTGACGCGCCCGTGCCGACCGGCGCGGACGTTCCGGACGCGACGGCCGCGCGTGCCAGCTTCCAGGACCGCCCCACGGCCGCGGAGCTGCTCGAGGCCGTGCGCGAGTTCGTCGAGCGAGACGCGCAGCCGGATCTCGACGGCCGCGCCGCGTTCCATGCCCGCGTCGCCGTGAACGCGCTTGGCATCGTCGAGCGCGAGCTCGTGCTCGGCCCCGAGGTCGAGGCGCCTGTCACGGCGCGGCTCACCGCGCTCCTCGGTCGCGCCGGATCGCCCCGCGAGCTGGCGACCGGCCTGGCGACCGGGATCCGCGACGGCTCGCTCGACCACCACCGCGAGGACGTGGTCGACGCGGTGGTCGCGCTCGTCAGCGCGAAGCTCCTGATCGCGAACCCGCGCTACGCGACGAGCTGACCCCGGCGCCGCGGACGGTAGCGTCGGCGGTGTGGCTCGGCTGCTCGCGGTCTGCACGCTCGTTGCCGCGCTCGCGCTCGGCGCGGCCGTCCGGGCGGGCGCGGTCCCCCGCACGCCCGAGCCCCCGCGGTGCACGAAGACGCAGCGCGACACCCACCGGCGGTGCGTCGGTCCGGTGGTCGAAGAGTCGGGGGGCGGTGGCGACGCGTTGACGATCGTGGTGTCGGTCGTCGTCGGCCTCGCGGTCGCGGGGCTCGCGTTCGTGGTGCTGCGGCGCCAGCTCGCGCACGGGGGGCGCTCGTGATGCGGATCGCCACGTGGAACGTCAACTCGTTGAAGGCGCGCCTGCCGCGCGTCGAGGCCTGGCTCGAGGACGCGCGGCCGGACGTCCTGTGCCTGCAGGAGACGAAGCTGGCCGACGACGCCTTCCCGCAGCTCACGTTCGAGGCGCTCGGCTACGAGTCGGTGCACCACGGCCAGGGGCGGTGGAACGGCGTCGCGATCCTGTCGAAGGTCGGGATCGGCGACGTGACGTCGGGCTTCGGTGAGCTCGCCGACCCGTACGAGGGTGACGCCCGCCTGCTCGCGGCGACGTGCGGCGGCGTTCGCTTCGTCACCGTGTACGTGCCGAACGGGCGCCAGGTCGGAACGGAGTTCTACGAGCGGAAGCTGACCTGGCTCGGCGCGCTGCGCGACTGGCTCGACTCGACGGGCTCACCGAGCGACGAGATCGCCCTCATGGGCGACTTCAACGTCGCCCCCGACGACCGCGACGTCTGGTCACCGAAGGCGTTCGAAGGCGACACGCACGTCACGCCACCCGAGCGTGCCGCCGTCGCCGCGCTCCGCGACTGGGGGCTCGTCGACGCGTTCCGCTCGCTCTACGACCAGGACCGCCTCTTCTCCTACTGGGACTACCGCCGCGGCGACTTCCACGAGCACCGCGGCATGCGCATCGACCTCGTCCTGGTCACGCCCCCGGTCGCCGAGCGCGTCGCGTGGGCGATCGTCGACCGCAACGCGCGGAAGGGCCAGCAGCCCTCTGATCACGCGCCGGTCGTCGTCGACCTCGCCGACTGAGGGAGGATCGCCGTGGAGACCGTCGTCACCAACCCGTACCTGACCGGGAACTTCGCGCCCGTGCACGACGAGCGCGACGACGCGGGCCTCGACGTCACCGGTGCGATCCCACCCGAGCTCGACGGGCTGCTGCTCCGGAACGGGCCGAACCCGATCGTCGCGCCCGAGCCCCCCGCGTACCACTGGTTCGTCGGCGACGGGATGCTGCACGGCATCGAGCTCTCCCGCGGTCGAGCGCGCTATCGCAACCGATGGGTCCGCACCGACGGTGCCTGTGAGGCGCTCGGCGAGACGTCCGTGGCGGGGCAACCCGACGACGTGTTCCCCGGCGGGTCGAGCGTCGCGAACACCGACGTCGTGGCCCACCGAGGACGGATCTTCGCGTTGGTGGAGATCACGCTCCCGACCGAGGTGCGGGCCGACCTGAGCACGGTCGGTCGCACGGACTTCGACGGCGCGCTGCGCTCGCCGATGACGGCCCATCCGAAGCTCGACCCGCGCACCGGCGAGCTCGTCTTCTTCGGGTACGACATCATGGGTCCGCCGTGGCTCCGCTACCACGTGCTCGACGCCTTCGGCGCCCTCGTGACCACGCAGGAGATCACCATCGGCGGTCCGGCGATGATCCACGACTTCGCGATCACGTCGTCGAGGGTCGTCTGGCTCGACCTGCCGGTGGTGTACGACCTCTCGACCTTCGGTCAGCAGCCGTTCCCCGCGGCGTGGGATCCCGGATACCGCGCTCGCGTCGGCGTCATGCCTCGTCTCGGTAGCGACGAGGACGTCGTCTGGACGGACATCGACCCCTGCTACGTGTTCCACACGGTGAACGCCTACGACGACGCGGACGGCAACGTGGTCGTCGACGTCGTCCGGTACGCCGACATGTTTGCCGTGGAGCGCTTCGGGCCCGGTTCGATGGGCGGGACGACGCTCGATCGCTGGACCATCGATCCCGGCGCGAGGACGCTGCACACCGAGCGTCTCGACGACGAGAGCCAGGAGTTCCCCCGCATCGACGAGCGTGTCGCCGGACAGCCCCATCGCTACGGGTACACCGTGGAGCAGCCCATCGCCGAGCACTGGCACGACAGCGGCGGGCTCCGCAAGCACGACTTCGTCAGCGGCCGCGTCGAGCGCCACGACGTCGGCCCGGGCCGCCACGCCGGCGAGCCGGTGTTCGCGCCTGCTTCGCCCGACGCCGGCGAGGACCACGGCTGGGTCCTCTCCGTCGTGTACGACGAGACGACGGACACGAGCGACGTGATCGTCGTCGACGCGACCGACTTCAGTGCCGCGCCCGTCGCGACGGTGCACCTGCGTCGTCGCGTCCCGTACGGCTTCCACGGCATGTGGCTCCGCGGCGCGTCCCTCGACTGACGGCCGCGGTACCGAGACGCGGCGCGGGCCGCGACTTGAGTTGTCAAGGAGCGGTTGGGGAAGCTCGGACTGACGACGTCGCCTAGGGAGCTGGTCCGGCACGGGCATCGATGAGCTCGTCCTCGTGGACGAGGCGCAGTCCGTCGATCTGCTCGGGGTCGCCGATGAGGTGCCAGGGCCCGTGGGGCACGAGCATCCGGTGGTGGGAGGGGCACACCATGGCGAGGTTGTCGATGCCGTCGTGGCCGCCCCGACAGCACGGCACCAGATGGTGCGGCTGGAGGCGGCGGGTGTGGTTGCAGCCCGGGACCCGGCAGCGCTTGTCGCGGTCGCGGACGTGGCGTTCCACGTCCGCGGGGAGGGCCTTGCGGGCCCGGGTGGTGCTGCGCTCGCGGCCGTGGCGGTCCTCGCGGCGGGTCTTGATCGTCGCGGCCGGTGCGATCGCGTCGACGGTCGCGGGCGCGACCTCGAGGCCGTCGCAGTCGGCGGTGCCGTCGTCGCGGACATGGGTCACGATGGTGTGGCGGAACTTCCCGGTGGGCTCGACGTCGACATAGCTCGTGCAGAGGTCGACGAGCGCGTCAGCCTTGCGATGCGCGAGCGAGTCCCACGGCTGACCAGGGGCAGGACGGAGCTGTTCGGCCATGTGCTCGAACACCCGCTCGACCAGGATGCCGTCGAGCTCGGGGATCCGGAACCGCCCCGCGACCATCCCCCACTCGGGCTCGCGCCAGGTGCGCAGCTCGCGGGCCTGCGACCGGCCGGCAGTGTCCTCGGCGGTGAGCTTGCGGGCGCGTCGGGCGAGCTTCTGGAGATCGAACGGCGTGCAGCTCGGACCCCGCTGCGCCCATTCTGCGTCGGTCTCGTGCGTCGCGATCCGCGTGAGGGGCTCGAGCTGCTCCCAGCTCAGCTTCCCCGCGACCGCGGCGTCGGCGAGAGCGGGCGTGGAGTCCAGCGCCCTCGCCACCTCCACGGTCGCCTTGGCCGTGCTCGTCGGCACCGAGGCTTCGGGCATCGGGTCGCGCGCGTCGCGCTCATCGAGGACCTTGGTGATCGCGATCTCCCGCACCCGCAACCGGCGCTGCTCGCCGACCACCCGGGTGCGCTCCTGCCGCAGCCACTGGTTGGGGTGGCAGCGCAGCTCGTCGACCAGGTCCTGATAGGTCGTCGGCATCGCTGTCACCTCCTCCGCCGTGGGGCCGGGCACTTCGGGGAAGCGCTCCACCATATCGAACATACGTTCGATTGTCAATCCCCAAGACCCGAGAAACTCGGGCCTGTGACGTAGCGTCCGAGCCGTGGCGCACGTGCACCACCCGTCGCCGCAGGAGCGCCGGAAGCGGCTGAACCTGTGGCTGATCTTCGTGGTGGTCCTGGTCCTCGCCGCGCTGGCCGCGCTGGCACTCGTGCTGCTCCTCCAGGACGAGGACGAGCACGGGGGTGGCGGTCCGACGACCACGAGCACGACCGTCGTCGCGGACCCCGAGCAGTACGCGCAGGCGCTCTACGCGGCGTGGATGGCGAACGACCGAGCGGGAGCGACGCAGTACGCGTCGCCCGAGGCGATCGAGCAGCTCTTCTCGGTGCCGTATGTGCCGGCGCAGACTCCGAACGGGCCGGTCGACCCGCTCACCTACGCGGGCTGTGAAGGCGCCGCCGGGTCCGTGGTGTGCACGTGGACGGGGCAGCTCGAGCAGCTGGTCATGACGGTGCGGAACAGCACCGGCGGGCTGTCCGTGCTCGTCGTGCAGGTCGAGCACCGGGGCGGCTGACCTCAGCGCCGTCACACCCCGTCGCTACGGTGCCCGAGCTCCACCGTTCTTCCCCCGATCGCCACCCTGCCGCACCACGGCGGGATCAGCTCGGGAGGGACGTCGTGAGGCTGAACCGTGAAGAGCGGCGCCGTCTGCCCAAGGTGCTCGGGCCCCACGACGCGGCGCGCGTCGTGCAGGCACTCGTGTGTCCCGAGCACCACGAGGGCCAGCTCGTCCTCGCACTCGACTGGACCGGGCGACTGTGCGGCGCCGAGTTCCGCTGCCCGTGCGAGGTCTGCCGCGACGAGCCGCTCATCGACGGCCGCGACCTCGCGGACCTCACCGCCGCGCTCGGAGGCATCGAGCTCGTGCTGGCGACGTTCGTCGAGGACGCACACCTCGCACCCTCCGTGGCGGACGTCGCACGCTTCGAGGGCCTCGGCCTCGAGTGCACGGGCGCGGGCGTCGAGCTCCTCGACCATCTGCTCTTCTCGGGGCACCGATGGCGGTCGGTGCGCGAGGTCAGCGTGGGTCTCGGCGCATGAACCAGGTGGTGAGGCCGTGCAGCTCGACCTCCTCGGTCACGTCGTAGCCGTGGCGGTGGTACAGGGCGACGTTCTCCGGCTTGTCGGTCTCGAGCCAGCCGATCTCGCCGTCTGCGTCGAGTCGCTCGCCGAGCGCGGTGAGCATGCGCCCGCCGACGCCACGCCCCTGGAGACCGGGCTCCACGCCGACGGGGCCGACGTGCCAGTGGCGCTCCTCGAGGTCGTGCACCGCGATCAGCGACCACCCGGCTGTGGCGCGCGAGTCGTCACCCGGAGGACCGACCGCCGCCGGCAGCGTGCGCAGGTCGTCGGGCGCCTGCGAGGCGAGGCACGTCGCGGGCCCGGCTGCCGCACACACCCCGACGACGTGCCGGCCGACGACGGCACCGAGCTGGGGCAGCGGCATCCCGATCACCATGCCGCCGAGGAAGTCGAGGCTGCACCGGACACGGTGGATCGGCTCCTCGCCCCACATCCAGCGCGAGCTCGGGTTGTCGGCCAGCGCGCGACCCGCGACGCCCCCCGCGGCCGTCAGCTCGTTCTCGGTGAGCTCCCGGACCTCGAGCTCAGGCAAGGTTCAGCCGTGCGCCTTGAGGGCCTCGATGAGCTTCGGCACGACCTTGTGCACGTCCCCGACCACACCGAGGTCGGCGACGGAGAAGATGGGTGCCTCGCTGTCCTTGTTGATGGCGACGATGTTGTCGGAGCCCTTCATGCCCACGAGGTGCTGCGTCGCACCCGAGATCCCGAGCGCGACGTAGACCTTCGGCTTCACCGTCTTGCCGGTCTGGCCCACCTGCTTCGCGTACGGCACCCAGCCGGCGTCGACGATCGCGCGCGACGCGCCCGACGCACCCTTGAGCAGCTTGGCGAGCTCCTCCACGAGCGGCTCGTACGCCTCCGCGCTGCCGAGGCCCCGGCCGCCCGACACGACGACCGGCGCCTCCTCGAGCTTCGGCCCCTCGCGCTCCTCGACGTGACGCTCGAGCACCTTCGCCTCGGCGGCTCGGCCCGCGTCGACGGCCTCGACGGCGACGACCGCTGCCGCGGCGCCACCGCTCGGCTCCGCGGCAAACGACTTCGGGCGGATCGCCGCGAGGTACGGCTTCTCACCCTCGAGCTCGGTGTCGACGAGCGTGTTGCCGCCGAAGATCGCGGTGCCGACGATCGGCTTGTCGCCGTCGAGCTTGAGATCGACGCCGTTCGTGAGCACCGGGCGGTCCAGCTTCACCGAGAGCCGGCCCAGCGCGTCGCGGCCGTCGTAGGTCTGCGCGAACAGCACGAGGTCGGGCTGCTCGGCTTCCACGAGCTTCGCGAGCGCGGCAGCTCCGATGACGCCGGCGAGGACGTCCCCGTTGTCGACCGTGTGCACCTTCGTGGCGCCGTGCTCACCGAGCGCACCGGCCAGTGCGTCGGCGTTCGCGCCCACGAAGACGCACTCGACTGCGTCGCCCAGCTCGCGCGCCTTGGTCAGCAGCTCGAGCGTGCTCGTCGCCGGCTTGTCGCCGTCCGCCTCCGCGTACACCCAGACCTTCGAGAGACCCATCTCAGATCACCTTCAGCTGCTCGAGGAAGGCGACGATCTTCTCGTGCGCGTCGCCCTCGTCCTCGATCTTCTCGCCCGCCTCACGCGCCGGCGCGGCGCGCACGTCGACGATCTTCTGGCGCGCGCCCGCCCACCCGACCTGATCGGCCCCGAGCCCGAGATCGGCGACCTTCACCTCGTCGACCGGCTTGTTCTTCGCGGCCATGATCCCCTTGAACGACGGGTACCGCGGCTCCACGACCCCCGCGGTCACGCTCACGACCGCAGGCAGCGACGCCTCGACGACGTCGTAGCCCGCCTCGGTCTGGCGCTGGATCGTCGCCTTCCCGTCGCCGATCTCGATGTGCTTGGCGAAGGTGAGCGACGGCCAGCCGAGCAGCTCGGCGATCTGCTCGGGAATCGTGCCCGAGTACCCGTCGGTCGACTCGGTCGCGGTGAGCACGAGGTCGACGTCCCCCGCGCGCTCGACCGCCTTCGCCAGCACCTTCGCCGTGCTGAGGGCGTCGCTGCCGCGCAGCGCGTCGTCGGAGATGAGGATGGCCTTCGCGGCGCCCATCGCCAGCGCGGTGCGGAGCCCCGACACCTCGTTGTTCGGTGCCATCGACACGAGCGTCACCTCACCGCCGCCGGCCTTGTCCGCGAGCTGGAGCGCCATCTCGACGCCGTAGCTGTCGGACTCGTCGAGGATGAGCTTCCCCTCGCGCTTCAGCGTGTGCGACTCGGGATCGAGCTCGCCCGGTGTCGCCGGGTCGGGGATCTGCTTCACGCAGACGACGATGTTCATGGGCTCCAGCCTGGTGATGGTCTCGTCGGGCGCGCGCCCAGGGCGCGAGCGCCTCGTGTGACGAGATTCTGGCCCGCGGCGGCACATGGCGTCGAAACGGCACCGCCGATCCGTCGGCATCCGCGCCGCGCCGACGCCAGGTCCCACCCGCCGGGCAACACGGCCTACCGTCGGGGCATGCGCCTCGACGTGCTCGTCGTCGGCGCCGGGCCGGCCGGGGTCGCCGCGGGGATCCGGGCGCACGATCGCGGCCTGCGCACCCTCGTCGTCGACAAGGCGACGTTCCCGCGCGACAAGACCTGCGGCGACGGCCTCACCGCCCAGGCGCTGCGCCTCCTCGAGGGTCTCGGGATCCGCGTGCACGACCTCGCCGAGGCAGCCGTGGTGCGCGACACCGTGCTCGTCTCGCCGAGCGGTCGCGAGGTCAGCCTCCCCATGCCGCACACGGGCGTCTACTCCGCGGTCGTCCCGCGCCTCGCCCTCGACGCGGCGCTCGTGAACGTCGCCCGCGCGCGCGGCGTCGACGTCCGGTGCGGGGCGGCGCTCACCGATCTCGGCGAGACGCCGGAGGCGGTGCACGCGCGCGTCGGCGACACCATGGTCGAGGCGCGGCACGTGATCGCCGCGGACGGGCACTGGTCGACGGTGCGGCGTCTGCGCGAGCCCGAGGCACCCGCGGACCTCGGCAGCTGGCACGCGTTCCGGCAGTACTTCCGGGGTGTCGACGATCCGCGCCAGTGGGTGCTCTTCGAGGAGGACCTGCTGCCGGGCTACGCGTGGGTCTTCCCGCTGCCCGGCGGCCGCGCCAACGTGGGGTTCGGCGTGCTGCGCGGGCCCGGTGTCGGGGGGAAGCACCTCAAGGAGCTGTGGCCCGACCTGCTGGCGCGCCCATCGGTGCGGCGCGTGCTCGGCCCGCGCGCCGAGGCCGAGCTCACGCACCGCGCCTGGCCCATCCCGACGGCGCTCCGGAGCGAGCGGCTCGCAGACGGTCCTGTCCTCTACATCGGCGACGCTGCCGGTGTCGTCGACCCCATGACCGGGGAGGGGATCGCCCAGGCGCTCGAGAGCGGCCTGCTCGCTGTCGATGCGATCGCGGCCGGGGGCAGCCCGGGGCGGGTCGCGGCGCGGTACCGCCAGCAGGTTCAGTGCGTCCTGGGCCGTGATCTGCGGTTCGCCGCGACCTTGCAGCGAGTGCTCCGGTCGTCGCTCGGCGCGCGAGCGGCCATCCGCGCGGCCGGGCTCACGTCGTGGACACGTCGGAGCTTCGGGCGGTGGATGTTCGAGGACTACCCGCGCGCGCTGCTGCTCACCCCGGACCGGTGGCGCCACGGTGCCTTCACGGGTCAGGGCGCGTACAGCGGCGCCTCGTAGTCTGCGCGCGTGGCACGCACGATCATCTTCACGCGCCTCACGGCACGCCCAGGGCGGGTCGACGAGCTGCGCGCCGTCCTCGAGGAGCTCGCGGTCGCGACGCGCGCCGAGCCGGGGTGTGAGGTCTTCGTCGTCCACCCTGCACGGGACGAGCCGGACGTCCTGCTCGGCTACGAGGTGTTCACCGACGACCCCGCGCTCGCCGCCCACCGGGCCACGGACGCCGTCGCGACGGCGCGGGCGCGCCTCGACGATCTCCTCGTCGAGCCACCGACGATCACCTACGCCCTCGGCTGAACCAGCAGCGCGTCGAGCGCCGTCACGCCGCGCCCGATCGCGGCGGCGTACCCCTCGCGCTCGATGCGGGGACCGACGAGCTCGAGCTCGAACGGCCCCTCGTACCCGGCCGCGACCACCTGCTCGACGATGCGCGCGAGCGGGATGTCACCGTCGCCCGGTACCGCGCGATCGGGGGTGCTCAGGCTCCCGATCACGAAGTCGCTGAGCTGCACGTGCCCGAGCACGTCGCCCGCGCCTGCGATCGACCGTGACAGGTCGCGTTCGGCGAAGCACGAGCTCACCTCCATGCACAGCCCGACGCCGGCCCGGCGCGCGAGATCCACGCCGTCGGTGAACGACGTGCAGAAGCTGAGGTCGAGCCGGAGCGGCCCGGTGTGCTCGACCGTCACCGAGACCCCGGCCGCCGCAGCTGCACCACGCACCGGGGCGACGGCATCCGAGAACCGCGTGGCGGCATCGTCCCACTCCATGCCGCGCGCCGGACCCGTCGTCAGCACGAGGCAACCGCCGAGGACGGCCGCGACGTCGATCGCGACGGCGAGACGCTGCTGCTGCTGCGGCCACGTCCCCGGGTCGGCGAGATCCCACCAGCCGAGCTCGACGACGTTGCTGACGCGCAGGCCGGCGGCGGCGATGCGCTCGACTGCGCGCTCCACACCCGCTTCTTCGAGCTTGCGGAACGAGAGCCCGACGTGTTCGATCCCCGCGCGCGCCCAGAACGCGAGATCCTCGTCGAGCGTCCACTGCCAGCTCGAGACCGCGCTCACCGACAGCTGCGGATGCACCGAGTCAGGGTACGTGCGTAGGGTTCAGCTCGTGCTGTTCCTCGTCACCGGACGGATCGACGGCACGGCGGAGCCGACAGCCGAGTTCCTCCAGGCGTCGCGCGACACGCTCGAGCTGCTCGGCAGCCTCGAGCGCGACGGCAAGGTGCGCGCGGGTGGCGTGTACATCGGGCCACTCGGCGTGTGCTTCATCGTCGACGCCGAGTCGAACGACGACCTCCACCTCACGCTCACGACCCTCCCGGCGTTCCGCTTCGCGACCTGGGAGGCGACGCCGCTCATCCCGTTCCACCGCGACATCGAGATGAGCCTCGACGACGCGCTGGCGCGCGCCAAGGACTGACCGGCCTAGTCGCCGAGGTCGATGTCCGCGGCTGAGATGTCGGGGACGGGCATCCGCGCGGTGACTCCTCCGTCGACGGGGATCACCGCGCCGGTGATGAAGGCGGCCTCGTCGGAGGCGAGGAACAGCGCGGCGTTCGCGATGTCCTCGGGCAACCCGAGGCGAGTGAGGTGCATCGCCTTCGTGGCCCCGCCGATCACCGGGTCGTCCATCATCTTGAACGCGCCTTCGCTCGTGAGGACCATCCCGGAGACGATGCAGTTCGATCGGATGTTGTCGGGCGCGTACTCGACCGCCATCGACCGGGTCAGCGTGTTCAACGCTCCCTTGGCGGCCGTGTAGGTGTCGAGACCCGGCGTGCCGAGGATCGATGCCGCCGACGAGATGTTGACGATGGCCCCGCCGCCCGCCTTCACCATCTCCGGGATCGCGTACTTGCACGACCACACCACGGCCTTGAGCGCCACCAGCATGATCGAGTCCCAGGCGTCGTTCTCGAGCTCCGTGACACGCCGGTCGAGCCGGCCGGGCCCCATGAGCTCGGTCGGCGCGGCGTTGTTCACCAGCGTCGTGAGCTTGCCGTAGCGATCGACGGCTGCGCCGACCATCGCGACCACGTCGTCCTCGCTCGCGAGGTCCGTGTGCACGAAGGTCGCGTCGCCCCCCGCATCACGGATCTCCTGCTCGACGGCCTTCCCCGCGTCGTCGGTCCTGCCCGTCACGATCACGCTCGCGCCCTCCTGGGCGAAGCGCACGGCTGTCGCGCGGCCGATCCCACGGGTCGAGCCCGTGACGACGGCGACCGCGCCATCGAGTCGACTCATCTCTCCCGCTCCTGGCGGCTCCGCCGCCGGCCCGCTCGGAGCCCGCTCGCTACGAGCCGGGATACCCGGCTCGCTTCACGCTCGCTCAAGGCGTACCTCCTCGATCTCGGTCGAGCCGTCCGGCTCGACCAGGACCTTCACGTGGTGGTCGGCGGCGCGCAGCGCGTCGAACGCCTCCGCGACACCGTCGAGCCCGACGGCTCCGGACACGAGCGGCGCGACGTCGAGCTCACCCTCCGCGATCGCGCGCAGCGTCTCAGCGAACTCGTCCTGCGAGTACGCGTAGACGAAGCGCAGGTCGAGCTCCTTCACGATCGCGATGAGCGGACGGATCGTGTCGGGCTCCATGCACACCCCGGCGACGACGACACGGCTGCCGGTCGGAGCAGCGAAGATCGCCGCGTCGAGCATCCCCGGGACGCCGACGGCCTCGAACACGACGAGCGGGCGCAGCCCGTCGACGCGCCGCCACGCGTCGACGGCAGGCTCGTCACGTGGGTCGACCGCGACGTCGGCGCCGAGCTCGAGCGCGAGCGCTCGCCGCACCGGTGACAGATCGGCCGCAACAACGAGCTCGACACCCCGCGCGCGCAGCCACGCGACCAACGCGAGCCCGATCGGCCCACACCCGATCACGACCGCGGCGTCACCAGGTTGCAGGCCGGCCCGGTTCACCGCGTGGAGCGCCACCGCCATCGGCTCCGTGAGCGCGGCGCGACGGTGATCGAGACCGTTCGGGACGCGGAGGCACAACACGCCGGTGAGGAGCATGCGCTCCGCGAACCCGCCGGGGAAGTCGTTCACGAAGCCGAGGGGGACGAGATCCGTGCCGCGCACGAGGTACGGGACGGACACGACGAGGTCGCCTGGCGCGACCGGGGCGTGCGTGTCGGGCCCGAGCTCGAGCACCTCCGCGCACCACTCGTGCCCGAGCACGTAGCCGGCCTGCGGGTCGAAGTGGACGTCTGCACCGAGAGCTGCGCCGACGTCGGCGAGGTGCTCGGCATGGTCGAGGGTGTGCAGATCGGAACCGCAGATCCCGCACGCGCGCACTGCCACGAGCACGTCGCCCTCGAGCGGCACCGGGTCGGGCACGTCGTCCACGACGAGCTCGTGCACTCGGGCAACCACGGCGCGCATGGCGGGAGCGTACGCTCAGCCATCTCGGTCGTTCTGAGGCCCCGCACCCGCCGTCCGTAGACTGGTGGGCGTGAACCCCGTCGCGGAGCATCTGTCGCTGCCCCATTGGTCGACGGAGATCCCGCTCGACACACCACACCTGCGCCTCGACGTGCTCACCGAGCGCGGCTACGTCGTCCTCAGCGACCTCGACCCCCCACCGCCGGAGGAGGAGTACCGGTCGCTCGAGTACATGGACTGGAAGAGCGGCGGCGACACGAACTTCGCGCCGATCGCCACGGCCGACGGCGAGCTCGACTGCCGCGGCTTCTGGAAGCCCGGAGACGAGCGGCCCGACAAGGGGGGCCGGTGGACGAGCAACGCCGCGAAGTGCCCGACGCTCGTGCGCGAGGTCGAGTCGGTGGGTGCCGACTTCGGGCGCGTGCGCGCGATCCGGCTCGAGCCCCAGGGCTACGAGGAGTCGCTGAAGAACATCCACCGGGACGACAACAACCGCTTCAACCCCGACGGCGAGGGGTGGGTCGTCCGTCAGTGGATCGAGCTGACGGACTTCCCCGACTCGTTCATGATCCTCATGGAGCAGGGCGCCGACGGTCTGCCGGACCAGCGCACCGAGGTCCACCTCCCGCTGCACCGCGGGGCCCGGTTCATCGTCGACACGCAACGGCTCTGGCACGTCGTGTGCCACCCCGGCGCGAGCACCCGCTACGCGCTGATCAGCAGCTTCGAGAGCGGCCCCGAGCTCGACGGCTGGATCCGCGCGCACCGACCCGATTCATGAGCGACGGCGAGCGCGAGATCGTCATCATCGGCGCGGGGCCTGCCGGCCTCACGGCCGCGTACATGCTCAACAAGCGCGGCGCGCCGAGCACCATCCTCGAGGCGGACACGGTCGTCGGTGGGATCAGCCGCACGGCGACCGCCGAAGGGTGGCGCTTCGACATCGGCGGTCATCGCTTCTTCACGAAGGTGCAGCCGGTCGAGGACCTGTGGTTCGAGATCCTCGGACCCGACGACTTCCTGCGCCGGCCCCGGCTCAGCCGCATCTACTACCGCGGGAAGTTCTACGACTACCCCATCTCGGCGATGAACGCGCTGCGAAACCTCGGGCCGGTCGAGGCAACGCGCTGCGTGGCGTCGTACCTGTGGGTGCGGATCAGGAAGCCGAAGGACACCTCGACGCTCGAGGGCTTCGTCGCGTCCCGGTTCGGCTGGCGGCTCTACCGGCACTTCTTCAAGACCCAGAGCGAGAAGGTGTGGGGTGTCCCCTGCACGGAGATCCAGGCCGACTGGGGCGCACAGCGCATCAAGAACCTCTCCATGTTCCGCGCCATCTGGGAGGCGCTGAAGCCGAAGCGCGTCCGCCGGCGAGCCGCGAAGTCGAAGCAGGTGACGAGCCTGATCGAGGAGTTCAACTACCCGAAGTACGGCCCCGGGATGATGTGGGAGCGCTGCGCCGAGCTCGTCACGGCGCAGGGCACGAAGATCGTGTTCGACTCGACGGTCACGAAGGTCGAGCACGGCGACGGCCGCGCCACCGCGGTCACGGCGGTCACCGACGGCGCGCCGACACGCTACGAGTGCACCGAGGTCATCTCGTCGATGCCGATCGGCGCCCTGCTGAGGGCGATGGATCCACCGCCGCCGCCCGACGTGCTGGCCGCCGCCGACGGGTTGCGCTACCGCGACTTCATCACCGTGGCGCTCGTGCTCCCCGAGGCCGACGGCTTCCCCGACAACTGGATCTACATCAACGACCCGTCGGTCGAGGTCGGCCGGATCCAGAACTTCGGAAGCTGGTCACCGTACATGGTGAAGGACGGCCGGACATGTCTCGGCCTGGAGTTCTTCGTGTGGGAGGGCGACCACATGTGGACGAAGCCAGACGCCGACCTGGTCGCGCAGGGGATCCACGAGCTCACCGAGATCGGGCTGCTGCGCGATGCCTCGCGCGTCGAGGCGGGCTACGTCGTGCGGATGCCGAAGGCGTATCCGATGTACGACGCGGACTACAAGGAGAACGTCGAACGCCTCGCCGAGTGGATCGCGGCCCACGCCCCGAACGTGTATCCCGTCGGCCGCAACGGGATGCACCACTACAACAACCAGGACCACTCGATGTTCACCGCGATGCTCTCGGTCGAGAACATCTTCGGCGCCGACAACGACGTCTGGAACGTCAACGTCGACGAGGAGTACCACGAGGAGAAGACCGCCGCCGCTCCCCCGCACCCCAACCAGTAGGCGCGCCCCAACCGTAGGAGCGAACGTGCAGTTCGGCGTCTTCCTCGCCCCGTTCCACGCCGTCGGCCAGAACCCGACGCTCGCGCTCGAGCGCGACCTCGAGCTGCTGCAGCACCTCGACCGTCTCGGCTTCGACGAGGCATGGATCGGCGAGCACCACTCCGGCGGCGTGGAGCTCATCGCGTCGCCGGAGGTGTTCATCGCGACCGCCGCCGAGCGGACGCACCACATCCGACTCGGCAGCGGCGTCAACTCGCTCCCGTACCATCATCCGCTCCTGCTCGCGGATCGCTTCGTGCTGCTCGACCACCTCACGCGCGGCCGCGTGATGCTCGGCTGCGGGCCCGGGCAGCTGACGTCCGACGCGTCCATGCTCGGCATCCCGCCCGACACGCAGCGCCCGAGGATGGACGAGGCGCTCGACGTCCTCGTGCGCTTGCTCGCGGGCGAGACCGTGACCGCGCGCACCGACTGGTTCGAGGTCAACGAGGCGCGGCTTCAGCTCGCGCCGTACTCGCCCCGCGGGCTCGAGCTGGCGGTCGCAGCATCGATCTCGCCCGCAGGCCCGCGTGCGGCGGGGCGCCACGGCCTCGGGCTCCTCTCGATCGGCGCGACCACCGAGAGCGGCTTCGACGTGCTCGCGTCCCACTGGGACGTGATGAAGCAGCGGGCAGACGAGTTCGGGCAGCAGGCGGACCGCGCCAAGTGGCGACTCGTCGGACCCGTGCACCTCGCCGAGACGAAGGCGCAGGCGCGGCGCGACGTCGAGTTCGGCATCCTCGAGTTCGCGCGCTACTTCCGCCACGTGCTCCCGGTGAACCCGGTCGGCGACGCGGACGACGTCGAGTCCATCCTCGACTACTGCGACACGAGCGGCTTCGCCGTGGTGGGGACGACCGGCGACGCGATCGCGCAGATCGAGCGGCTCGTCGAGCAGTCGGGCGGCTTCGGCACCTTCCTCGTGTTCGGTCACGAGTGGGCCGACCCCGCCGCGACCCTCCATAGCTACGAGCTCTTCGCGCGCGAGGTGATGCCGCACTTCCAGGGGCAGCTCGGCCCGCCGCAGGCGTCGCACGACTGGATCACCGGCGCCGGCGGACGCTTCGTCGACGCCGCGAGCCAGGCCATCGGCAAGGCGATCGAGGACCACGCCAAGGAGCAAGCCGAGAAGGGCCTGCTCTCGTAGCTACGAGGGCTCCGGTGCCGAGACCGGCGAGCCGTGGTGCAGGAGCATGCGCCAGCCCGCGTCGGTGCGGACGTAGATGTTCGTGGCGGCGATGCGCGCGCCCTCGAGCTCCTCGGTGTCGGCACCGCCACCGTCCGGCGAGCCGGTCGCCTGGAGGATGTTCTCGTCGAGCGTCACCCACGCGACGTCGCCGACGACGGTGACGAGCTCGTCCGTGAGGACGAACTGGATGTACCCGGTGTTGGCGAAGATCGCCTCCCACGAGCCGGCGACGCGGGCCCAGCCGCGCAGCGTCGGCCATCCGGGGTGGGTGACGCTCACCCGGTCGGAGTGCTCCCAGCTCACCGACATCGCGTCGAGGCTGAGTGCCTCGAAGGCCGCGTAGTAGGCCGCGTTCGCGGCACGGACCTCGTCCTCGTCAGACACGGCGACCCTCGTCGGACATCGCGCCATGATGGCGGCCCATGGAGCCTGCTGCCACGCAGGAGGGACCACCGTCGGCGCTCTCCGGACACGTCGCGGTCGTCACCGGCGCGAGCCGCGGCATCGGGAAGGGCATCGCGCTCGAGCTCGCGGCGGCGGGGGCGACCGTCTACGTCACCGCCCGCACCGTCGAGCCGGGTCCGATCCCCGGCACGCTCGGTGAGACGGTCGCGGAGATGACGGCCCTGGGCGGGTCCGGCATCGGTGTCGCGTGCGATCATCACGACGACGCGCAGGTGCACGAGCTGTTCGAGCGTGTGCGGTCGGAGCAGGGGCGGCTCGACGTCCTGGTGAACAACGTGTACTCGGCGATCGATCTCGCGCCCTGGCTCGGGAAGCGCTTCTGGGAGATGCCGAGCGACGCGTGGGACCAGGTGATCGGCATCGGCGCACGTTCCCACTACGTCGCGGCGGTCGACGCGACGCCCATGCTCATCGAGTCCGGTCACGGGCTCATCGCGAACGTCTCCTCGTCCGGCGCCGTGGAGTACGCGCACAACGTGCTCTACGGGGTCGGGAAGGCCGCGGTCGACAGGATGACCGCCGACATGGACCACGAGCTGCGCACGCTCGGGGTGACGGTCGTGTCGCTGTGGCCCGGTCTCGTGCGCACCGAGATCGTCGCCCTCGGTGCCCGGCACGTCGACGGCCATGACGTGCTCGACCTGCCCGGCGAGGGGACGTTCGACCTCGCGAACGCCGAGACCCCGCGGTTCGTTGGTCGTGGCGTCGTGGCGCTCGCCGCGGACCCGTCGGCGGGAACGTTCTCCGGCCGCGCGGTGACGACGCTCGCGCTCGCGGAGCACTACGGCTTCACGGACGTCGACGGCCGTGTCCCGCGCGCGTCGATCAGGTCCGACTAGGCGAGCCACTCCTCGAGCACGGCAGCTCGGTCGGCGTCGAGCGCCGGCGCCGGCCGGGGATCGCGGCGTGCACCCGACATCGCGGGGAGCGCGGCCGGGACCACCGCGACCTCACCCTGCACGAGGCTGCCTCGGGCGGTGACGTGCGGGTCGGCGAGGAGGTCGGCGACGTCGTTGACCGGGCTCACACCGACACGCGCGCCGAGCAGTGCGTCCACGACGTCCGCGCGGTCTCGCTCCGCGACCCATGCCGCGACGAGGTCGTCGAGCTCGTCCGCGCTGCGCAGCCGATCCGCGGCGCGGGCGAAGCGGGCCCGGTCCTCGGCGGACGTGCGGCCCATCAGCTCGAGGAGCCGCGCGACCTGCGGGTCGGTGGTCCCGGACACGGCGACGTACCGTCCGTCGCGGGTCCGGTAGACGTTCCGAGGCGCGCCGCCGGGGACGCGGCTCCCGCTGCGCCGTGGCGGCGCGCTCGCTCCGTCCCAGCCCGCGATGGTCGCGGCCATGATCGCCAGGATCGGCTCGTACATGCTGACGTCGACGAGCCGTCCGGGCCCGCCGTGCGCGTCGCGCGACCAGCAGGCCGACAGCGCGCCGATCACCCCGGCGAACGCGGTCAGCGTGTCGCCGATCGCGACCGACGCGAGCATGGGCGGACCGTCCGCCTCTCCCGTCATGCTCGTGAGGCCCGCGAACGCCTCGGCGAGCGTTCCCGCCCCGGGCCGCTCGGCGTACGGGCCCGACCTGCCGTAGCAGCTCACGCTCACGACGATGACGGACGGGTTCGCGCCGGCGAGGTCCTCGTACGCACATCCCCAACGTGCCCGCGCCTCGTGCGGGAGGTTCTCGACGAGCACGTCCGCCGCCGCGACGAGCTGCCGGAAGGTCGCGCGGTCCTCGCCGCCGGCGTCGTCGAGGTCGAGCACCACGGAGCGCTTGTTGCGTCCGACGAGCTCCCAGGGCACCGACCGGCCCGAGCGCTGCTGACCCATGCCGCGCAGCGGATCCCCCGCCGGCGGCTCGACCTTCACGACGTCCGCGCCGAGGTCGCCGAGCATCGTCGCGATCTGCGGCGCCGAGTAGAGGGTCGCGACCTCGAGCACCCGGAGGCCGGTGAGGGGCCCCAGGTCGGCGCGAGGTCGCGCGCTACCGGCCATGGCGCGCGCGAGCCTCCTCGACGAGCTGGCGCGCGGTCGCCGCATCCTCCCAGCGACCGGGCTCCGTCGCCTTCCCGGGCTCCACGTCCTTGTACACCTGGAAGAAGTGCTCGATCTCCTCGAGGAGGAACGGCAAGCCCGAACGAACGTCGTCGAGGTCGCGGAACGGCGCGTACCGCGGGTCGTTCGCCGGGACGACGAGGACCTTGTCGTCGCCACCGGCCTCGTCGCGCATGCGGAAGACGCCGATCGGCCGGACGAGGACGTGGCATCCCGGGAAGGTGGGCTCGCCGAGCAGCACGAGCACATCGAGGGGGTCGCCGTCCTCGCCGAGCGTGCCCGGCACGAACCCGTAGTCGGCCGGGTACTGCGTCGCAGTGAAGAGGGTGCGGTCGAGCCAGATCGCGCCCGTCTCGTGATCCATCTCGTACTTGTTGTGCGCGCCGCGCGGGATCTCGACGACGACCTCGAGCTCGAAGGCGTCACTCATGGAACCGCGCGAGCACCTGCTTCCAACGATCCGGGTCGCTCCGGTACGGCACGTAGAGCTGGACGCGGTCGACGACGCCCTCGTACCGCTGCATCATGGCCTTCGGGACGTCCTCCGGAGCAGCCACGACGGCGAACGCGTCGAGGACGTCGTCCGAGATGAGCTCGCCCATCGCGGTCCACTCACCCTGCTTCGACAGCCGCTTCAGGTCGCCCTGCAGATCGCCCCACCCGTGCAGCTCGAGCACCCCGCGGTACGCGGGCGTCGACCCGTAGAACGCGATCTGCTCCTTCGTCCCCCGCATCGCGCGCTCGAGCTCCTCGTCGTTGGTGCCCGAGACGACGAACATCGGTCCGGAGATCTCGAAGTCGGAGCGTTGCGTGCCCGCCTTCGCCCATCCCCGCTCGAGCGCCGGGATCGTCACCTCACGGACGTATCGCTCGGTCGTGAACGCGTGCAGGATGATCCCGTCGCAGACCTCTCCCGCCACCTCCGTCATGAGCCCCCCCACCGCGGCAAGGTGGACCGACGGGTTGCCGTACGGGTTCGGGCCGGGGTTGAAGAACGGAGTCATCAGCGTGTGGCGGTAGAAGTCGCCCCGGAAGTCGAGCGGCGCGCCCTCGTTCCAGCACGCCCAGATCGCGCGCATCGCCTGGATCAGCTCGCGCATCCGGGCCGCCGGGTGCGACCACTCCATCGAGTACCGCTTCTCGATGTGCGCCTTGATCTGGCTGCCGAGACCGAGCCGGAAGCGGCCCTTCGAGAAGGTCTGGAGGTCGTAGCCGATGTTGGCCAGCGTCATCGGGTTGCGTGCGAACGCCACGGCGATCCCGGTGCCGAGCTCGAGGCGCTCGGTGTGCTCGGCCGCGACGACGAGCGGCAGGAACGGGTCGTGGTTCGTCTCCGCCGACAGTGCGCCGTCGTACCCGACGTCCTCCAGCTCCCCCGCCACCCGCGCGATCTCACCCGGATCGGTCAGCGGGATCCCCCCGTCCACCTTCACGCGCGGGAGCGTATCGACCCGGCATTCCCGCCCGCGCGGCGAAGGCGCGCGGGGCCTCACCGGTGGTGGCCCCGGGCACATGCACGCCCTCGTCGGGCGCCTCCCGGCACCGGAGCCCCTGCTCCCTCCCTCGCTTCGCTCGCTCGGTCGGGTCTTCGACCCGGGTCTCCGCTGCCTCCGGCGCGACACCCTCCTCGGGGTGCACGACCCGGAGCCACCCGCGCACGCAGCGCAGCCGTGTTGGTCGCGCCGGTGCCGGTACCCCCGGAGGAGGACTCGCGGCGGAGGCGGTCGAGACCCGGCCGCCTCGCGGCCGACCGAACGAGCGCAGCGAGTGAGGGAGCAGGGGCTCGGCTGCCGGGAGGCGCCCGACGAAGCGGGGTACCGAGCACCAGCACCACAACGACGGAGGGCCGTGCCGGTCAGGTGACGCGCGCGCGGAACGACGGGCGCGTTACGGAAGCAGGGTGTAGGTCGGGTTGAAGACGAGGTAGCGCTTGCCGTTCTTGCCGGCGACCCCTTCGAAGATCAGCCGTCG
>DATBSK010000038.1:0-21524 GCA_036559825.1 Acidimicrobiia bacterium | reverse complement strand
CCGCGTCGCCGCTCGTGCGGGTCCACCGGAACGCACCGCCGTTCTTCGTCGTGCACGGCCACGACGACGCGCTGGCGTGGTGCGAGGAGGCGCGACGGTTCGTCGGCGCGCTGCGCGGGGTGTCCGAGGCCCCGGTGGTGTACGCGGAGCTGCCGGGTGCGCAGCACGCCTTCGAGACGTTCTGCTCCGTGCGATCGGCGCACGCCGCATTCGCTGCGGTCCGTTTCGGCGAGTGGCTCCAGGCAGCCGCGGGAAACGATCAGCGTGTCGCCGCCGGCACGCGCGGGTAGCGCCGCCGGAACAGCCACCAGGCGCCGAAGCCGATCGGGATCGGCAGCCAGAACGACACGAGACGGAACACGAGGGTGGCGAGCACCGCTTGCGCGGTCGTGATGCCGGACAGCGCGAGTGTGCCCACGAGCCCGGCCTCGACGAACCCGAGCCCCCCGGGAGTGAACGGGATCATCCCGAGGATCGACGCGGCCACGAACGCGAGGAGCACGAGCCACATGTCGGGACTCGCGCCGATGCCGTACAGCGTCACGAGGAGGACGAGGTACTCGAAGAACCAGCGGCCGATCGCGTTGGCCACGGCACCGACCCAGCGCGCGCCCAAGGTGCGCCGGATCTCGTCGCGCTCCATGAGGAGCCGGTCCGCGAGGCCGGTGATCGGCGGACGACGGAACCGGATGCGGTTCGCAACCGCCTCGATCGCGCGGCCGAGGCCCACGAGGGGACGCCGCGTCGCGAGCAGCACGTAGAAGCCGGCAGCCATGACCGCGAACATGATCACGCCGATCCACGCGGCATCCGCGAGCGAACCGGGGACGTTCGTGCCGAGCACGATCGCCGGGAGCGCGAAGACCGGCATCGCCACGACCGCCGCGGTGATGAGGATCGACTGGACGGTGATCCCTGCACCGGCCTTCGCGGGGTTGAAGCCCGCGTCCACGAGCATCCGCGCCTGCAACGCCGTGCCCGTCGCCCCGCCACCGGGGGTGATGCGATTGAACGAGTTGCCCGCGAGCTGCGTCGTCACGACCGGGAACCAGCCGTGGGTCCGGAGCGCAAGACGCTGGAGCATCCACGTGCACGCGAAGCTCGCGACTTCGAACAGGACGATCACGGGGACGACGGCGGGATGTACCTCACCAAGCTTGTTCCACGCCTTGAACACCTCGGCGATGCTCGGCGCGAACAGGTAGAGACAGATCGCGGTCAACGCGAGCAGCAGGACGCGACCGACCGACAGGCGCGGTCGGGCCGTCGTTGTGACTGCGCTCTCGCGGGCCGCCATCTGGAGCGCAACGTATAGCGTCCGGTCATGTCGCCGCCGCGGATCACGCTGGTCGGGGGCGGCAGCACGCACTGGACGCCACGGCTGCTCGTCGACTTCGTGAACACGCCGTCGCTCGCGGGCGCCGAGGTCGCGCTCGTGGACGTCGACCTCGCATCGATGCAGCCGATGCTCGAGCTCGCCGATCGCCTGCGCCGGCGCTCGGGCGCTGCGCTCCAGGTCCGCGCCGCGCGCGGTCTCGCCGATGGGCTCGACGGCGCCGAGTACGTCGTCACGCACTTCTCGGTCGGTGGGTTCGCGAGCATGCGGCACGACCTCGAGGTCCCGGCGCGGCACGGCATCCGTCAACCCGTCGGCGACAGCGTCGGTCCGGGTGGGATCTCCCGCGCGCTGCGGAGCATCCCGGTGCTGCTCGGCATCGCACGCGCGATCGAGGAGCACTGCCCCGACGCGCTGCTCCTGAACGTCACCAACCCGCTCTCGGCCCTGTGCCGTGCCGTGACCCGCGAGACCGCGGTGCGCACCGTCGGGCTCTGCAACGAGGTCGTCGGCACCCAGTTCGTCCTGAGCCTGCTCCTCGACTGCGGCATGCACGAGCTCGACCCACAGGTCGGCGGCGTGAACCACCTGCCGATGATCACGGCGCTGGACGTCGCGGGCGCGGACGGCTTCGAGCGCCTCCGAGCGTTGCTCGAGGACGAGCGCGCCCACGACACCGGGCTCTGGATGGAGCCGCCGAGCCAGCTCCACTGGCGCAAGACGAGCGATGGGCCCGCATGGACCAAGAGCGACGTCATCGCGAACATCCCGATCCGCGCCGAGCTGTTCCGCAGGTTCGGCGTGTTGCCCGGCTCCTCCGACACGCACGTCGCCGAGTTCTTCCCCGGGTTCGTGACCGCGGCGTCGGACTACGGCCGCGAGTGGAACGTGCGCCAGCACACGATCTCGGGCCACATGGACGACAAGGCGCTCGACGACGCGGGGCTAGCCGCGCTCCTCGTCGCCGACGAGGTGCCGCGCCTGCCGTCCGGCGAGCTCGTCGCGCCGCTGCTCGACGGGCTCGTGTCGGGCCGGCGTCGCGACCTGCCGGTGAACCTCCCGAACGCCGGCCAGGTCGACGATCTGCCCGCCGGCGTGGTGGTCGAGTGCATCGGCACCGCGGACGCCGACGGCGTGCGCGCCCGAGATCACGTCAGCATCCCCGGGTTCCTCGGCGAGACGGTACGGCGCGTCGCGGCGGCGGAGGAGCTCACGGTGGACGCGGCGCTGTCGGGTGACCGGACCACCGTGCTCGAGGCGATGCTCGCCGACCCGGTCGCCGGGAGCATCCCCTACGAGCACACGGTCGCGATGACCGACGAGCTCCTCACCGCCACGGCGGAGTGGCTGCCGCAGCTTCCAGGGAGCTGAGGCGAGCGGCAGCGGCGCGGGTACCCTGCGCCGCAGCGAGCCGACCCAGGGAGCTGAGGCGAGCGCTCACGCGGCGCGGATGCGGACCGGGAGCGACTTCAGCGCGTTGTTGAGGTTCGACCGCTGCCGCTTCGGCTCGTCCGTGAGCTCCACGTCGGACCACGCGCCGAGCATCTCCTCGAGGAAGATCCGGCCTTCGAGACGCGCGAGGTGCACGCCCAGGCAGAAGTGCTCGCCGATCCCAAACGCGAGATGCGGGTTCGGGTGCCGCCGGATGTCGAAGGTGTCGGGCTCGGTGAACACGTCCTCGTCGCGGTTCGTCGAGGTGTAGATCATCGCGATCTTTTCGCCCGCACGGATCGGCTGCCCGCGCACCTCCGTGTCGGCACTCAGCGTTCGGCGGAAGTAGTGCAGCGGCGGGGCGTAGCGGAGGATCTCCTCGAGCGCGCTGGGGGCGAGCGATCGGTCTTCGCGGAGGAGCGCGAGCTGGTCGGGGTGCTGCACGAGCTCGAGCAGCCCCGAGGAGATCATCGTGCGGGTCGTGTCGTTGCCGGCCGTGACCACCTGCACGAAGAAGTAGGCGAACTGCATGTCGTCCATGGACCGGCCGTCGATCTCCGTAGCGAGCAGGAGGTCGCCGAGGTCGCGGGGCTCGCCGTCGTACCCACGCCGAGCCTGCGCGTAGCGCATGCCGTACATCGCCATCTCGACCGATCCCTCGTTCCCGCTCCCGCTCGTGTAGCCGTCGGGGTTGAGGTCGGGGTCCTGGCCGCCGGTCATCATCTCGGCCCACCGGTTGATCTGCGCGCGGTCCTCCTGCGGGATCCCCATGAGCTCGCCGAACACCTGCGACGGGATGAGCGCGGCGAGCTCGTGCACGAACTCGAGCTCGCCCTTCTCGACGCCCATGGCGCACAGCTCGCGGCAGATCTCTCGGATCCTCGGCTCCAACTCGCTGACCTGACGCGGGCGGAAGTGCGGATAGACCTTCTTGCGCAGCTCCGAGTGCCGCGGCGGATCCATCATCAGCAGCATGTTCTTCGTCTGCTCGAGCTGCTCGGGTGGCTGGTCCTCGAGCACCACGCCACCGCGCTCGGCCGAGAACAGCTCCGGGCGCTTCGACACGTCGACGACGTCGGCGTGCTTGAGCAGGGCCCAGTAGTGGGTGCCGTCCGGCATCTCCTGACGGAACACCGGCTGCTCGCGCCGCAGCCGCGCGAAGTGCTCGTGGGGCGCGGCCGCGACGTATCCGGCCGGGTCATACAGGTCGATCTGGTCCGTCGAGGCCGGCATCGCGTCCTCCCGACTCGTCGCCCGCCGACGTCCCGCTCCGGCGAGTCATGGCAGCATCGCGCACATGCCGCTCGTCGTGAGCCAGGTCAGCGACCTGACGTCGCGCGTCGGCGACCACCTCGGCTGGAGCGAGTGGCATGCGGTCACGCAAGCCGAGGTCGACCACTTCGCCGCGGCGACGGGCAACACCGCGCCGATCCACACCGACCCGACGTTCGCGTCCGCGACCCCCTACGGCGGGACGATCGCGTACGGCATCCAGGTGCTGGCGATGGCCACCATGCTGCTGGGCGACATCTGGGACCTGCGGGCGACGAACGGCATCGACGTCGGCGCGAACCGAGTGCGTCACCTCGCGCCGGTCAGGACAGGCTCGGCGGTGCGGCTCGGCGCGACGCTTGTTGCCGCAGAGGAGGTCCCGCCGGCCGAAGACGGTTCAGCCGGCGTCGAGCGGCCTGGACGGTCGACGCCGGAGGAGACGGCGCTCGCGCCGTCGACCAGTGGAGCCGGCGTCGAGCGGCCTCGACGGTCGACGCCGGAGGAGACGGTGCTCGCGCCGTCGACCAGTGGAGCCGGCGTGCGCACGACCCTCGGGCTCACCTTCGAGGTCGAGGGTTCGGAGCGGCCGGCGTGCGTCGCCGAGATCGTCTTCGTCTACTGGTTCTGAGCGTCCCCGACCCGTGGAACGGGTGCGCGTCTGGGTACGTTCTTCGCATGGTGAAGAGGACGATCGCAGCCGTGGTCGGGGTGCTGGCGCTCGCATCCCTCGCGCAGCCGGCCGGCGCCGCGACCACGAAGATCTCGGTCGACGACAACTTCTTCAAGCCGAAGCGCGTCACGGTCACGGTGGGCGACACCGTGACGTGGAAGTGGGTCGGCTTCGTCGCCCACAACGTCAAGGTCGACAAGGGCCCGCAGAAGTTCAAGTCGAAGACGAAGTCGGACGGCAAGTTCTCCCGGGTCATCAGCAAGCCCGGCAAGTACAAGATCGTGTGCACGCTGCATCCGGGCATGACGATGACGCTCACGGCCGTCGAGCCGACCGCGACGAGCGCGCCACCGTCGTCCTGACGGGCCTGCACCGGTCGCGGCCGGTGCGCCATGCTGGCGCGCCATGAGCCTCAACGACCCGGACGGAGCCGAGCGCGAGGGGCTGCTCTCCGGCGTGCGCGTGATCGAGTGCTCGCTGCTCGGTCCCGCCGCGATCTCGATGCACCTCGCCGACCTCGGTGCCGACGTCATCAAGGTCGAGCCGCCCCAGGGCGACTACGTGCGCCAGATGACCTGGCCCATCGTGGAGGGCGTCTCGCTCATGCACCTCCACATCAACCGGGGCAAGCGCAGCCTCACCCTCGACCTGCGGAAGCCCGAGGCCGTCGACGTGTTCCTCGAGCTCGTGAAGCGCTCCGATGCCGTGGTCGAGGCGATGCGTCCGGGCGCGCTCGAGCGCCGCGGGCTGGGCTACGAGCGCCTGCGCGAGGTCAACCCGAGGATCGTCTTCATCACGATCAGCGGGTACGGCATGACCGGGCCGTACCAGGACATGCCGAGCCACGGCATCGCGTACGACACCTGGGCAGGTCTCGTCCCCACCGAGCTCGACGAGGACGGCTTCTGCGTCATGGCCGAGCACGCGTCGATGGGCATCCACGCCGGCCCCCTCCTCGGCGCGTTCGGCATCCTCGCCGGCATCGTCAAGGCGCGCGCGACCGGCGTCGGCGCGCGGATGGAGATCGCGCAGTCCGACGCCGCCGCGTACATGGACTGGTACCGATCGGAGTCGTGGCGTGCGTACGAGCGGCCCGAGTCCGAGGTGACGGGCAACGCGTCCGACAACTACGAGCGCCGCCCACCGGGGACGGCAGGGATGAGGGAGGGTGTGCGCTACCAGATCTACGAGACGAAGGACGGGCACGTCCTGTTCATGGCGTCGGAGCGCGAGTTCTGGGAGAACTTCTGCCGGGGCGTCGAACGGATGGATCTCTTCGAGCGGTGGCCCGGGGAGAAGTTCGCGGACCACGCACGCGGCAACAAGGAGCTGCACGCCGAGCTCCGCGACATCTTCAAGACCAGGACCTCGAGCGAGTGGATCACCTGGTCGAACGAGGTCAACACGCCGATCGCGCCGGTGAACACGCCCAAGACGATTGCCGACGATCCGCAGTTCCAGGAGCGCCTCCCGTGGATCCCGCGCGAGCGGCTCGGCGCCGACGAGCTGCCGATGCCGCTGAAGGTGCTCGACGACGCGCAGCCCGTCCCTGCCAAGGCGCCTACGGTCGGCGAGCACACCGACGAGGTCCTCGACGACGTTCTCGGCTACGACCGCGCGAAGATCGCCGTCCTGCGCGCCGCGGGCGCGCTGGGCTGATCGGGGGGACATGCGACGACGGGCACTGGCAGCGCTCGCGGCCGTGCTGCTGGGCACGACCGTGCTCGCCGGGACCACACCGGGAGCTGGTGCGGCACCGAAGAAGCCCGAACCGCTCCGGATCCTGGTCACGAACGACGACGGCTACGCCGCGCCGGGCATCGATGCCGTCGTGGAGGCGCTGCGCAAGCTCCCCGACGTGAAGGTGACGGTCATCGCACCGGCGGAGAACAAGTCCGGCACCGGCTCGAGCACGACACCGGGACAGCTGACCACGAGCAAGGTGACCACCGTGAGCGGCTACCCGGCGATCGCGGTCGCGGGCTTCCCCGCCGACACCGTGATCTACGCGCTCGAGCAGGGTGGGCTGAAGAAGAAGCCGAACGTCGTGATATCGGGCATCAACCAGGGCCAGAACATCGGCTTGGCCGTCGACCTCTCCGGGACCGTCGGCGCAGCCAAGGCCGCGGCGGCGCGCGGCATCCCCGCGCTCGCGGTGAGCCAAGGGGTGCGTCCCGACGCCGAGCCCGACTACAAGGCCGGCGTCGCGCGTGCGCTGCGTTGGTTCAAGGACCATCGCAAGGCACTCACGCCGAAGAAGGGCAAGAAGGTCGAGGTCGTGCTCGACAACCTCAACGTGCCCTCGTGCTCCACCGGGAAGGTGCGCGGGCTCGTCGAGGTCCCGGTGGCGAGCAGCGACGTCCAGGGCTTCGGCGACCCGCAGGACTGCTCCTCGACGCTGACGAACCCCGCGAACGACATCGAAGCGTTCAAGAACGGCTACGCCACGATCACGGAGCTGCCGGTCCCGACCGGCTAGCTGCTAATCCTCGCGTTCGTACGTGCCCTCCGCGGTGCGGACGAGCCGCTGGTAGACACCCTTCGACATCAGTGACGGGTCGGCCGCGGCGCGCGCCGAGAACACCTCGACGACGCACGCCTTGGCCGCGGGGTCATCCGGGTCTGCGAGGTACGCCCACTCCGCGAGGTGGCACGCGAGCGGCAGGTTCGTGGCCGCGAGCTCGCGGGCGCGCGTCACGACGTGGCCCATCCCGCCGGCGAGCGCGACGATCTCGGCACCGATCTCCTCGCCGGAGGCCGGCAGGAGATCGGCGGCGTAGCCGTCGAACCAGCCGCCGTAGCGGCGGATCACGTTGCGCGCGATGAACTCGGGGCGGTCGTAGGTCGGCTGGAGGTGGTCGAGACCGGCGAGGTGCTCCGGCACCCGGATCGACCGCGCGATCTCGTCGTGGCGGAGCCCGGCGTTGAGACCGTCGATCGCCTGCGCGACGACGCTGCGGAGGAACTCGGCCTGCTCGAGCAGCCCGCGCCGGATCCGCTCGGCGCCCCGGATCGGCTCGCCGTGACCCGGGAGCATCAGCTCGGCGCCGAGGGCCGCCATCTCCTCGTCCGCGTCCGCCCATTCCTCCGGGTAGCGCTGCACCTTGTTCGGGTTGCCGCAGTTCGGCATGGTCATGCAGAAGAAGTCGCCCGAGGCGAGCGTGCCGCGGCCGGGCACCCAGACCCAGGTGTGGTCGTCGGTCTCGCCCTGCCCGTGGCGGCAGACGAACCGCTCGCCGCCGATGTCGAGCTCGAGCGAGTCGCGGTAGGTGTCGGTCGGCCAGCAGAAGTCGTCGTCGGCGCTCGGCCACCACGGCATGTCGGGGAGCTGCCACTGGCGCTTGTTCACGAGCGCGTTCAGGCGCGCCAGCCGCGCGTAGTCGTGGAAGCGGCGCACGACGTTCTCGTGGGCGACGATTCGCGGCCGCTCGCCGTCCTCGAGGAAGCGCCCGAGCCCGAAGGCGTGGTCGAGGTGCCCATGCGTGAAGACGACGGTGTGCAGCGGCGCGTCGAAGCGCGCCCGAACCGCACCGTGGACCGCATCGGCGTCGCTCTGCAGACCCGAGTCGATCATCACGAGGCCGTCGTCCGTCTCGAGCAGGTACACGTTCACGAGCGACGGCTGGACGATCCACGTCCGGGGAGCAACCTCCACCGCGTCGACCTGCGCGTCGCGCATGGCCTCGGCCGCGTCGCTCGGCCTGACCCCCTCTTGCACGAGATCGAGCACATGACGCGCTGCAGGCTGGCTGCCCGATGTGTCGTCGGCCATGGATCGGTACCTTACGAGCATGCAGATCGACACGATCGCGATGAGTCGCAGCCTGCGCGAGGTCCCGGGGCTCGCGACCGAGGTGGACTCGTGCGGCTTCGACGGCCTCTGGTTCACCGAGAGCGGCCGCACCGCGTACACCGGGTGCACGGCCGCCGCGCTGTCCGCGCCCGGTCTCGACATCGGCACCGCGGTCGCCCTCGCCTTCCCGCGCAGCCCCATGGTCACCGCGCAGATCGCGTGGGAGCTCGCGGACGCCACCGAGGGCCGGTTCGTGCTCGGGCTGGGCACGCAGGTGAAGGCACACAACGAGCGGCGCTACTCCGTGCCGTTCGAGCACCCGGGCACGCGCCTGCGGGAGTGCGTGCTCGCGCTCCGGGCGATCTTCCGCGCGTTCCAGGGGGAGGAGCGCCTCGACTTCCACGGCGACTACTGGTCCTTCGACCTGCTGCCCGCGATGTGGAGCCCCGGGCCGATCGCCCACCCCGACGTCCCGATCTATGTCGCGGCCGTGCGGCCCTGGTCGTGCCGCATGGCCGGTGAGGTCGCCGACGGTGTGCACGTGCACCCGTTCCACTCGCTGCGGTACCTCCACGAGGTGGTGTTGCCGGCGGTGCACGAGGGCGCGAAACGAGCCGGGCGCGACCCCTCGGACGTCTCCATCGTGTGCCCCGTGATGGCGATCATCGGTGAGACCGAGGAGGAGCGCGTGCGCGCGCGCGACGAGACGCGCCTGCGGATCGCGTTCTACGGGTCGACGCGCACCTACGCGGGCGTGTTCGACCTCCACGGCTGGGAGGGGACCTCGGATCGCCTGCACGAGCTCCAGCGCGCCGGCGACTTGCAAGGCATGGCCGCGACGATCACGGACGAGATGCTCGAGGTGTACAGCCTCGAGACGTCCTGGGACGGCCTCGCGGATGCGTTGCACGCCAAGTACGACGGCGTCGCCGACCGCGTCGTCATGTACGACGCGACGGGCGGCTGGAAGTACGGCGCGGGCACGCTCGACCGCTGGCGCAACGTGACCGAGCGGTTCCACACCGCGTCGTGATGGTTTACTCGAGCATGGACTCCAGGAGCGCGACGGTCTCGAGGTCCTCGATCGAGGCGGTCGCGCGGGCCATGCCGCCCCTCCCGACGTCGATCGCCTGCCAGCGGCTGCCCATGGCGGCGGTCGAGGTCGCCGAGTTCCACGCGTAGGCGACGAGCATCCGGTACTGCGTCCACGCCTCGTCGAAGGTGAGGTCGATCCGGCTGGCGCGCAGCACATCGAGGTAGAGCCGCAGCCAGTCGCGCTCGTAGCTGCGGCGCGCCTCGGTGGGTGCCGAGTTCCCCAGGATGTACGCGACGTCGCGCATCCCGGTCGCGCGCCAGATCATCCCCCAGTCGAAGAACCCGGCGGTCGCCCCGTCCGTGAAGAGGTTGCCGAGGTGCGGATCGCCGTGGATCAACGTCGGTGGGCCGCTCGCGAGCAGCGCGGCGACGTCCGCGGGGCGGGCGATGGTCAGATCGGCGAGGCGGCGGAAGTCGTCCGACATCTGGTCGCCGAAGGCGTCGCGCGCCTTCTCGACGTAGGTCGCCCCGCTGCCGAAGGCCACCCGGTAGCCCTCGCGCACCCACGCGAGATCGCCGCCGTCCTCCAGCCGCGACGATCCCCAGTACCGGCTGTGCAGCGACCCGAGGCCCTCGACGATCGCCGCGACCGTGTCGACGATGTCGGGATCGCGCGGGCTCGGGAACCGGCACCCGGAGAGCTCGAGGTCCTCGAGCAACATCGCGTAGCGCCCCGCTTCGTCGAAGGCGGCATGGTGCACGTGCGGCACGCGCACCGGCACCTCGCCGGCCACGTCGCGATAGAAGCGCGCCTCGGCGACGCCGAGCCCGACCGTGTCGACGAACCGGCGCTGGCGCTCGTCGAACGGAGCGAGCTTGAGGAACACCGTGGTCGGGCCGGCGGGCTCCTCGTCATACTCGAGCGCGAGCCGGGCGCGCCCGGTCGTGCCCGAATGCGCATCGATGACCTCGACACCCGTCACGGTCACGCCGAGCACGCGGCTGAGCCACTGCGGCGTCGCATCGGCGACGTCGAGTGGGATCGTCTGCGGGGGCACGGCTCGGGAGTCTCGCGCGCGCCGCCGAATCGTCCTGATCAGATGAAGGCGCGCCGCCGATGGACGTGCCAGGATGCGCGCCATGCCAGGGACGACGGGGAACGAGGGGTCGAGCAACGGGACGGAGCACGTGCCCCGGTGGCGCCGGATCCTGTGCGGCGTGTTGATCGTCCTGGTCTGCATCCTCGCACCGCTGTCGCTGCTCGCGGTCTGGACGCACAACACGCTGCTGAACACGGACCAGTACGTCGAAACGGTCGGTCCGCTCGCCGAGGATCCCGACATCCAGGAAGCGCTCGCCGACAGAGTGGTGCTCGCGCTGCAGCGCAACGTCGACGTCGCCAAAGAGGTGAAGGACGCACTCCCCGCGAAGGCGGCGTTCGTGGCCCCCTTCATCGCGAAGGGGATCGACCAGTTCGTGCACAACGCGACGCTGACCATCGTGCAGTCCGACCAGTTCGAGTCGCTCTGGGAGAACCTCAATCGCCGTGCGCACTCCCGGGTCGTCGCGGTGCTCACCGGCAACGAGGGTGGCCGGGTCACGACGAAGAACGGCGAGGTCACGATCGAGCTCGGCCCCGTCGTCGAGAAGGTGCAGGGCGCGCTCTCGAAGATCGGCGTCGACATCTTCTCGGGCAGCGACTCGAACGCACCGCGTGAGCTCGTGCTCTTCAAGTCGGAGGAGCTCACCAAGGTTCAGGGCGCCGTCGATCTCCTCGACACGCTGGCGTACTGGCTCCCCGTCGTCATGCTGCTCATGCTGATCGTGGCGCTCGTGATCTCTCCGAATCGGCGACGTACGGTCCTGCGCGCCGCGATCGGCATCGCGATCGGGATGGCGCTGCTGCTGGTGATCTTCAACGTGGCCCGCAGCTTCTATCTCGACGCGGGCTTCCGGAACCGCGACGCAGCCGGCGCCGCTTACGACCAGGTTCTCGGCTTCCTGCGGCTCTCGGCGCGCAGCGCCCTCGCTGTCGCCATCGTCGTCGCGATCGGTGCCTGGATCGCCGGCCCCGGCCGCTTGGCGACGCGCATCCGCGACGGCGTCAAGAAGCTCAGCAGCGGAGGCGAGGGGCAAGCGGTCGAGGAGAGCCGCGTCGGTCACTTCGTCACGCGCTACAAGACTGCTCTCCGTGCGGCGGTGGTCGTGATCGCGCTCGTGATCCTGGTCGCGATGTCGCGGGTGAGTCCGCTCACCGTCCTGGTCGTCGCCCTCGTCGTCGTCCTCGGGCTCGTCATCATCGAGGTGCTGGGGCGCGGTGCTCCGTCGCCGGAGCCCGAGAAGAAGGCCGCGAGCAAGCGCGCGACCTGAGGTGGCCGGGGAGAAGCCCCTGCGGATCACCCGACGGTCGTTCCGCGACCGCCTGGAGGAAGGCGACACCTACGGGCTGCTGCTGATCCTGATCATCGCGGCGTACTTCGAGATGGCGCTGATCGGGACCAGCCATTGGGGGAAGACCGTGCTCTCGGTGTCGTTCGCCGGGATCCTGCTGCTGACGCTCCACACCTCGCACGTGCGGGGCCGATGGGTCCGGATCACCATGTTGGTCTCGGTGTTCGTCGTCACGGTCAACTTCGTGCAAGCGGTCGTCGACAGCGAGGCGTTCACCGGCGCGACGTACATCTGGATCGGCTTCATCGTCGCCTCGCCGATCGTCATCCTGAACCGGATCTTCCGTCACCCGACGGTCGATCTCGAGACGATCCTGGGGGCGATCTGCTCGTATCTCCTGATCGGGATCGGGTTCGCGGCGATCTACGGGATGCTCCAGACCGTCGGCTCGGAGAACTTCTTCGCGCAACCCGGAACCCACGAGCGGATCGACTTCCTGTACTTCAGCTTCATCGTCCTCACGACGACCGGCTTCGGCGACCTCACGCCGGGAACGTCGGTCGGGAAGGTGCTCGTGACCCTCGAAGCCCTGATCGGCCAGGTCTTCCTCGTGACCATCGTTGCGTCGCTCATCTCGAGCTTCGTTGGGACCCGCGGCCGCCGAGCGGAGCTCGACGGCGACGCCGGGGCGGGCACGGACGGCGGGTGACCGCCTGGCGATGTCGAACGTGTGTTCGATAGCCTCCGGGCGTGGCGTGCCTGCAGCGCACCCTGCTCGGGGGCGGCAAACCGGGGCTGGATCACGCCGCCCCCACCGAGCGCGTGCGACTCGACGACCGCTCGTGGGTCGACGTCGTGCGTTCGTGGCTGCTCGGTGCCGACACGCTCTTCGAGCTGCTCGTCGACACCGTTCCGTGGCGGCACGGCCGCCGGTGGATGTACGACCGCATGGTCGACGAGCCGCGCCTGACCCGCGGGTACATCTCCGGCGACGCGCTCCCCCACCCCGTCCTCTCCGAGATGCGAACGGCGCTGGGCGTGCGCTACGGGAGACGCTTCGGCGGCGTGTTCCTCAACTACTACCGCGATGGCCGTGACAGCGTCGCGTTCCACCGCGACCGCGAGCTGCGCGAGCTCGACGAGGGTCTCGTCGCGATCGTCACGCTCGGAGCGACTCGCCCGTTCCTGTTCCGGCCGCGGTCGGGCGGGCGCTCGATGGACGTGCGCCCGGGCTCGGGCGATCTCATCGTCATGCGCGGTCGCTGCCACTGCGACTGGGAGCACGGTGTCCCGAAGCGCTCGGCTGCGGGACCCCGCATCAGCGCCAGCACGCGGGCGTTCGCGTAGATTGCGGTCCGCCCGACAAAGGAGTCGCTCGTGAGCACCGTGCTGGCAGACGTGAGCTTCGGAGAGCTGCTCGTCTCGATCCTCTACATCTTCTTCCTCGTCATCTTCTTCTGGCTGCTCATCACCGTCTTCGCGGACCTGTTCCGGCGACACATGTCCGGCTGGGCCAAGGCCGGTTGGGTGATCGTCATCATCCTGCTGCCGTTCCTCGGGATCCTCATCTACCTCATCAGCCGAGGCCACAGCTGGGCGGAGGACCACCAGCGATGGGCGCAGGAGGACATGGCCGCGGCGCGCAAGCAGCTCGGCGTGAACGTCGGCGACGAGCTGCAGAAGCTCTCCGCGCTGCACGACCAGGGCAAGCTCACCGACGCCGAGTTCGAGACCGCGAAGGCCAAGCTCATCTAACCGACTCCGCGCCGTCGCGCCGCCGCCAGAGCACGCCGTCGAGCACCGCGCCGACCACGAGCACGCGCCCCAGCAGGTAGAGCCAGAACAGCACGACGATGGCCGTGCCGACCCCGCCGTAGAGCTCGGAGCTGCTCGACAGCTTGCGCGCGATGTAGCCGAGCACGAAGGCCTGGAGCGCAGCGATCGACAGCCCCACGAGGAGCGCGCCGGGCACGAGGCGGTGCCAGGTCGCGTCGGCCGGGCGCGGCAGCTGCGCGTGCATCACGCCGATCAACACCGCGTACACGAGGCCGACCACGGGGAGCGCGAGCAGGAACTCGAGCGCACCGAGCCGGTCCTTCAGCTGGTTCCACTCCTGGCTCAGGACGACCAGCGCAACGACGAGACCGAGCACGATGCCAGCCGCCCGGAACCCACGCGGCGTCTTCGTGAAGGGCACTTCCCACGCTCCGGCATGGACGCGTGCGAGCGTCTTCATCAGCCCGCGCGCGGCGAAGTACGTCCCGAAGACGCCGATGCCGAGGACGACCAGATGCTCGAGGACCGACAGCTCGCCGGTGGCATCCGCGATCGACTTCGCCACGGCTGCGGTGGTCCCCGAGCTGCGCACCGCGTCGCTCGTCGCGCCGCGATCCGACGCAGCGGCGAGCCCGATCCCACCGACCGCGAGGAGGAGCAGTGGGAGCATGAGGAAGAAGAGCCGGTACGCAACCGCGGCCGAGAGCTCACGCCCGGCCAGGCGGTCGTCGACGTCACGCACCGACAACACGACGTCGACGAGCGGACGGTGCGAGCGCTCATCCTCGAGCCGTTCCATGTGATCGGCCGCGTGCCGGCGTAGCGCGTCGGTGCGGCTCCGCGTCGCTTGCGCGTAGCGCGCGAGCCGCTCGCGTCGCGACTCGGGAGTCGCCGCGGCCTGTTCGATGGCCGGCGCGACGTCGTCGTCGCTCAGGGCTCCTCCTCGGGCTCCGCCCACGCTGCCGCGCGCACCGCCGGGAGCGCGAGGATGGTACCGGCGTCTCGACGGACGACGCCGAAGCGGAGCAACGACGGGAGCGATGCGGCATGGCGAGCCCGGTGCTGTCCGAGAAGGCGTTCGAGCGCGTTCGCGACGAGTCGGAGCCGGGATGGGCCGCGCCCGACACGCTGACCGCCGGCGAGGCGCCGGCTGCGCCGACCCGCGCCGGTCGCACCATGACCGCCAACGGGACGTTCGCGCGTGCGTTCGTGCTCTTCCTGCTCGTGCTCGCCGGGGGAGCCTTCGGCTGGCAGCAGGTCGACGTCACGTCGGCGACCCAGGTCAACATCCCGGACTGGTCGTGGCTCGTGCTCATCGGCGCGTTCGGTGCCGCGATGGTCTGCGCGTTCGTCCCGAAGGTGTCGCCGTTCCTCGGCCCGGTGTATGCGCTGCTCGAAGGGGTCTTCCTCGGGATCCTCTCGAAGGCGTTCGAGGTGCGCTGGGACGGGATCGTCCTGCAGGCGATCCTGGCGACGGTCGCGGTGTTCCTCGTGACGTTGGCCCTCTACGTCTTCGGCGTCGTCAAGGTCACGAACCGGTTCATCATGATCGTGCTCGGCGCGACCATCGGCATCTTCCTGATGTACGCGGTCACGTGGATCGCGACGCTGCTGGGTGCCGACCTCACGTTCTGGAACGATCCGACGCCTCTCGGGATCATCATCACAGCGGGGATCGCGGTCGTGGCCGCGCTCAACCTGTTCCTCGACTACGAGTTCATCCGCCGCGCGTCGATCGCCGGCGCGCCGTCCTACATGGAGTGGTACGGCGCCTTCGGGCTGATGGTCACGCTCGTGTGGCTCTACCTGGAGGTGCTGCGGCTGCTGTCGCTGCTGCGCCAGTAAGTCCAGGTCATCTGATCCGCGGCTTCTTTCGCTCGCCGCTCGCGAAGGACTGCTGCCCGGCGAAGAGCGATTCGCGGTCGCTGCCCACGCGGATGAGGATCTTCCCCACGTCGAGCGCGTGCATGCGCGACAGCTCGCGCGCGGTCCAGAGCGCTCGCACGGTGCCCTGGATCGCGATCGAAGGAGCCCCGGCGATCTCGCCCGCCGCCCACCCCGCCGCGTCGCGCAGCTCACCGAGCGGGACGACCTCCGACACGAGCCCGATCTCCCGCGCGCGCTCCGCCGACATGCGCTCGCTCGATCCGAGCAGCGCGAGGCGCATGATCTCGTGGAACGGCATCTTCTGGAGCATGTGCATCGACTCGAAGCACGACGTCATCCCGAAGGTGACGTGCGGGTCGAAGAACGTCGCGTGGTCGGCGGCGATGATGAAGTCGACCTCGCCGAGGATGTAGAAGGCGCCACCGCACGCCATGCCGTTCACGGCGGCGATGACCGGCTTCCAGAGGTCGTTCGACTTCGGGCCGATGTTGTCGCCGGGGTCGTCGAAGTGCCACGGGCTCGTCGACACCTCGCCGGTCGCCGCGCTCCGGTTCCCGACGTCCTCCGTGCCGTCCCAGCCGCCCATGGTCTCCTGGCGGTCGATCCCGACGCAGAACGCCTTCTCACCCGCTCCGGTGAGCACGACGCAGCGGACGTCGTCGTTCGTGCGCAGCCCGCGCCACAGCGTGTGGAGCTCGTGCTGCATCTGGAGGTTGAACGCGTTCAGCACCTCCGGACGGTCGAGCGTCACCCACGCGACACCGTCGATCTCCTCGTAGCCCAGCGTCTCGAAGTCCGGCATTCGGCTGATGCTAGGGGCCGGTCCGATCGAGCACGAGCGCCGCGAGCAGGTCCATGGACCGGAGCCAGTCGTCGAGGGTCGCCCGCCAAGGGGCCGACACGACGTGCTGGATCCCGGCGGCGGCGAAGGCGTCGCGCTCGCGCCGGATCGTGTCGGGCTCCATGCCCTGGGGGTCCCAGCCGGTGCGCAACGAGATCGTGAACGTCTCCTCGGGCCGGTCGCGACGCAGCCGCGCACACACCACGCGGGCCGCGTCGGGATCGACACCGATGACCTGGAACCCGTCGCCTCGCTCGACACCTCGCCGGTAGGCGCGCTCGCTGCCTCCACCCACCCAGATCGGGACGGCGTGCGCAGGCTTGGGGAGCAGACGCACGTCCGCGAAGGAGTAGTGGTCACCCACGAACGAGACGGGGTCGTCGCGCCAGCACGACCGGAGGAGGTCGATGATCTCGTCGGTCCGGCGCCCGCGGTCGTGGAACGACTGGCCGAGTGCGGCGAACTCCGCTTCCGACCAGCCGATGCCGACGCCGACGGTCAGCCGCCCCTCGCTCAGCGCGTCGAGGCTCGCGAGCGCGTTCGCCAGCCACAGCGGGTTGTGGTGCGGGAGGACGAGCACACTGGTGCCCAGCCCGATGCGCGTCGTCACCGCCGCCCCGCACGTCAGGGTCACGAGCGGGTCGAACAGGTACGGCGACGGGTAGCCCTGCGCAGCAGGGATGACCACGTGATCGCTCACCCAGACATCGGCGAAGCCCAGCTCCTCGGCGTGGCGTGCCGCGCGGCGGATGGCCTCCGGCCCGGCCGTGCGCCCGTACTGCGGGAGGTGGACGCCGACGCGCACGCGGCGCAGCGTAGGCGCAGCCTGAACCGCCCGGACCGTACGCTCCACGCCGAAGGAGGCGCGGAGACATGGCACGACGCGTGCTCGTGATCGGCGGGACCGGTCCCACCGGCATTCCCCTCGTGCGCGGTCTCGTCGCGCGCGGGTGCGACGTGACGATCCTGCACCGCGGGCAGCACGAGCGCGCGGAGACCCCTGTCGAGGTGCACCACCTGCACCACGACCCCTACGACGAGGACGACCTGCGCCGTGCCCTCGACGGACGCACGTTTGACCTCGTCGTCGCGATGTACGGCCGGTTGCGCACGATCGCCCGGCTCACCGCCGGGCTCGCCGGCGCGTTCCTCTCCGTGGGAGGCGTGCCCGCGTACCGCGGCTGGATGAACCCGTGGCTGCACGACCCGCCCGGGCTGCCGGTACCGGTGCGTGAGGACGCGGACACCGTCGCCGAGCCCGGCGACGACGAGAAGGGGTACCGCATCGCCCGCACGGAGTCCGAGGTCTTCGAGCACCATCCGGGTGCCACGCACTTCCGCTACCCGTACGTCTACGGGCCGTACCAGCTCGCACCCCGCGAGTGGTCGATCGTGCGCCGCGTGCTCGACGGGCGCGCCCGGCTCGTCGTCGCCGACGACGGCCTCACGCTGCACCATCACGGGTACACCGAGAACCTCGCCCACGCGCTGCTGCTCGCCGTGGATGCGCCCGAAGCCGGCGCGGGGAAGATCTACAACATCGGCGACGAAGAGGTGCTCTCGGTGCGCCAGGTCGTCGAGATCGTCGCCGGCGCGCTCGGGCACCGGTTCGACATCGTGTCGATGCCCTACGACGTCGCCGTCCCGGCGCGCCCGCTGCTCGCGCAGCCACTCCCGACGCATCGCGTCCTCGATCTCGGCCGCGTGCGCAACGACCTCGGCTACCGCGACGTCCTGCCGGCCCGGCAGGCGCTCGCCTTCACCGCCCGGTGGCTGGCGGACCATCCGCCCCCGCCGGGCGGCACGGAGGAGCAGGTGCTCACCGACCCGTTCGACTACGAGGCCGAGGACCGCCTCGTCGAGGCCTGGCGCACGGCGCGACCCGCCGTCGAGCGCGCCGCAGAGGAGTTCGGCTCGCAGCCCGGGTACGGGCTCGCGTACAGCGGACCCGGCGGTCGGCCGCGCTCACAAGCCGAGTTCGATCAGTAGCCGCCCGTGAGGTCGATGACGTTGTGCAGCGGCTCGCCGGCGACGTAGCGCGCGAGGTTGTCGCAGAAGAGGTCGAAGGCGCGCTCGGCGTACCGCTCACCGCTCGCGGAGCTGTGCGGTGACACGAAGAGGTTGGGCGCCGACCACAGCGGGTCGTCCGCGGGGAGCGGCTCGCGACGCGCGACGTCGATCGCCGCGGCCCCGAGCTGCCCGCTTTCGAGCGCGCGCACGAGCGCTGCCTCGTCGACGAGCGTGCCGCGCGCGACGTTGACGAAGATCGAGCCACGGGGCATGGCGGCGAACATCGCGTCGTCGAAGAGGCTCTCGTTCTCGTCGCTGCCCGGCGCCGACAGCACGACCACGTCGGCACGCGACACGACGTCCCGGATCGACTCCGGACCGAAGAGCTCGTCGACGTCGGGATCATCCGCGCCCGGCGTGAAGCGCCGCCGAACGCCGAGCAGGTGCACGTCGAATGCCCGGAAGCGCCGCGCCGCATCGCGGCCGATGGCCCCCAGGCCGATGATCGCGACCGTCCGGCCGCCCAGGTTGCCGCCGAGCGCGATGGCCCAGGTGTGTGCGCGCGCGTTCTCGTCGTGCTCCGGGAGTCGCTTGATGATCTGCAGCGTCCGCGCGACGACCCACTCCGCGATCGGCGCCGACGCGATGCCGGCGCCGTTCGTGAGGACGATGTCGCCTTCGGGAAGGCGCGCGGCGACGTACTGGCCGACACCCGAGCCGATGCACTGCACCCACCGCAGCTGCGGCGCGAGGGGCGGGAGGTCCATCGGGACGTCGAGCGTGAACACGACCTCGGCGCGCTCGAAGGCGGCGCGCTGCTCGGGCGAGAGCTCCGGCGCTCGCGCCCGCAGCTCCTCCGAGAAGGGGTCCTGCTCCCGTGCCGTCCGCAGCTCGTGGTCGATCTCGAAGGGCGTCGTGAGCACCTCGATGCGGGGGTGGATGCGCCCGAGCCGCTCGGCGTCCACCGCCGAGTGCAGCATCGGGAAGGGCACGTAGACGACGAGCGGCGTCGACGGGTCGACGCGCCGGGCGGTCACGGCGAAGCGTCGATCCAGTGCGTCCGCAGGTCCTCGAGCCACTCCGGGTAGTCGAGCGGCGGGTCGGGCAGCGCCGTCGCGCCGCGAGCATCGAGCGCACGGGTGAAGGCTTCGGGCTCGTCGCCCCAGCTCCGCGGGTCGCCCATCATCACCTCGAACAGGGTCGCACCCTCGTCGCCCGCGATGATCGGCCCGAAGGCGGCGCCGAACGGCAGCTCGATGTGCGTGCCCGCGGGGCACACCCGGTCGCCCACGGTCAGCTCGCCCTCGATGACGAAGACGACGTGCGGGCTGAAGTGCCCGTGCCGGCGCACGATCATCCCGGGGTCGTACCGCGCGTAGAGCGACAGGTACTGCGGGTCGCCCGAGAACGCGAGCCACTTCTCGTGCACGAACGCCTCCGAGCCGTCGGCGTTGCGTTGCGCCCGGACCGGCTGCCACGGCTCGTCGTCCAGGTGGCGGAACACGGGCTCGCGGCCGGCGATCTTCGGGTTCTGGGGAGCCTCGGCGGTCACGGCGGGACACGCTACGCCTACCATCCGCAGGCTGTGAACCCAGAGTCGTCGTCCCGCGGACCCATGCACGGCGTCCGGATCGTCGACTGCTCGATCGCACTCACCGGTCCGTACGCGCTCGCGCTCCTCGCGGACCAAGGCGCGGATGTCGTGAAGATCGAGCGCCCCGGCTTCGGCGACATCGCGCGCTACGTCGGCGTGTCGGTGAACGGCACGAGCGCGCTCTACACGATGTGCAACCGCGGCAAGCGCTCGATCGCCATCGACCTTCACCGGCCCGAGGCGCGTGACGTCGTGCTCCGGATGGCCCGGGGAGCCGACGTCTTCGTCGAGAACTACCGGCCCGGCGTGATGGAGCGCCTGGGTCTCGGCTACGACGCGCTGTCGGCGGTGAACGAGCGTCTCGTCTATGCATCCCTCACGGGGTTCGGCCCGACGGGCCCCTACGCCGGCAAGAGCGCCTACGACACGGTGATCCAGGCCTACGGCGGCTTCGGCGCGAACCAGGCCGACCCCGACACCGGCGAGCCGCGGTTCCTGAACCAGACCGCGGCCGACAAGGTGACGTCGATGTTCGCCGTGCAGGCGATCACCGCCGCCTTGTTCGCCCGTGAGCGCACCGGCGCCGGGCAGCGAGTGGAGATCTCGATGCTCGATGCCGTGGTCTCGTTCCTCTGGGCGGACGCGGCCGGCAACGAGGTCCTGCTCGACTCGGACCGCAGCATGAAGTCCAGCTTCTCGTCGAACTTCCGGCCGTTCCGGTTCACCGACGGCTACGGCGTCGTCACGCCGACCTCCGACGCCGACTTCGCCGGCATGTGCCGCGGCTTCGGCGTCGACGGATACGACGACCCCCGGGTCGCGACGATCGGCGAGCGCGCTCGCAACCGCGACGTGATGCAGGTGATCATGGCCCGGTGCTACGAGGCGGCGAGCCGCCTCAGCACCGAGGCGGCGATGGCGCGCCTGGAGGCCGAGCGCGTGCCCTGCGGCGTCGTGGTCGAGCCGGCAGACCTCCCCGACGACCCGCACGTGCAGGCGATCGGCCTCTTCGAGGACTCGGTCGACCCGGTCGTCGGTCGGGTGCGCCGGCCGCGGCATCCCGGTCGGTTCGGCGCGACGCCCGCGGACCTGGCCGGGCCCGCGCCCGCGCTCGGCCAGCACACCGACGAGATCCTCGCCGAGCTCGGCCTCGCCGACGAGGTCGGCCGGCTCCGCGCCGACGGCGTCGTGAGCTAGGCGAGGCGAGCGTCCGCGGCGCACGTATCGCCCGCACGGTCGCCGTCGCAAGCTCCGGCTCGACCGGCGTCGGGCGGCAAAGCCACCCCGACGCCTACGCCGCAGCGAGCCGACCCATGCGGAGGAGACACCCAGACGACTCCCAGGGTGCTCTCAGGTTCCGTCCGTACGGTGCCGGCATGGTCACCACCGATGCAGTCGTCGACGCGCCCGACCGGCCGCGCCTGCTCGTCGTCGACGACGAGGACTCGTTGCTCGACCTCCTGTGCGACGCCTTGCGCTTCGCCGGGT
>DATBSK010000037.1:0-46797 GCA_036559825.1 Acidimicrobiia bacterium | reverse complement strand
GCGCTCGGAGCGACGCTCGTGAAGCACCACCATCACTGGCGTGCGTTCGAGACGGTGTTCGACGTGTACTTCTCGCTGTGGTCTCCCGGTGTCGACGGCGACGACGGCGAGGCCGACGAGCTCTGGGAGTCACTGCTGTCGGAGGCCGCGGGAGGCGGCGGGGGCGGTCAGCTCGACAAGGACGAGCTCGCGCAGATGCTGCTCGACGCGCTGATGAGCGGCGACCGCGACGCCCTCCGGCGGCTCGCGGCGATGGCGGTCACGATGTTCGCGGGGATGGAGCCCGGGCGGCCGGTCGGCGGCACGTACTACCTCTATCGGACGCTCCGGCAGCTCGACCTCGACGACCTCGGCGCGCGGATGATGGGCCGTGCCCGGGAAGCCGGCGAGGTCGGGGAGGGCGAGCTCGACGAGCGCCTGCAGCGCGAGGAGCACGACGCACGGCTGAAGGAGCTCAAGGAGCTGATCGAGACGGAGATCCGCCGCCGGCTCGTCGCCGACCGCGGTGTCGAGGCGATGGCGCGCACGCTCCGCAAGCCGTTGCCGGAGGACGTCGACTTCATGCACGCGTCACGCGACGAGATGCTGGCGCTCCAGCGCGCGATCTATCCGCTCACCCGGGCACTTGCCGCACGTCTCGCACAGCGTCGCCGCCGGCGCCATCACGGCACCCTCGACTTCCGCAAGACCGTGCGCGCGTCGTTGTCGTACGGGGGCGTGCCGGCGGAGCCGAAGTTCAAGAACCCGCACCCGTCGAAGCCCGAGATCATGGTCGTCGCCGACATCTCCGGGTCGGTGGCGAGCTTCGCCCGCTTCACGCTGCAGTTCGTGTACGCCATGGCGAGCCAGTTCTCGAAGGTCCGGTCGTGGGTGTTCATCGACGGGATCGACGAGGTGACGCGCTACTTCCAGGAGTGCGACGACGTGATGGAAGCCGTGCACCGCGTCAACACGGAGGCGGACGTCGTCTGGGTCGACGGTCACTCCGACTACGGCCATGCCTTCGAGGTGTTCCACGACCGGCACTTCAACGAGGTCACGCCGAAGTCCTCGATCATCCTGCTCGGCGACGCGCGCAACAACTACCACGCGTCCCAGGCCTGGGTCGTCGACCAGCTCCAGAAGCGCGCGAAGCACGTGTACTGGCTGAACCCCGAGCCGATCGGCTACTGGGACACCGGCGACTCGATCATCTCGGACTACGTGCCGTACTGCGACGGCGTGTACGAGTGCCGGAACCTTCGGCAGCTCGAGCGGTTCGTCACGACCGTCGCCGAAGGCTGAGCGCGCACGGCGCTCACTCCGCGCCGAGCAACGACCAGGCGCGGTCGGCGATCCGCGCCAGCGCGAGGAGCTGCACGCGCTCGCGCCGGCGGAACGGATGGCCGCCGCGGCCGACGAGCACCGTCGCGCCATGGCCGGGAAGCGGCGCGACGAGCACGTCGTCGGGGCCGGTCGTGCCGTCCGCGACCTTCGGCGATGCCGCGGTGCCGGCAGCGAGCGCGGCGAGGAACTCGGGCGCCGGCGGCGTGGTGCCCGCGCCGGCGACGAGCTCCGTGCCCACGAGCAGCACCGCCCACTCGGCCAGGAACTCGCGGCGGAGGTGCTCGACGAGCGCACGGCGGAGCTCGGCCGGCGTCTCCGCCTCGCAGAGGTTCGCTGCCGACTCGAGCGCGTCGAGCCTCGCGTCGGGGAACGCCCCGACGACCCGGAACTCCTCGACCGAGGTGCCGTCGACCTGCTCGATCTCGCGGGCGAGGAGCTCCAGCACCTCGAGGCTCGGGAGCACGACGGCAAACTCGTCGACCGCGACCCCCTCGGAGCGCTCGAGCACGTCGACACCGACGATGTCGCCGCCCACCGAGCCGATGCGGGCGGCGACGAGCCCGAGCGCCCCGGGCCGATCCGGCAGCCACACCCGCACGAGGACGTGGGTCTCGGGCGATGCACTCACGAGCGCAGGGTACGTGCCGAACGACGACGATCGTGTTGCCGTGATGTGAACGCCGGGTGGCGTCGCCGCGTCGCCGTAATGTCGACACGATGGCGCAGCAGGCTCGACGTGGCTCGGGCTCGGCAGCGGAGCGCGTCGGGATCTTCGGGGGGACGTTCGACCCGATCCACATGGGCCATGTCGTCGCGGCGTCCGACGCGCGTGCTCGCCTCGAGCTCGATCGCGTGCTCTTGGTCGTCGCCGGCGACCCCTGGCAGAAGCGGGGCATCGTCGTCGCGTCCGCGGCGGACCGCTTGGCGCTGGTCGAAGCCGTCGTCGCCGAGGTCGACGGACTCGAGGCGAGCTCGGTCGAGATCGATCGCGGACAGCCCTCGGTGACGGCGGACACGCTCGAGGCGCTGGCCGGCCCCGACCGCTCGCTGTACTTGCTGCTCGGTGCCGACGCGGTCGCGAACATGTCGACCTGGCAGCGGCTCGAGGACACGCGCGACCTCGCGACCGTCGTGGTCGTCGAGCGCGAGGGCGAGCACGCGACGCCACCCGGCGATGGCTGGTCCGTCGAGCATCTCGCGATCCCGCGGCTCGACGTGTCGTCGACCGACATCCGGCAGCGGCTGGCCCGCGGCTTCCCGGTGCACGGCCTCGTTCCCGAGTCCGTAGTTCGCGTGATCCACGCGCGCGGGCTCTATGCTGCTGGTCGATGACGACGGCCCCCGTGTCGAGCAGAGGCGCTTGACCGGGCCTGCGTCGCCACCGACGACTCGGGCGCTCGTCGCCGCGACCGCGGCGGCCGAGAAGAAGGCGCGCGACATCTCGATCATCGATGTCGCGCCGATCATCGCCATCATCGATCGCTTCGTGCTCGTCTCCGCTTCGAACACGCGCCAGGTGCGCACCGTCGTCGACGAGATCCAGCTCGCGATGCGTGAGCACGACGACTCGAAGCCCATCGGCGTCGAGGGCCTCGAGGATGCGACGTGGGTCCTTCTCGACTACGGCGACATCGTCGTGCACGTCTTCCTCGACGAGACGCGCGCGTACTACGACCTCGACCGTCTCTGGGCGGACGCGTCGCGTGTCCCGTTCGCCGAGCCGCGCGTCGCGGCCGCGGAGCGTTAGTCCAGGTACGGGCGCATCGCGACGCCGCGCTCGCGCAACCCATCCTTCAGCTCACGCACACCGAGGTTCCGCTCGAAGCGCGGCGAGTAGAGGATCGAGCTGATGATCGCGGCCTGCGCGCCACCCGCGGTGAGCCCGTCGGCGATGTGGTCGATGGTTCCGGCCCCACCAGACGCGATGACCGGGACATTGACGGCGTCCGCGACCGCGCGTGTGATCTCGAGGTCGTAGCCCGACGCGGTCCCGTCTCGATCGATGCTGTTGACGACGATCTCCCCGGCCCCGAGCTCCTCGCCGCGCCGGACCCAGTCGACTGCGTCGAGGCCGGTGGCGGTACGGGCGCCGTCGATGAAGACCTCGTACCCGCTCGGGATGCCCTCCCGCGCACCGACTCGCTGGACCTGGGTGCTGAGGACGATGCACTGCCGTCCGAACGCCTCGGCGCCCTGCCGGATGATGTCGGGCTCCCGCACGGCCATGGAGTCGACGCTGATCTTCTCGGCCCCGGCTTTCAGCACCTCGAACATGTCGTCGATCGAGCGGATGCCGCCGCCGACAGTGAACGGCACGAAGACGTGGCGCGCGACGGCGCGCACCACGGGGAGGTCGATCATCCTCCGCTCGGCGCTCGCCAGGATGTCGTAGAAGACGATCTCGTCGATCTGGTCCTCGTAGAGCTGCTGGGCGAGGTCCTCCGCCGGCGCGACGTCGATGTTGTCCTGGAACTGCTGCGCCTTGGTGACCCGGCCCTCGACGACGTCGAAGCACGCGATGAGGCGCTTCGTCAGCATGACGGGTCCCAGGTGGCGAACGATGCGAGGATCCCGAGACCGAGCTCCCCGCTCTTCTCCGCGTGGAACTGCGTCGCCACGATGTTCAGGCTCGCGACGATCGAGCAGAACTCCACCCCGTAGGAGGTCTCGCCGAGCACGTCGCCAGGGTCGGCCGGTGCCGCGTAGTAGGAGTTGACGAAGTAGCAGTGCCCGCCGTCGGGGAATCGGGCCGTGACGGGGTGCGGTCGGCGCAGCCGGACAGCGTTCCACCCGATCTGCGGGACGCGCTGTGTGCCGTCGTCGAAGCGTTGGACTCCTCCCGGGATCCACCCGAGGCAGGGCGTCTCACCCTCGGCGGAGTGCTCGAAGAGGACCTGGAGCCCGATGCAGATGCCGAGGAACGGCACCCGCTCGTCGATCACGAGCCGCGTCAGCGGCGCGACGAGCCCGGACGCGGCAAGAGAGTCCAGGGTGGCGCGCGCCGCGCCGACGCCGGGCAGGATCACGCGGTCGCAGGTCTCGAGCGCCTCGGGCGCCGCGACGAGCCGGTGCTCGATGCCGAGACGCTCCAGCGCATAACCGACGCTCGGCGCGTTGCCCGCCCGATAGTCGATCACGCCGATCACGTGGCGAGGGTACGCGGTGGAAGATCGCGGCAGGGAAGAGTTCGGACTACTGCCGCAGGAACGTCCAGAGGTGGCGACGGCAGTAGCCGTGCGCACGCTGTGGCGCATCGCAGCCGTCGACGGTGCACGCACGGCGACGCTTTGCTCGGTGCTCGCAGTAGTCGAGCAGCTCCTCGCGCCAGGCCAGGTACTGCGTCCGCTTGTACGACTCGGGTAGATGTGCATCCATGAATGGGATCGTGACATCGAGATGGTCACGCATCGACTGGATCGCGAACGTCACCTCATCGTCGTAGTGCGGCTTGCGGCGAGGAAAGTGCGTGATGTGACCTGCACCGAAGAACGTCTTCAGCAGCTCGCAGGTTGCGGCGTCAACAGCGCCGAGGCCGACGGCGAACACGAACTTCGGAGGTTCGCCCGACTGATAGAAGCTGCCCTCGCCGGCGACAAACCCGCCGAGGAACTCGCCCAAGGCTTCAGTAGCCGGTGGCACGGTAGTAGTGGGAACGACAGAGACCCCTGCCCCGAACCGGCATGTCGCAGCCTGGTTCGGAGCATGTCGATGGACCGAGCCCGATACGCGTCGGGTATCGCCGGTCGTACGCCTCGAGCTCGGCGCGCCAGCGATCGAACTGCCGTCGCTTCGCGCACGGAAGGAGATGCTCCTCGAAGAAGGGGATGGTAACTGCGCGATGCGCCAGACGCGACGACACGGAGTACGTCGTGGTCGGCAACCAGCGTTCGTTCGCAGCCGCCTGATCGCGGACGGAGCCGACGCCGAAAAGCTCGTGCATGGCGTCAAGGAGTGGTCGGTCGCGGCTTGCCATCGTGATGGAGAAGACGAACCTGCGACGCAGCGACCCGTCCTTGCGCGTCGGCGGGTCGTCGTTGGTGACGGAGAACGATCCCTCACCTGCGACGAGGCCTGCGAGGGCGAACGATGTGAACAACGATCCGGTGGAGGCGACGGGATTCGAACCCGCGGATCCTCCTGCATGCCATGCAGGCGCTCTACCAGACTGAGCTACGCCCCCGGCGGAGCCCAGGTTACCGGTCGCCTGTTCCGACTCGAACGTCTCGCACACCGAACACACGTTCCGGAGCGTCGCACGCGGGTGTGACACGCAACCCCGCCCGGCATTCGCGACCCGTATCACTACGCTCGAACGCGAGATGAGTGACGCCGCACCTCCGTTCCGCTACAACGCGCGCCTCGCGAACGAGATCGAAGCGCGCTGGCAGGACCACTGGGACGAGCACCACACGTTCTGGACCCCGAACCCCACCGGCGCGCTCGCCGACGGCGTCGAGGACATGCGGAACCGGCAGCGGCTCTACGTCCTCGACATGTTCCCGTACCCCAGCGGGGCCGGGCTCCACGTCGGCCATCCCCTGGGCTACATCGGCACCGACGTGTTCGCCCGGTTCCACCGGATGAACGGGCGCAACGTGCTCCACGCCCTCGGGTACGACGCGTTCGGGTTGCCCGCCGAGCAGTACGCGCTCGAGACGGGCCAGCATCCCCGCGCCGCGACCGACGCGAACATCGCGACGATGCGGCGCCAGCTCCGCGCGCTCGGGTTGGCGCACGACCCACGCCGGAGCATCTCCACCACCGACGTCGGCTACTACCGCTGGACGCAGTGGATCTTCCTCCAGATCTTCGGCTCCTGGTACGACGACGAGGCAGATCGCGCCCGGCCGATCGCCGACCTGGTCGAGCAGCTCGAGACCGGCGCGCGCGAGCCCGTGTCCGACGCGAACCCCGACGGTCTGCCCTGGAGCGAGCTCGACGACCGCACGCGCGGCGCCGTGATCGACTCGTACCGCCTCGCGTACCTGGACGAGGCGCCCGTCAACTGGTGCCCCGGCCTCGGGACCGTCCTCGCGAACGAGGAGGTCACGGCGGAGGGGCGCAGCGAGCGCGGCAACTACCCGGTCTTCAAGAAGCCGCTCGAGCAGTGGAAGCTCGCCATCACCAAGTACGCCGACCGGCTGCTGCGCGACCTCGACCTCCTCGACTGGCCCGAGCCGATCAAGACGATGCAGCGCAACTGGATCGGCCGGAGCACCGGGGCGATGATCCGATTCCCGGTCGAGGAGCACGAGGGCGTCGAGATCGAGGTCTTCACCACCCGACCCGACACACTGTTCGGCGCGACGTACATGGTGCTGGCGCCGGAGCATCCGCTCGTGGACGTCGTCGTGCCCGCCGAGTGGCCGCAGAACATCCCGACGATCTGGCGCGGGACGTTCGGCCTCGACGTCCTCCCGGGCGAGGCCATGCGCCGGTACCGCGACTTCGCCGCGAGCAAGACAGATCTCGAGCGACAGGCCGAAGGTCGCGAGAAGACCGGTGTCTTCACGGGCGCGTTCGCGCACAACCCGGCGAACGACTGGGTGATCCCGATCTTCATCGCGGACTACGTGCTGATGGGGTACGGCACCGGCGCGATCATGGCGGTGCCGGGTCAGGACGAGCGCGACTGGGAGTTCGCCGAGGAGTTCGAGCTCCCGATCGTGCGCACGGTGCAGCCGCCCGAGGGTTTCGAGGGTGACGCGTACCTCGGCGACGGACCCGCGATCAACAGCGGGTTCCTCGACGGGCTGCCCGTGGACGAAGCCAAGGCGCGCATCAACGAGTGGCTCGAGGAGTCCGGGTACGGCGCGCCGGCGGTCACCTACAAGCTGCGCGATTGGCTGTTCAGTCGCCAGCGGTACTGGGGTGAGCCGTTCCCGATCGTCTACGACGAGCACGGCGACCCGCACGCGGTGCCGGAGCACGCGCTGCCCGTCGAGCTCCCCGACCTCGACGACTTCAAGCCGCTCGCCCTCGCCCCCGACGACGCGGACAGCGACCCCGAGCCGCCGCTGGCGCGTGCCGAGTCGTGGCTCGAGGTCGAGCTCGACCTCGGCGACGGCCCGCGGCGCTACGTGCGCGAGACGAACACGATGCCGCAGTGGGCCGGGTCGTGCTGGTACTACCTCCGTTACCTCGATCCCACGAACGAGGACGCGCTCGTCGATCCCGAGGTCGACCGCTACTGGATGGCACCGAGCGGCGTCGACCTGTACGTCGGCGGCGTGGAGCACGCCGTGCTGCACCTGCTGTACGCCCGGTTCTGGCACAAGGTGCTCGCCGACCTCGGCCATGTCTCGAGCCCCGAGCCGTTCCACCGGCTCTACAACCAGGGCTACATCCAGGCACCCGTGTACCGCGATTCGCGCGGCATCGCGGTCGAGGCGAGCGAGGTCGTCGAGCGCGACGGCGCGTTCTTCCACGGCGGCGAGCGCGTGACACGCGAGCTCGGGAAGATCGGCAAGAGCCTGAAGAACATGGTGACGCCCGACGACATCTACCGTGACTTCGGCGCCGACACGCTCCGGCTCTACGAGATGTCGACGGGGCCCCTCGACGCGAGCCGGCCGTGGAGCACCGCCGACATCGTCGGCGTGCACCGCTTCCTGCAGCGACTGTGGCGCAACGTGGTCGACGAGGACACGGGAGAGGTCCGCGTCTCCGACGCCGCCGCCGACGAGGAGACACGCCGGATCCTCCACCGCACCATCGCCGCGGTGCGTGACGACATGGGTGAGCTGAAGTTCAACACCGCGATCGCGCGGCTCACCGAGCTCAACAACCGGCTCACCCAGGCGAGCGGTCGCGAGGGACCACCGCGCGAGGGCGTGGAGCCCCTCGTGCTCATGGTGGCGCCGCTCGCGCCCCACGTCGCCGAGGAGCTGTGGAGCCGCCTCGGGCACGCGCAGTCGCTTGCGTTCGAGCCGTTCCCGCAGGCGGATGCGGCGTTGCTCGTCGAGGACGAGGTCGAGGTGCCCGTGCAGGTCGACGGCAAGGTGCGCAGTCGGGTGCGCGTCCCCGTCGGTGCCGACGGCGAGGCCGTCGAGGCAGCGGCGAGGGCCGATGACCGCGTCGCGGCCCTGCTCCACGGCGCGACCGTGCGCAAGGTGGTGGTCGTCCCCGGGCGCCTGGTCAACTTCGTCACCGCCTGAGGCGACTCGACGTCACGTCCCGAGCCGCGGTGCTTCCGCGGTGTCGTGCCCGACGCCGCGCCGCCCGAGCGCCCCGGCTTCCCCGATCCCGCGTTCTGGGGCGGTGGCCCGCGCCGCGGGCGGCGCCGGCCGCGGCGGCCGTTGCCCGACGGCCCGTGGCAGCGTGCCCTCGACGTGTTCGACGTCTGGCGCGCCGACGCGCGCCTCGGCCTCGCCCTGCTCGTCATCGCCGCCGTCGTGGTCGGCGTCGTCTGGTACCGCATCGGGGTCGGCGGCGGGAGCGATCCGCCACCGCGGCGTGCTGCAGACGCGCATGGCGCGGCGCCGAGCATCACGAGCACCGCCGGTCCGACCACCACCGACCGGCGCGGTGTGCTCGTCGTGCACGTCGCGGGTGCTGTCGCGACCCCCGGGGTCGTCGAGCTCGCCGCCGGATCCCGCGTCATCGACGCGGTCGAAGCCGCGGGTGGTGCGGCCGACGGCGCGGACCTCGACCGCCTCAACCTCGCCGCGAAGGTGGCCGACGGCGAGCGCGTCCTCGTGCAGCGAGTGGGTGACCCGCCGAGCCCGGGCGCCCCCGGTGACGGCGAGGCCGGCGGTTCCTCCGGCGCCGGCGGCTCGACGCCCGCCCGCGTGAACCTCAACACGGCTTCGCAAGCCGACCTCGAGAGCCTGCCCGGCATCGGGCCCGTGCTCGCCGCGGCGATCATCGACGAGCGCCAGCGCCGCGGTGGCTTCCGCAGCGTGCAGGAGCTGCGCGACGTGGACGGGATCGGCGAGAAGCGCTTCGCCGAACTCGAGGATCTCGTCACAGCGTGAGATGCCTGCGGCTCGCGTTCATCGGCGCGCCGCTCGCGGCCGTCGCCGGCATCCTCACCGGGGACCTGCTCGGCCCCGGCGGCGCGGGCGCGACGCTCGTCCTCGCCGGTGCCGCTGCGGTCGTGCTCGCGCTCGCACGGTCCCCCGTCGTTCGGAGCGTGGTGCTCGTCGTCGCCGTCGTCGCGCTTGGATGCGCGCTCGAGCGCCGGGCACTCGACGGGCTCATGTCTGGCGCGGTCGTTGCCGCCGCCGCAGCCCGCGCCGATGCAGTCGTTCGGGGCTCGCTGGTCGACGATCCCGAGGGCACGCGGTGGTCCACACGTGTGCTCCTCCGCGTCGAGCGGGCTCGGGTCCGAACCGCGGCCGGGACGCGCTCCGTCGCGGAGCATCGGACCGTGCTCGTGATCGCCGAGGGCGATGCGGCCGTCCGAACCGCAGTGCTCGCCGCCGGCGACCGGGTCGTGCTCCGCGGCTGGCTCCGGCCGCTCGAAGGCTTCGACGGCCGCACCCGCTGGCGGCACGCCGTGGCGCGCTTCGATGCGCGGGACCTCCTCGACGCCGCACCGGCGACCGTGCCGCTGGCGCTCGCGGCGAACGAAGCGCGCACGATCGTGCTGCGCGGCACGGACGGCCTCGCGCCAAGCGAAGCCGCGCTCGTCGCCGGTTTCCTGCTCGGCGACACGCGTGACCTGCCGCCCGAGGTGCTCGAGCAGTTCCGCGCGTCCGGTCTCTCGCACCTGCTCGCGGTCTCCGGTGCCAACGTCGCCTTCGTCCTCGCGCTCGTGGGTCCGTTGCTCGGGCGCTCGACCCGCGGCCTCCGGCTCGTCGTGACCGGGAGCGTGCTCGTGGTCTTCGGTGCCATGACGCGCTGGGAGCCGTCGGTGCTGCGGGCGTGCGTGATGGCGGCGACGGCCGTCGCCGCCGCCCACGTCGGGAGGCCGTCGCAGGGTGTGCGGATCCTGTCGGTCGCCGCGACCGCGCTCCTCCTCGTCGACCCCTTCCTCCTGCGGTCGGTCGGCTTCCTCCTCTCGTGCGGCGCGAGCCTCGGCATCACGGTGCTGTCGGGTCCCCTCGCGCGTCGCCTCCCTGGCCCGGCCTGGCTCCGCGAATCGATCGGCACGACCGTCGCCGCGCAGATCGGCGTGGCACCGGTGCTCCTCGCGGTCTTCGGCTCGATCCCGCTCGTGTGCGTCCCGGCCAACCTGCTCGCGGTCCCGCTCGCCGGACCGCTGACCACGTGGGGCCTGACGGGAGGTGTCGCCGCGGGGATGCTCCGGTCGAGCGCGCCGGCGCTCAGCGCGGTGTTGCAGCTCCCAACGCGGGTGCTGGCGCAGGCGCTGCTCGGGCTGGCGGCGCTCGCGAGCAGCGTCCCCGCGTCACTCGACGCGGTCGACGTCACCGTGGGCGCGGCGGCCATCGTCCTCGCCGCGGCGACGGTCGTAGTGCGCCAGAAGCGCCGACGTATGCTCCGCGAGCGTGCGCTGGTCGTTCCGCCTGGGTGACGTCGTCCACGACCTCTCCGTGCGGACGCTCGTGATGGGCATCCTCAACCGGACGCCCGACTCGTTCTACGACAAGGGCGCGACGTTCGAGCTGGACGCGCTGTGCGTGCGCGCGGCCGAGCTCGTCCGGGAGGGCGCGGACCTCCTCGACATCGGCGGCGTGAAGGCCGGCCCGGGACCCGAGGTCACGGAGGCGGAGGAGCTCGACCGTCTGATCCCGGCGGTCGAAGCGCTGCACGAGCGATTCGACACTCCGCTGTCCGCCGACACCTGGCGCGCGACGGTGCTCGACGAGGCGTGCCGCGCGGGCGTCGTCGTCGGCAACGACATCAGCGGCTTCGCCGATCCCGAGTACCTCGCCGTCGCCGCGAAGCACGACGCGTCCGTCGTCGCCACCCACATCCGCCTCGCGCCGCGCGTGCCCGACCCCGAGCCGCCGTACACCGATCTCGTGGGCGAGGTCGAGTCGTTCCTCGTCGAGCGGGTGGGCTGGGCCCGAGCCGCGGGGCTCGCCGCGAGCCAGGTCGCGATCGACGCCGGGCTCGACCTCGGGAAGACCGCGGCGATGAGCGCGGCGCTGCTGCGCGCGAGCGAGCGGCTCGCCGGACACGGCTGCGCGGTGCTGCTCTCGGCCTCCAACAAGCGCTTCCTCGGAGACCTGCTCGGCCTCGAGATCGACGACCGCCGCGACGCCTCCCTCGCCGCGGTCGCGTACGGGGTGTCGCACGGCTGTCGCATCGTGCGCGTCCACGACGTCGCGGGCAGCGTGCGCGTCTGCCGCACGATCGAGGCCTTGCTCGCCGAGGTCGGGTCGTCGTGAGCGTCCATCTCGTCACCGGCGACGACCCCGTCCTGCGGGCGGGCGCGCTGGGAGCCCTGCTCGGCGAGCTGCTCGACGGCGACGATCCGACGCTCGCGCTCGAGGATCACGAGGTCCCCGCCCGCGGCGCGGGAGAGGGCGACGGTGGGGGCGCAGAAGCGCGGCAAGCCGTCGTCGACGAGGTGCTGAACGCGGCGGCGACGCCACCCTTCATGACGACGCGACGCATCGTCGTGCTGCGAGAAGTCGGCCTGCTCGCCGCGTCGGAGATCGATGGCATCCTCCGCTACCTCGAGGCGCCGTTGCCGACGACGGCGCTCGTGCTCGTCGCGGGCGGTGGCCGCACCCCGAAGAGCCTCGAGCAGGAGGTGAAGCGCGCCGGCACGGTGCGCGGTCCCGAGGCGACGAAGCCGGCCGACGTGCTCGCCCGAGAGCTCGCGGCGGCAGAGCTGCGGTTGCAGGGCGACGCGGCGAAGGTCGTGCTCGGTCACGTCGGCAACGACGCGGGCCTGATCCCCGGGGTCGTCGACACGCTCTCGTCGACCTTCGGGCCCGGCGCGTCGCTGACGACCGAGCAGGTCGTGCCCTACCTCACCGACAGCGGCAGCGTGCCCGTCTGGGACCTCACCAACGCGATCGAGAAGGGCGACGTCGCGGCTGCACTCGGGGCGCTGCACACGATGCTCACCGTCACGAGCCCGCTGCAGCCGAAGCCGATGCACTCCCTCCAGGTGCTCGGGCTCCTGCACTCGCAGTACCGCAAGCTCCTCGCGCTCGACGATCCCGAGGTGCGCAGCGCCGAGGACGCCGCGGCCGCGCTCGGCGGGCGGACGAGCCCGAACGCGGCGCGGTTCCGGCTGCGCCAGGCCCGCGCGCTCGGGAGCGACGGGCTGCGTCAGGCCTTCGACCACCTCGCGCGGGCGGACCTCGACATCAAGGGTGAGCGCGCAATCCCGGAGGACGCGGTGCTCGAGCTGCTCGTCACTCGTCTCGCCGAGCTCAGCGCCCGTGCCGGCGGCGGCCGGCCGACTCGCGGCGAGCGACTCCGCCGCTAGGCCCGGCGTTCGGTCAGCCGCGCTTCTTCGTCGCGCCCGCTGCCTTCTTGCGCGTGCCCGTGGCCTTCTTGCGTGTGCCGGTGGCCTTCTTGGCCGTCGCGCCCGTGGCGCGCGTGGTGGTGCCGGCGGGGCGCGCCGCGCGCTGCATCAAGCGGGACGTCCGCCGCGCCGCCTGGTTCTTGTGGATCCGGCCCCTCGCCGCGGCCTTCCCCAGGCGCTTCTGGGCCTGGCGCAGCGCCTCGGGCGCGTCCGCCGAGCCCTCGGCGATCGCCTGGTCGGCGACCTTGACCCGGCTCTTCAGCTCCGAGCGCACGGCCTTGTTGCGGAGACGGCGCCGCTCGTTCTGGCGGTTCCGCTTGATCTGACCCTTGATGTTCGCCATCGCGCGCTCGAGCTCCGAGAAGGTTCCGTCCGGGGACGCACCAGGCTAGCCGTCCACCCAACCCGGGGTCGGGCCGGGGGCACCTGCGAGACTCGGCGAGGCCATGGACGCACCCCGCGAGCGCTTTCGCAACCTCTCCGTCGTCGCGCACATCGACCACGGCAAGTCGACCCTCGCCGATCGCGTGCTCGAGCTCTGCGGCGCGGTCGACCCGCGGTCGATGCGGGCGCAGTACCTCGACTCGATGGATCTCGAGCGCGAGCGCGGCATCACGATCAAGGCGCAGAACGTGCGCGTCACCTGGCGCGACCACGTGCTGCACCTGATCGATACACCCGGTCACGTCGACTTCGGGTACGAGGTCTCCCGCAGCCTCGCCGCCTGCGAGGGCGCGCTCCTCCTGGTCGATTCCAGCCAGGGGATCGAGGCCCAGACCCTCGCGAACTGCTTCGCCGCGCTCGAAGCCGACCTCACGATCGTCGCCGCGCTCAACAAGATCGACCTGCCCGCGGCCGAGCCCGACCGCCGCGCCGCCGAGATCGAACGGGTCCTGGGCATCCCCGCGGGAGAGATCCTGCGCATCTCGGCCAAGACGGGTGACGGCGTGCCCGAGCTCCTCGACGCGGTCGTCGCGCGCATCCCCGCGCCGGCGGGCGATGCGGACGCGCCGCTCCAGGCGCTCATCTTCGACTCGTACTACGACACCTACCGCGGCGTCGTGAGCGCGGTCCGGGTGTTCGCCGGCACGCTCGTGAGCGGCGCGCGGCTCTCGTACCTGCAGGCGAACGCCACGCACGAGGCCGAGGAGATCGGGGTCCGGACGCCGGAGCCCACGCCGGTCGCGTCGTTGGGCCCGGGCGAGGTCGGCTACCTGATCGCCGGGATCAAGGAGGTCGGCGAGGCGCGCGTCGGCGAGACGGTCACGACGCCCGCGAAGCCCGGTCAGCCGCTGCCCGGCTACCGCGACCCGAAGCCGATGGTGTTCTGCGGGCTGTACCCCGTCGTGGGCGACGAGTACGCCGACCTGCGGGAGGCGCTCGAACGCCTCCGCCTCAACGACTCGTCGTTCACGTACGAGCCCGAGACCTCGGGGGCGCTCGGCTTCGGCTTCCGCTGCGGCTTCCTCGGGCTCCTGCACATGGAGATCATCCGCGAGCGGCTCGAGCGCGAGTACGACCTCTCGCTCGTCGCCACGGCGCCGAACGTCGAGTACCACGTCCGCCTCGTCGACGGGGACGTCGTGGTCGTCGACAACCCGTCGGCCATGCCTGCGTCGAACCAGATCGATTCCATCGAGGAGCCCTACGTGACCGTGACCGCCCTCACGCCGACCGATTACGTCGGCGCGGTGATCGAGCTCTGCCAGGGCCGGCGTGGCGAGCAGATGCGCATGGAGTACCTCTCCGAGGATCGTGTCGAGCTCGTCTACGACATGCCGCTGGCCGAGATCGTCATGGACTTCTTCGATCAGCTGAAGTCGCGCACCCGTGGCTACGCGAGCCTCGACTACGAGCCGGCCGGCTACCGCGCCGCTCGCCTCGTGAAGGTCGACGTGCTCCTGAACGGCGTGCCGGTCGACGCCTTCTCGACGATCGTGCACCGGGACCGGGCGTACGAGTACGGAAAGCGAATGACCGACAAGCTGCGCGAGCTGATCCCGCGCCAGCTCTTCGACGTCCCGATCCAGGCCGCGATCGCGGGCAGGATCATCGCACGCGAAACCGTGAAGGCGAAGCGCAAAGACGTGATCGCCAAGTGCTACGGCGGGGACGTGACGCGCAAGCGGAAGCTGCTCGAGCGCCAGAAGGAGGGCAAGCGGCGGATGAAGCAGATCGGCCGCGTCGAGGTCCCACAGGAGGCGTTCGTCGCCGCGTTGCGCCTCGACGACTACTAGGGGTGCGACCGCGGGCTCGGGGGCGGTGTCGACGGCCGCCACCGCGACGGTGCTCGCCGGTCCGAACGGCGTGACCACAGCTCGCCGGCGTGGGCGTGCGCCGCGCGGGTCCAGCCCCGCAGCCGGCTCGTGCCCTCGCGCGCCGGCAGATCCGTGATCCACGGATCGACGTCGACCCACTCGCCGTCGAGGCCGCGCCGGCCCCACTGCGACCGGATCACGGCGCGCTGGCCGATCTGCGGGATCCGCAGCGCGATCCAGGTGGTGCCGGACGCGATCGCGAACGCGACGCCGTTGGCGTGCAGCAGCACCGGGAGCCCGACGAGGTAGCGGAGTCGCACGCCAGGCAGTCCCGACGCCGACGATTCGAGTCGATCGCAGAGGTCCGGGTGGCAGCGCAGCGCATCGACCGGCACGCGCCGGCGCGACCAGATCCGGCGGACCGGTGGGTCCGCCTGGTCGGCGATCCAGTCGAGCAACCCGTCGTTCGGCGGTATCCGGAACCTCATGCGCCCGCCGCGGGGTCGCGCGGCAACCCGAGGACTCGCTCGCCGATGATGTTGCGCTGCACCTCGCTCGTCCCGCCCCCGATGGTGAGCGCGCGGGAGTAGAGGTAGCCGTCGGCCCACAGCGGCGTCTCGGCGCCGTACGGTCCGCGGTCGCGCAGCACCGCCGCGGTCCCGGCGAGATCCAGTGCGGCCGACATCACGTGCTGGCCGTGCTCGTCCGCGAGCGCTTTCCGCACCGACGCCTCCGGGCCTGGCTCGAGCCCGCGCACGCGTGCCGACAGGGTGCGCAGCCGGATGAGCCGCAGCACCTCGGCCTCGACGAACAGCGCGGCGAGGCGCTGACGCAGCACCGGGTCGCGCGCGCCGCCGTGCGCGCGCACCATCTCGAGGAGGTCGTGCGCGGTCGGACCCTGACCCCAGAGCGCGCCCTCGCCCGAGAGCGAGACGCGCTCGTTCCCGAGCGTCACCTTGGCGAGGCGCCAGCCGTCGTGCACCTCGCCGACGAGGTTCGGTGCCGGCACGCGCACGCGGTCGAGGAACACCGCGTTGAAGTCGGTCTTGCCGTCCATCTGGCGGATCGGGTGCACGGTGATCCCCGGATCGCGCATGTCGACGACGAAGTACGAGATGCCGAGGTGCGGGTCGGCGTCCGGGTCGGTGCGTGCGAGGAGGATCCCCCAGCGCGCGAGGTGCGCGAACGTCGTCCAGACCTTCTGCCCCTCGACGATCCACTCCTCACCGTCGCGGGTTGCCCGCGTCGAGAGCGAGGCGAGGTCGCTGCCTGCCCCGGGCTCACTGAACAGCTGGCACCACATCTCGCTGCCGTCGAGGATCGGGGGGATCCACCGTTCCTGCTGCTCCGGCGTTCCGGCGACGAGCAGCGTCGGTCCGGCCCAGCCGATGCCGATCGGGTTGAACGGCCATGGCACACCGGCGGCACGCAGCTCGGCATCGATCGCCAGCTGCTGGACCGGTCCGGCGTCGAGACCCCACGGCGCCGGCCAATGGGGCGCCACGTAGCCCGCCTCCGCGAGCCGGACTGCGACGTCCGGGGGCCACCCGCCGTCCGTGCGCTGCGCCGCGATCCACTCGCGCACCTCGGCCCGGTGCGGCTCCGCTTCCGGAGGCAGGTCCACGCGGGCAGGCTATTTCTCGAGATCCCGCGTCGCGGCCGGCGCCGAACACTAGAGCGGGCCCGCCGCCGTCGACCCGGGAGAGACGACCTGACCGCCGACGACATCCGTGAGACGAGCGACGCGCAGCTCGTCGTCGCCATCGGGCGCTTCCACGAGCAGGCGCTCGCCGAGGCGTACCGGCGGCACGCGGGCGGGGCCTTCGGTCTCGCGCTGCGCATCACCGGCGATCGGACGCTCGCGGAAGAGGTCGTGCAGGAGGTGTTCCTGCGCCTCTGGAACGAGCCCGAGCGTTTCGATCCCGCGCGTGGGAGCCTCCGGTCGTTCCTCCTCGCCAACACGCACGGTCGCGCCGTCGACCTCGTGCGCGCAGAGACGGCACGGCGCACCCGTGAAGAGCGCGACGCGCGGCGGAGCCCGGGTGCCGGCTACGACCTCGAGCGCGAGGTCTGGGACCTCACGCTCGCCGCGCACGTCCGCGACGCGCTCGAACGCCTCACCGACGACGAGCGGGCCGCGATCGAGCTCGCGTACTTCGGCGGGCACACCTACCGTGAGGTCGCGTCGTTGCTGGATGCACCCGAGGGGACCGTGAAGAGCCGGATCCGCACCGGGCTCGGGCGACTCCGTGAGGCGCTCGTCGGGAGCGGCGCGCTCGGGACGGGGGGGCCGTGGCTCGAGAGCTGACGCCGGCCGAGCTGCGCGAGCTGCTCGCGGTCTACGCGCTCGACGCCGTCGAGCCGGACGAGTGCGGGCAGGTCGACGCGTACCTCGAACGCGCACCCGAGGCGCAACGTGAAGTCGACGAGCTGCGCGAGACCGCGGCGCTCCTCGCCTACTCGGACCGCGAGACGGCGCCCGACGGTCTCTGGGCGCGCATCGAGGACTCGCTCGGTGCCGAGCCTCCCGGGCTCGTGCTGCCACTCGCCCGCACCCGGACCGCCTCGGGTCGCCGGGGGAGGCGCGGGGTCGCGGCGCGCGTCGCGGTCGGCATCGCGGCAGCGAGCGCCGTCGCCGCCGTCGTCACCGCGATCGCGGTGAGCGACGAGATGTCCCGTCAGGAGGAACGCCTCGACCGCGTCGCGGCGAGCGTCGCGCACCAGGGCATGGAGCACGCGGCCGAGGCCGCGGCGGCCGACCCCCGCGCCCGCAGGGCCAGCCTCGATGGCGCGAAGGGCGCGGGCAGCGCCATGGTGGTGACGATGCCGGACGGGACGTCGTTCCTGATGGCGAAGCACGTCCCTCGCCTCGAGCGCGGCCGGATCTACCAGCTCTGGGCGATCGTCGGCGACGCGCCCGACCCCCCGATGGTCTCGGCCGGTCTCCTCGGCCGCTCCTTCGACGTCGCCGCCTTCCACGCACCGGGCGACGCGCGCGGGTTCATGGTGACCGACGAGGCGGCACCCGGGGTGGAGCACACGGATGCGGCGCCGGTGCTCGAGGGCTTCTACGCCTGACCCGCACGCGCGGCGAACGCGCGACCATTCCGATGTGGGCTTCGGCGTCTACGTGCACATCCCGTTCTGTGCCCGGGCGTGCGACTACTGCGACTTCGCCACCTGGACCGACCGCGGTCACCTCGTCGGCGCCTACGTCCACGCGTGCCTGCGAGATCTCGCTCGACGGGTGTCGCTCGGGGAGGTCACACCGGCCACGTCGGTCTTCTTCGGCGGGGGGACCCCCTCCTTGCTCGACGCCGCCGACCTGGTCGCGATCCTGGACGCGATCCCGCGTGCCGCGGCCGCCGAGGTGACAGTCGAGTGCAACCCCGACACGGTCGATCTCGACAAGCTCGTCGCCTATCGGAATGCCGGTGTGAACCGGCTGTCGTTCGGCGTGCAGTCGATGCGTCCGGCGGTCCTCGCGTCGCTCGGACGCACGCACGATCCCGACAACGTCACCCGCGCCGTGTCGTGGGCGCGCGCGGCCGGCTTCGAGGACTTCAACCTCGACGTCATCTACGGGACGCCCGGCGAGACGATGGACGACTGGCGGGCGACGCTCGATGCCGTGCTCGCCTTCGAGGCACCGCACGTCAGCGCGTACGCGCTCACGATCGAGCCCGCCACACCACTCGGTCGGCGCGTCGCCGGGGGAGCGTCGGCGCCGAGTGACGACGACCAGGCCGCCAAGTACGAGCTCGCCGACGACCTGCTCACCGCGGCGGGGCTCGACTGGTACGAGATCTCGAACTGGGCGCGCCCCGGTCACGCCTGCCGCCACAACCTGCTCACGTGGGCGGGCGGCGACTACCTCCCGATCGGCTGCGCCGCGCACGGTCACCGCGCCGGGCGACGGTGGTGGAACGTCCGGACCCCCGAGCGCTTCATCGAGCGGGTCGCGAGGGGCGACGACCCCGAGTCCGGACACGAGCAGCTCGGTGCCGGTGCCCGCGCCGAGGAGGCGGTGACCCTCGCCCTGCGCACGCGCCGCGGCGCGGACCTGCCGCCGGCCTCGCTGGGGGAGGCACGAGGTCTCGAGCGGGACGGGCTGCTCGAGCTCGACGGAGCGCGCGCGGTGCTCACGCGCCGCGGCCGGCTCCTGGCGACCGAGGTGACGGCACGCCTGCTGCTGGCCGGCGGGCGCGGCGAGGCGGCGCTCGCGGGCGCGGACGTTGGCACTCGGTACCATTGAGTGCCAGATGACAGCCCCGACCCCCCCACCGGAGCTCGACGAGCGCAAGGCCTCCATCCTCAGGGCGATCGTCGAGGAGTACGTGCAGACGGCGCAGCCCGTCGGGTCGCAGACCATCGCGGGCGCGGGGGGCCTGGGCGTCTCGAGCGCCACGGTGCGCAACGAGATGACCATCCTCGAGCGGGAGGGCTACCTGGTCCAGCCCCACACGTCGGCGGGCCGCGTGCCGACCGACCGCGGGTACCGCTTCTTCGTCGACCACTTCACCGACCGCGGCGACCTCCCGGCGTCCCAGCGCCGCGCGGTGTCCGAGTTCTTCGCCTCCGCCCACGCCGCGCTGGAGGACCTCCTGCACGAGACGAGCAACCTGCTGTCGCAGGTCAGCCGGCATGCCGCGGTCGTCGTCGGGCCGCCGGCCGACTCGGCCCAGGTGCGCAGCGTGCAGCTCGTGCAGCTCCAGCCGCGTGTCGTGCTCGTCGTGTGCGTGCTGTCGAACGGCGCGATCGAGAAGGACGTCGTCCAGCTCGACGACGACATCGACGAGGCTCGCGTCGGTGCTGCCGGCGCGACGCTCGACCGCCAGCTCGGCGGATCGCAGTGGACCGCGCTGCCGAACCTCGCGCCGACGAGCGATGCGCACGCCGATGCGCTGGCCGGCGTCGCACGCGACGCCCTGCGCCTGCGTGCGGGCGGTGAGCCCGAGCCGCTGTTCGTCGGGGGCGCGAGCCGCCTCGCCGCCGAGCAGTCGGCCTTCGCGACCGCCGAGCGCGCGTCCCGGCTGCTCGAGATGCTCGAGCACCAGGTCGTCGTGGTCTCGCTGGTCCGCGAGCTGCTCGACCAGGGACTCACCGTGAGCATCGGCACCGAGAACAAGCTCGACGAGCTGCGCGAATGCTCCATCGTCGTGGCGCCGTACGTCATCGACGGCAGCACCGCGGGCGTGGTCGGCGTGCTCGGGCCGACGCGGATGGACTACCGCCACGCCCTTGCTGCGGTCTCCGCGGTTTCGCATCAGCTCGGGCGGCACCTGTCGTGACTGATCACTACGAGGTTCTCGGCGTTCCGCGCAACGCGACCGAGGCCGAGATCAAGCGCGCGTTCCGCGAGCTGGCGCGCAGGTACCACCCCGACGGGAACCCCGGCGATCGTGACGCGGAGGAGCGCTTCAAGGAGATCAGCGCCGCGTACGAGGTCCTGGGCGACCCGGAGCGACGGCGCCGCTACGACGTGTTCGGTGAGGGCGCCGAGCGCGCGGGCGCGGGTGGCGCGCGCGGCGGTGACCCGTTCGGCTTCGGCGACATCTTCGATGCGTTCTTCGGCGGCGACGGCTTCGGCATGCGCCGCGGACCGACAGGACCGATGCGCGGCCCGGATGCCGAGGCGGAGGTGCTCCTCGATCTGCGGGCCGCCGCCTTCGGGACCACGGCCTCCATCGACGTACGCCTGCCGGTGCCCTGCGGGCGCTGTGGCGGCTCGGGCTGCGAGCCAGGGACGCACCCGTCCCGCTGCGACGTGTGCGGTGGCAGCGGGGAGGTGCGGCAGGTGCGGCGATCCATCCTCGGGCAGATCGTCACCGCGTCTCCGTGCGGCGTCTGCGAGGGAACGGGTCAGCGGATCCTCTCGCAGTGCCGCGACTGCCACGGCGACGGGCGGGTCCTGGCACAGCAGACGATCGAGGTCGAGGTGCCCGGCGGGGTCGACGACGGGCAGCGTCTGCGCCTCACAGGTCGCGGTGCCGCGGCGCCACGCGGTGGTCAGAGCGGCGACCTCTACGTCACGGTCCGCGTGCAGCGCCACCCCGACTTCGAGCGTCAGGGTGACGACCTGATCCACGTCACGCGAGTCTCGATGGCCCAGGCCGCGCTCGGCGCGCTGCTCGCGGTGCCGACGCTCGACGAGCCCTACGAGCTCGCCGTGCCACCCGGCACCCAGCCGGGTCACGTCTTCCGCGTGAAGGGTGGCGGCGTGCCGGCGCTGCGCGGGCGCGGGCGCGGTGATCTGCTCGTGCGCGTGGACGTCGACGTGCCGACGCGCCTCAGCGACGAGGAGGCGGCCCTGCTCCACCAGCTCGCCGAGCTTCGGGGCGAGCCCGTCGCGCCGCCCGAGAAGGGCGTCTTCTCGAAGCTGCGCTCCGCGTTCCAGTAGCGCGGCGGCACACCGGGGCCCTCGGATGGATGAGCCCGGGTTCCCCGCGGACGCGGGCGCCGCGGCGCACGTGCTCGTCGACGCTCTTGCCGACGAGGTCACCGTGGAGGGCGCCGACGGGCACCATCTCGCGCGCGCCCGTCGCTTGCGTGCCGGCGAGATGGTCACCGCCGCCGACGGGCGCGGCGCCTGGCGCCCCTACGCCGTCGCCGAGGTCCGCCGTGGCGCCATCGTGCTCGGGGCCACCGGCACCGTCCGGCGCGAGCCGGAGCTCGTCCCGCGCCTCGCGGTCGCGTTCGCGCTCACGAAGGGCGTGAAGCCCGAGACCGTCGTGCGCCAGCTCACCGAGCTCGGCGTCGACGAGGTGGTGCCGGTGGTCGGTGAGCGTTCGGTCGCCCGAGCCCGCGGCGGACGTGAGCCTTCGGTGGTCGAGCGACTGCAGCGCGTGGCGCGCGAGGCCGCGATGCAGTCGAGGCGCGCCCGCCTGCCGGAGATCGGGTTCCCGGTGCCGCTGCTCGACCTCGCCGGCCGCGGCGGCCTCGTCGTGGCCGAGCGGGGGCATCCGACCGGGCCGCCCGGTCCCGGGGAGGCCGGGTGGACGCTGCTCGTGGGCCCGGAAGGTGGGTTCTCGCCCTCGGAGTCGGATGCCCTCCGGGGCGCCCCCCGCCTGGCGATCGGCGCCCACGTCCTGCGGGCGGAGACGGCCGCCGTCGCCGGTGCCGCCGTCCTCGCCGCCGTCCGGGCGCCCGTCGTTCCTCCCGAGGGCGCCGAGACGGCGTGATCTCGCCCTTCGCGATCTGACCACGGAGGGTGGGCAAGCAGGGGCGATTCCTGCTACCCTGCGCGGCGAAAGGCTGGGAGCGTCAGAGAATGAGCGATCACAGCGTCCTGATCGGCGAACGTCTGCGCGCCATCCGGCGCCAGCAAGGGCTCTCGCTGCACGACGTCGAGGCGCGCTCGGGCAAGGAGTTCAAGGCCTCGGTGCTCGGCGCCTACGAGCGGGGCGAACGGGCCCTGTCCGTCGGCAGGCTCCTCCGCCTGGCCGAGCTCTACGACGTCCCCGCGGACCAGCTGCTCCCGCGCGACGACCTGGGCGCCGAGATCGACCTGACGACGCGCCGCGACTCGGAGGGCGCCGCGGGCTACACCATCGACCTCGTCCGCCTCAACCAGATCGACGAGCCGGACGCGCAGGTCCTCTCCCGGTACGCGGCGACGATCCAGCTCCAGCGCCAGGACTTCAACGGTCGCATGCTCACGATCCGCAGCGACGACGTCCGGGTGCTGGCGGCCGTGCTCGGCCGGCGACCGGAGGACCTCGCCTCGCGCCTCGACGAGCTCGGCCTGCGCGCCGCAAGCTGACTCATCACCATTGCGTCGCTCGCTCCGCTGCTGACGCCCGCGGAAAGCAAGCGGCGCTACGCTGCCGACGACGTGCCGGTACCGTCACCGACCCAGCTGAAGGTCCTCGTCCCGGGGAACCACCTCATGGTGGACCTGCTCGGTCAGCGCGACGAGCTGCTGAAGCTCGTCGAGGCGTCCTTCCCGGTCACGATCCACGTCCGCGGCAACGAGATCAACATCACCGGTGAGGCGAGCGACGCGGAGCGCGTCGGCCGTCTCTTCGAGGAGCTCGTGCTGCTCGTCGAGCGAGGACACGCCATCGACAGCGACGGTCTCGGGCGGACGATCGAGATGCTGAAGGCCGACCAGCGCCCGTCCGAGGTCCTCGCGACCGAGGTGCTGCGCGGGCGAAAGCCGGTGCGACCGAAGACGGCGGGGCAGAAGCGCTACGTCGACGCGGTCGGCGCCAACACGGTGACGTTCGCGATCGGACCTGCGGGCACGGGCAAGAGCTACCTCGCGGTCGCGCTCGCAGTGCAGGCGCTCCAGGCGAAGGAGATCAACCGGATCATCCTCACGCGGCCGGCGGTGGAGGCGGGGGAGCGACTCGGCTTCCTCCCCGGCGACGTGCTCGCCAAGGTCGATCCCTACCTCCGCCCGCTCTACGACGCGCTGTACGACATGCTCGACACCGAGGTGGTCGCACGGCTCATGGACCGCGGGACGATCGAGGTCGCTCCGCTCGCATTCATGCGGGGGAGAACCCTGAACGACTCCTTCATCATCCTCGACGAGGCGCAGAACACGACGCCGGAGCAGATGAAGATGTTCCTCACCCGCCTCGGCTTCGGGTCCAAGGTCGTCGTGACCGGCGACGTCACCCAGATCGACCTCCCCGAGGGCCGCGGTCGATCCGGCCTGCTCGCCGTGCGTGACATCCTCCAGGGCATCGACGGTCTCTCGTTCGTCGAGCTCGACCGGGGCGACGTCGTGCGCCACCGGATCGTGCAGGACATCGTCCACGCCTACGAGCGCGTCGGCACTGCACCGGCCGAGGACTGGCACTGACGGTGCCCGCGGGCGCGGTCCGCGTGTTCGGAGCCGACGAGCAGGGCGCGGTGTCGATCGACGTGCTGCGGTGGGTTCGCCTCGCCCAGCTCGTCCTCGACGAGGAGCGCGTGCCTCCCGACGCCGAGCTGTCGGTCCTGTTCGTCGGCGAGGACACGATCACCGACCTCAACGAGCGGTTCCTCGACGGCTTCGGGCCCACCGACGTGCTCGCCTTCCCGATCGACGACGAGCCGCTGCCCGGTGGTCGCCATCCCGACGAGGGCGGGCGCGGCCCGGGGACGCCGGCCGACGACGACGAGCCGCCGCTCGTCCTCGGCGACGTGCTCGTGTGCCCCGCCGTCGCGCAACGTCAGGCACAGGAGGGCGGACGCAGCCTCGACGACGAGCTCGCGCTGCTCGTCGTCCACGGAGTGCTGCACCTGCTCGACTACGACCACGCCGAGCTCGACGACGCCGCGCGCATGCGTCGGCGTGAGCACGAGCTGCTCGAGCAGTTCCGGATGCTCGAGTCCGCCGAGCCGGGGGCGAGCGCGTGACCACGGTCGACTGGTGGATCCTCGTCCTCGTCGTCGTCCTGTTCCTCTTCTCGATCGTCCTCGCGATGGCCGAGATGGCGTTCGCGCGCATGAACCGCATCCGCGCGATGGCACTCGAGGAGGAAGGGCGCAAGGGCGCGGCACGCCTCGCGCGACTGCTCGAGCACCCCGAGCGCACGATCAACTCGTTGCTGCTCCTCGTGCTCGTGTCCCAGCTCACGACGGCGTCGCTGCTCGGGATCCTGCTCGAGCGCCAGTTCGGGGCGATGGGCGTCATCATCGGCCTCGTGCTGCAGATCGTGCTCTTCTTCGTGATCGGCGAGGCGGCGCCGAAGACGTACGCGATCCAGCACACCGACCGCGCGGCGCTAGCGCTGTCGGGCTTCCTCTGGGCGGTGACGAACTTCGCGCCACTCCGGCTCGTGTCACGGGCGCTCATCAACGCCGCCAACGTCCTCCTCCCCGGGAAGGGCATCAAGGACGGGCCGTTCGTCACGGAGGAGGACCTGCGTGCGATGGCCGACGTGGCGGCGGACGAGGAGGTCATCGAGCGGGAGGAGCGCAGGCTCATCCACTCGATCTTCGAGTTCGGCGACACGGTTGTCCGGGAGGCGATGCTCCCGCGCCCCGACATGGTCGCGATCGAGGCCGAGGCGACGATCGAGGAGGCGATGGCGCGCGCGATCGAGAACGGCTTCTCGCGCATACCCGTCTTCGAGGACACGACCGACAACATCGTGGGGCTCGTGTACCTGAAGGACCTCGTCGGACTCGCACGGGCGGGCCGGGGCAAGGAGCCCGTGCGCACGTCGCTGCGTCCGGCAGTCTTCGTGCCCGAGCAGAAGCGCGTCGCCGAGCTGCTCCGCGAGATGCAGTCGAAGCAGTTCCACATGGCGATCGTCGTCGACGAGCACGGCGGGACGGCCGGCCTCGTCACGCTCGAGGACCTGCTCGAGGAGATCGTCGGGGAGATCACCGACGAGTACGACGTGGCCGAGCCCGGAGTCGAGCATCTCCCCGGTGGCGCGCTGCGGGTGCCGGGGAAGCTGCCGATCGACGACCTCAGCGAGGAGCTCGACATGGAGCTCCCCGACACCGAGTGGGACACCGTCGGTGGACTCGTCTTCAACCTGCTCGGCCACGTGCCGGAGCCGGGTGAAGCGGTGAAGTTCGAGGGCCTCGAGCTCAAGACCGAGCGCGTCCAGGGCCGGCGCATCGTCTCGGTGCTCATCCGGCGCCTGCGGCGCCCGGACGCGTCCGACGACGCGACCGTGGAAGCCGCAGAACGGAGCTGATCTGTTCCGGTCGGGGTTCGTCACGCTCGTCGGGCGCCCCAACGTCGGCAAGTCGTCACTGGTGAACGCGCTCGTCGGATCGAAGGTGGCGATCACCTCGGCGCGACCGCAGACGACGCGCACGACGGTGCGAGGCGTGCGGACGACTCCGGCGAGCCAGCTCGTGCTCCTCGACACGCCCGGTCTGCACAAGCCCCGCACGACCCTGGGCGAACGGACGAACCAGCGCGCGCGCGAGAGCCTCGGCGAGGTCGACGCCGTGTGCGTGGTCGTCGAGGCGACCGCGCCGCTCGGGCGCGGCGATCGCTTCGTCAGCGACCTCGTGCGCGCCGTCGACACCCCCCGGATCCTCGTCGTGAACAAGGTGGATGCCGCCTCGCGGGCCGCGGTCGCCGAGCACCTGGCAGCCGCGGACGACAGCCTGGGCGGCCCGTTCGACGCCTACGTCCCCTGCTCCGCGCGCACGGGGGAGGGCGTGGGGGCCCTGGCGGCCGAGCTCGAGGACCGCGTGCCGGAAGGGCCGCACTACTACCCCGAGGGCCTCACGACCGACCAGGCCGAGACGTTCCTCGCCGCGGAGCTGCTGCGCGAGCAGCTGATCCGGCTGACCCGCGACGAGGTGCCGCACTCGATCAGCGTGTCGTGCCGTCTCCTCGACGACGAGGACGACGGGGCCGACGACGAGGGGGGAGAGGACGACGGCGTCCTGCGGCTCCTCGCCACAGTGCACGTCGAGCGCGACTCCCAGAAGGGCATCGTCATCGGGCGCGGCGGCGCGGTCATGAAGGAAGCTGCCACCGCGGCGCGGCTCGGGCTCGAGTCGCTGCTGGGGTGCCATGTGTACCTGGAGTGCCGGGTCACGGTCGAGCGCGACTGGCAGCGGCGGCCGCAGAGCCTCGATCGGATGGGCTTCTGAGGCTCATCCGGGTCCGATCCACGAGTTGCTGGGCCCGGAATTCCCGGGGATAGAGTGCCGACGCGCACGGGGAGCGAGCGTGAGCGGCGGCGGGTAACCCGCCGCCGTAGCGAGCGACCAGCGGGAGTCGTGGGCACAGCATCGCGAGCCGGGGGAACATCCGGGGAGATGACACACCACAGCATCCGTCGGGCCCGCCGTCGGACATGGTGGATGGCGGCTCTCGCGGCGCTCACCCTGGCCCTCGCCGCGTGCTCGACCGAGTCGGGCCCCGAGAACGGGCAGAACCCCCTTCGCCCCAAGGGCACCTACGCGAAGGACATCGACAACCTCTTCACGCCGATCTTCTGGGTCGCGGTCGCCGTCGGGGTGTTCATCCTCGGGGCGACGATCTTCGTCGCAGTGCGCTTCCGTCACCGCAAGGGCGCCGACGACCGGCCCAAGCAACTGCACGGCAACACGCCGCTCGAGATCGGCTGGACGCTGATCCCGGCGCTCATCCTCGCCGTCATCGCCGTGCCGACGGTGGCGCTCATCTTCGACCTCGCCGAGGAGCCCGCGAACCCGCTCGAGGTCACCGTCGTCGGCAAGCAGTGGTGGTGGCAGTTCGACTACGGGAAGCAGGCCGGGATCGACCGGAAGATCGTCACGGCCGACGAGCTCCACATCCCGACCGGGCGCGACGTCAAGCTCAAGCTCGAGGCCTGTGACGACTCACTCGGAACCACCGGCACCCGGCCGAACTGCAACGTGATCCACAGCTTCTGGGTGCCAGAGCTCACGGGGAAGCGGGACGTCGTGCCCGGGCTGCACAACACCATGAAGCTCCGCACCGACCGGCCGGGCACCTACCTCGGGCAGTGCGCGGAGTACTGCGGCCTCTCGCATGCGAACATGCGCTTCCGTGTCATCGCGCAGTCGCCCGACGAGTTCCAGCAGTGGGTCGACGGCCAGGTCGAGGGTCCGGCCGTGCCCCTCTCGGACGCAGGCGAGGCCACTGGCCTGTTCACCAAGAAGTTCCAGTGCACGAACTGCCACACCACCGAGGACTCGAGCATCAGCGTGTACGGCCCGAACCTGACGCACCTCGCGAGTCGGACCACGTTCGCGAGCGGGTACTACGAGCTCACGCGCGCGAACCTCGTCCGGTGGATCCTGAACGCGCCGTCGATGATCCCCATGGAGTCCGAGAACTGCCGGTTGCCGGAACGGCCCATGTGCGTCGGGATGCCGTCGTTCACCGAGGACACGCCGCCCGGGTACCCCGTGATGACGCGCGCCGAGGCGGAGGCCCTCGCCGACTACCTGCTGGAGCTGAAGTGAACCGGCGCGGCAGAGCGAGCGAGGACCGATGACGACGGTCGCCGACGCGGTCAAGTCCGTCACCACCCATCGCCCGCTCGTCCTGCGACGCCCGAAGGGGACGACCGGCGTCTGGAGCTGGTTCACGACAGTCGACCACAAGAAGATCGGCATCATGTACGGGACCGCCGCGCTCGTCTTCTTCGTCGTGGCGGGCATCGAGGCGCTGCTCATCCGCGTCCAGCTGTTCCAGGCGAACGGCACGGTCCTGACTGCCGCGCAGTACAACGAGCTGTTCACGATGCACGGCACGACGATGGTGTTCCTCGTCGGCATGCCGATGGCGGTCGGGATCGCCAACTACTTCGTGCCGCTCATGATCGGTGCGCGCGACGTCGCGTTCCCGCGGCTCAACGCGTTCGGCTTCTGGGTGATCGTCGCGGGCGCGACGTTCCTCTACTCGAGCTTCCTGCCGTTCGTGAACGGCGTGCCCAACGGCGGGTGGTTCGGCTACACGCCGCTCACGAGCACGCCGATCACCTCGGGCTTCCTGCCCGGGCGCGGCCCCGACTTCTGGACCGTCGGGCTGATCATGCTCGGCATCGGGTCGACGACGTCGGCCATCAACTTCGTCGTCACGATCCTGAACCTGCGGGCACCGGGCATGACGTTGATGCGGATGCCGGTCTTCGTCTGGATGATGCTCGTCGTCGCGTTCCTGACGCTCTTCGCGATGCCGATCATCACCGTCGCCCTCATCATGGTGTACACGGACCGCAACTTCGGGGCGACGTTCTTCCAACCGAACTTCGGCGGTGATCCTCTCCTCTACCAGCACCTCTTCTGGTTGTTCGGGCATCCCGAGGTGTACATCCTGATCCTGCCCGGAATGGGCATCGTGTCCGAGACGCTTCCCGTGTTCTCGCGCAAGCCGCTGTTCGGCTTCGCGGTGGTCGTGTTCTCGGGGATCGCGATCGGCTTCCTCGGCTGGGGCGTGTGGGCGCACCACATGTTCGCGACCGGTCTCGGGCCGGTGGCGATCTCCGCGTTCGGGCTCTCGACGATGCTCATCGCCATCCCGACGGGGGTGAAGATCTTCAACTGGCTCGGGACGGTGTGGAAGGGCTCGGTCCATCTCACGACGTCGATGCTCTTCTCGCTGGGCTTCATCGCGATGTTCACGATCGGTGGGCTCTCGGGTGTGCTGCACTCGATCGTCCCCGCAGACACCCAGCAGACCGACACGTACTTCGTCGTCGCGCACTTCCACTACGTGCTGTTCGGTGGCCTGATGCTCGCGGTGTTCGGCGGCCTCTACTACTGGCTGCCGAAGGTGTTCGGCCGCATGCTGAACGAGCGGCTCGGGAAGTGGAACTTCTGGACGATGCTGATCGGGTTCAACCTCACGTTCTTCCCGATGCACATGCTCGGCCTGTGGGGCATGCCGAGGCGCACCTACCGGTACGACTCCGGTCTCGGGTGGGAGGGTGTCAACCAGCTCGTGACCGTCGGTGCCTTCATCATCGCCTTCTCGACGCTGCTGTTCCTCGTGAACGTGATCGTGTCGCTCGGCCTGAAGCGGGGCGCGGTCGCAGGTAACGACCCGTGGGACGGCCGCACGCTCGAGTGGTCGACCACGTCGCCGCCGCCCGAGTACAACTTCGCCGAGGTGCCCGAGGTCGAGAGCCGCGACGACTGGTGGCACCGCAAGTACACCGAGGACGACGAGGGCCGGCTCGTGCCGCTGCCGAGCGGTGGCGCCTACGCGGCGGCCAGCGCGTCACACGACGGGCACGGCATCCACATGCCGTCGCCGTCGATCTACCCCCTCGTCGCGGCCGCCGGGCTCCTCCCGCTGGGCTATGCCGCGGTCTTCATGAGCTGGATCCCGCTGTTCATCGGTGTCCTCGTGCTCGGCTTCGGCGTGTATGCCTGGGGCATCGAGCCCGCGACCGACGAGGCGTCCTAGGCATGGCGACGATCGAGCAGACCACCGAGGTGGGCGGCCCGCCCGCGACCGCGGGTGGCCACGGCCACGATCCGCACGCCACCGCGACCGGCGTCACGAACACCAAGCTCGCGATGTGGCTGTTCCTCTCGTCCGACTGCCTCTTCTTCGGGGCGTTCATCGCCGCGTACCTGCTCTACCGCGGCCGCGCCGACCAGGCCGGGCCGAGCCCGAAGGAGATCTTCGACATCCCGTTCACATCGGCGACGTCGTTCATCCTCCTCATGAGCTCGCTCACGATGGTGCTCGCGCTCGCGGCGATCCCGCGCGGTGACCACCGCCGCTTCAAGATCTGGGTCCTGTCGACCGCCCTCCTCGGCGCGACGTTCATCGCGGGGCAGATCTTCGAGTTCACCGAGTTCAGCCGCGAGGGTCTCCACGTCGACACGAGCCTGTTCGGCTCGAGCTTCTTCATCCTCACGGGCTTCCACGGCGCGCACGTCACGATCGGCATCGTCTGGCTGCTGTCGCTCTGGGGCCTCTCGATGCAGAAGCGGCTGCCGACGGCGCAGGCGGAACGGGTCGAGGTCGCCGGCCTCTACTGGCACTTCGTCGACGTGGTGTGGATCGTGATCTTCACCGTCATCTACCTCGTCCCGCAGCCGGGGAGATAGGGGAGAGGTCGTGGCCGAGGGCACCGTGGAGCGGGTCGAGGAGGAGCTCGGCGACGTGACGCGGGGCGAGTTCGGGCACGCGCTGGAGCCCGCGCCCGGCCTGCTCCCCGGCGAGCTGCGTCCGCACCCGTCACCGTTCAAGTACGTCGTGATCGCAGTGATCCTCGTCACGGTGACCGCGCTCGAGGTCGCGGTCTCCTACACGGAGGGCGACATCCCCGACGGCCTGATCGTCACCCTCCTGCTCATCATGGCGATCATCAAGTTCTCGACCGTCGCGGCGTACTACATGCACCTGCAGACCGACCGGCCGATCTTCCGCCGCTTCTTCGTGCTGGGTGTGCTCGCGGCATGCACGCTCTACGCGATCGTCCTCGCGTCGCTGTCGGTGTTCAACTAGACCGGCGATGGCGATCACCGCGGTCCACGTCCCGGGCTGGGAGCCGCAACCCGACGTCTGGCTCCTGATCGCAAGTCTCGCGGCGGGCTACGGGATCGCGATCGTCCGGCTCGGGCCTCGTTTCGCATCGCCCGGGAAGCCCGCGGCCACGCGCCTCCAGGTCACGTGCTGGGTGCTCGGCGTGCTCACGACCTGGCTCGCCGCCGACTGGCCGGTGCACGTGGTCGCCGAGCGCATGAACTACAGCGTGCACATGGTGCAGCACCTGCTCTTCGCCATGGTGGCGGCGCCGCTGCTGCTGCTCGGGACGCCGGCGTGGCTCGCGCGGTGGGTGCTGCGACCACCGAGCCTCGCGTTCCGGGCGGTCCGGCAGCTGTCGCGGTTCCTTCCCGCGCTCATCGTGTTCAACGTCGTGCTCGTGCTCACGCACTGGCCGTGGCTCGTCAACGAGAGCCTCGAGTCGGGCGCGGTGCACTTCGGGTTGCACGCGCTGCTGTTCCTCTCCTCGCTCATCGTGTGGATGCCGGTCCTCTCACCGTTGCCGGAGATCCCGCGGCTCGCCGTGCCGGTGCGCGCGGTCTACCTGTTCCTGCAGTCGGTGGTGCCGACGGTGCCCGCGTCGTTCCTGACGTTCGGGCACGCGCCGCTCTACAAGTTCTACGTCGGCCTGCCGCACCTCTGGGGTCTGTCGACGCTCGAGGACCAGCAGATGGCGGGACTGATCATGAAGATCGGTGCCGGGATGCTGTTGTGGGCACTCATCGCCGTATTGTTCTTCCGATGGGCGGCGGACGAGGAGCGCAAGCAGCGGCCGCGCGTCCAGCGCGAGCTCGATCAGGAGCTGGCGCGCATGGGGCTCTCGGGATGAGCTCATGACCACGACCGAGACGGACGTGCCCGACGCGCCACCCGAGGTGCGCGAGCCGCTCGCGATCGAGGCGGCGCCCGACCCGGAGCGGGAGGCGCTCCTCACCCGGCTGATCCTGCCGATCGCGCTCCCGATCCTCGCGGCTCTCGGCGTCCTCCTCTGGACGCTGAACCTCTCGCGTGTCTTCCTCGCCGGCGGCAAGACCGGGTCGCTCGTGATCGTGATCATCGTCACGGTGTCGATCATGGGCGGCGCCGCGGCGATGTCGGCGATGCCGCGGATGCGCACGTCGTCGAAGCTGCTGATCGTCGCGTTCGTCCTCGCCCTGATCGTCTCGGCAGGCATCGTCACGCTCGGGCCCAGCGAGGAGAAAGGGGCCGCGGGCGGCGGTGGCTATCAGCAGCCGAAGGGCAAGCCGGTCGCGACCGTCGAGGTCGACGCGCTCCCGTCGCTGAAGTTCCAGGCCAAGGAGTTCACGACACAGGCCGGGATCAACCAGATCAAGTACAACGACAAGGGCGGTACGCACACCCTCGTCTTCGAGGACCCGAAGTTCGCCGGCTTCATCCTGAAGGTACCCCCGGACGATTCCGGAAAGGTCGAGCTGCAGAAGGGCAAGAGCTACGTCATCTTCTGCACGATCCCCGGCCACCGCGCTGCCGGGATGCAGGCGACGATCACGGTCGGGTGACCGGCGTGCCGGGTGGCGCGACGACGCGCAGCGCTCCCGGCACGACTTCCACCGCACCCGGCAGCCGGCCGACCCGCTCACCGCTCGCCCAGAGCTCGAGCGGGACCGTGGCGCCTGCACCACACAGCTCGACCTGCTTGCCGCGGAACATCGTCACGTCGTCGACGTCGACGTGCGTGCCGCGGAAGACCGAGGGGAAGCGCGTCACGAACCGGGTGACGGGTGTCGCGCCGATCACGCACACGTCGACGAGGCCGTCGTCGATCTCGGCACCGGGCGCGATCATCATCCCGCCGCCGTAACAACGGGTGTTCCCGACGGCGACGAGCCAGGCCAGGCCACGCCACTCGTGCTCGTCGACGCGCACGATCATCGGTTGCGGGCGGTAGACCATGACGGTGCGCAGGACCGCGCCGACGTAGAGCGCAGTGCCGGAGAGCAGGCGCACGCCGTTCGCCCAGCGGTTCGCGTCGGCATCGAATCCGGTGTTCGCGACCGTCGTGCACCACGCGGTGCCACCGTCGGCCGTCGAGGCGCGCGCGAGGTCCGCCGCGATGATCGTCCCGGTGTCGAGCAGGTCGACGGCGCCGAGCGGCTGACGGCGCTCGATGCCGAGGTGGCGGGCGAAGTCGTTGCCCGCCCCTGTCGGCACGATGGCGATCGTCCCGTCGCACTCGGCCGCGACGCCGGCGAGCAGCGCGACCGTGCCGTCGCCGCCGCACGCGACGACCCCGGCTCCCGCGGCGAACGCTCTGCGCGCGACCGCGACCGCATCCGCGACGTCGGTCGCGACGTGCGCCTCGACGCCGTGTCGAGCGAGCGCCGCGCGCAGGTCGGGGAGCAGACGTCGTGTTCGACCCCGCCCTGCGACCGGGTTCACGACCGCGATCCATCGCGTCGAGGCTCCCGCCACGACGGCGGATGGTATCGAAGCAAGTCGGTAGCCTCCCGCTGGTGGTGGAGGGGATCGACCTGGCGCGCGTGCCGCGACACGTGGCGATCGTCATGGACGGCAACGGCCGGTGGGCCCGGCGCCGCGGGCTCAAGCGCACCGACGGGCACGCGGCCGGCGAGGAGGCGCTCTTCGACACCGTCGAAGGTGCGCTCGAGATCGGACTCCAGTGGATGACGGTCTATGCCTTCTCCACCGAGAACTGGCGCCGGCCGCTCGACGAGGTGCGCTTCCTCATGGCGTTCAACGAGTCGCTGCTGCTGCGGCGCCGCGACGATCTCGACGAGCGGGGAGTCCGGGTGCGGTTCATCGGCCGCCGCGGCGGCCGCGTGCCGAGGCGGGTGTTGCGTCACATCGAGGAGACGGAGGCGCTCACGCAGCGGAACCGGCGTATGACCCTCACGTTCGCCTTCAACTACGGGGGCCGGGCAGAGCTCGTGGACGCGACGCGCGAGATCGCGGAGGAGGCGCGCGCCCGGAAGCTCGACCCCCGCAAGGTCGACGAGCGCATCATCCGCCGGCACCTCTACTCGTCGGACATGCCCGATCCCGATGTGCTGGTGCGGACGTCCGGGGAGTTCCGGATCTCGAACTTCCTGCTCTGGGAGGCGGCCTACAGCGAGCTGGTCTTCACGGACGTCCTCTGGCCCGACTTCCGGAGGGGCGATCTCTTCGCCGCGGTCCGCGAGTACCAGGGTCGCTCCCGGCGGTTCGGGGCCATCGACTCCGAGTGAGGAGGACGCAACACAAGCGTGTAGTTACACTCGTGTCGTGCAGCGCGGGCTCTACCGGGATCAGGGGGTGGTGGTCCGCACCGTCAAGCTCGGGGAGACCGACCGCATCGTCACCCTGTTCACCCGCGCGAACGGCCGGATCCGTGCCGTCGCCAAGGGTGTGCGCAAGCCCGGCAGCCGCTTCGGCGCCCGGCTGGAGCCGGCGAGTCACGTGGCGCTCCAGTGCTACCGCGGGCGGGAGCTCGACGTGGTCACCCAGGTCGAGACGATCGACACGCACCGCGCGCTCCGGGAGCACTACAGGTCGCTCACCCATGCCGTGTCGATGCTCGAAGCCGTCGACCAGGTCGCGCTCGAGCGAGAGCCGAACCCCGCGCTCTACCGGATGCTCACCAGCGCCTTGCAGACGCTCGCGCAGGAGCCGTCACCGCTCGTGAGCGCCGCGTTCTTCTGGAAGCTCCTCTCCCTCGAGGGGTTCCACCCCGTGCTCGACACCTGCGTGCGGTGCGGCGACGCACCTGCAGACACCGGCCCCTTCGCGACGTTCGATCTCGGGGACGGTGGTGTCGTCTGCGCCGGGTGCGCCGACTTCGGCGGTCGGCGCGTCCGTCCCGAGACGCTGGCCGTCGTCGCGCGCGTCGTCGGAGGCCGTCTGCGTGGCGTGCTCGACGCCCCACCCCGTGACGACGTGATGCGCGAGGTCGAGCGCCTCGCCGTCGCGGCACTGGAGCATCACTCCGAACGACGCCTCCGCAGCGCCGCGCTCCTCTAGCAGGCTCCATCGGTCGGCCTTCGCTCGAGGGAGCGAGGACCGGCCCGAGTACGATCAAACGTTTCTATGGGCAAGCCCGACCTGATGGAGCGCGTCGTCAACCTGTGCAAGCGACGCGGCTTCGTGTTCCCGTCGAGCGAGATCTACGGGGGCTTCCGGTCGACCTGGGACTACGGCCCGCTCGGCGTGCTCATGAAGCGCAACGTCAAGGACGCCTGGTGGCGCTCGATGGTGCAGCTGCGCGACGACATCGTCGGCATCGACGCCGCGATCCTCATGTCGCCCAAGGTCTGGGAGGCGAGTGGGCACCTGAGCACCTTCACGGACCCGCTCGTCGACTGCCGCAACTGCAAGGAGCGCTTCCGGGCCGACCATCTGCCGGCCTCGGGCGCGTGCCCGAGCTGTGGCGCCAAGAGCTCGTTCACGGAGGCGCGCAACTTCAACCTCATGTTCAAGACCTACGTCGGCCCCGTCGAGGACGACGCGTCCGTCGCGTACCTGCGGCCCGAGACGGCCCAGGGGATCTTCGTGAACTTCGTGAGCGTCCAGACGACGACGCGCAAGAAGCCGCCCTTCGGCATCGCGCAGATCGGCAAGTCGTTCCGCAACGAGATCACCCCCGGCAACTTCATCTTCCGCACGCGCGAGTTCGAGCAGATGGAGATGGAGTACTTCGTTCCTCCCGAGGACGCGCCGCGCTGGTACGAGTACTGGTGCCAGGAGCGGCTGCGCTGGTTCGTCGATCTCGGCATCCCCGAGTCGCGCTTGCGGCTCCGGCCGCACGACCCCGACGAGCTCTCGCACTACTCGGCCGCGACCTCGGACGTCGAGTTCGACTACCCGTGGGGCTGGGGCGAGCTCGAGGGCATCGCCAACCGCACCGACTTCGACCTCACGCAGCACGCGAAGCTCTCGGGCGAGGACCTCTCCTACTACGACCAGGATCAGGATCGCCGCTACGTGCCCTACGTCGTCGAGCCCGCCCTCGGCGCCGACCGGGCGATGCTCGCCTTCCTCCTCGCCGCCTACGACGAGGAGGAGGTCCCGAACGACAAGGGTGGCACCGAGAAGCGCACCGTGCTCCGCCTCGATCCGCGCCTGGCGCCCGTCACGATCGCGGTGCTGCCGCTCTCGCGCAACGAGAGACTCGTGCCCGTCGCCGACGAGGTCGCGGCGCAGCTGCGTCCGCACTTCATGATCGATGTCGACAGTGCCGGCTCGATCGGGCGGAGGTACCGTCGTCAGGACGAGGTCGGCACGCCGTGGTGCGTGACGATCGACTTCGACACCCTCGACGACCACGCGGTCACCGTGCGGGACCGTGATTCGATGGCGCAGGAGCGGGTCGCGATCGACGACCTCCTCGGCTGCCTCCAGGAGCGGAACAGGTGAGCGACGACGAGCTGACGCACTACGAGGTCCTCGACGTGGATACGGGGGCGTCGAAGGAGGAGATCCGCGATGCCTACCGCCGCGAGCTGACGACCGCACAGTCGCAGGTGACGAACGCCGAGACCGCCAAGAAGCCCGACGCCGCCGTCATCGCGGCGGCGCGTGCCGAGGAGGCGAGCGTCCGCGCCGCGTGGCAGATCCTGTCCGATCCGGTGCAGCGAACCCGCTACGACGAGACCATCGGCGTCGAGGCCCAGCCGCACCGCGACGACGACCTCGACGACGACGACGAGGACGACGGCGACGGCGACCAGGCGGCCACGACGGCGGTGGCGCGGCGGGGGCGCGAGCTGACGCCACGCGAGGCGCGCGCCGAGGCGCGGGCCAAGGCGATGGCCAACCGCCCGCCCGGGCTGTTCTCCACCGAGCACCCGCCCACGCCTGCGACCTGGCCGCCGGGGTTCCACGCGCCGCCGCCACGCGCGCGCCTGCTCGCGCTGCTCGTCGACGGAGTCGCGCTCGCGTTGATCGTCGTGCTCCAGACGACGCTCGGCAGCGTGCTCATCGACGAGGCGTACCCGAAGGAGACCGCGCAGCTCGACCACGTCACCGAGTGCATCGACCGCCTCGACACGGCCAACGACGATCTGGGCGCGAAGGCGGCAACGCGGAGCATCGACCGGGCGAACGCAGAGTGCTCACGATTCGAGACCGTCAAGGGCAAGACGGTCTACGGCACCCCGCTCAGCGCGGACTCGACGAAGAAGCAGCTCGAGAAGCAGATCGACCACAAGAAGGGCAAGGTCGAGGACGTCCAGTCCGACCTGCGCAACGACATCCTCCCGGGCCAGCTCGGCGTCTCGCTGATCACGATCGCGCTGGCGCTGCTCTACCTGGTGCCCTCCAGCGTCCGGTCGGGGCGGACGCTCGGCAAGAAGCTGCTGCAGATCCGGCTCGTGTACGACACCGGCGCTCCGGTCACCCTGCGCGGTGCCGCGCTCCACTACGGCGTCCCGGTGATGGTCGCGCTCCTCTTCGCCCCGATCCTCGGCCCGCTCGGCTACGTCGCGGTGCTCTTCGGCGTGCTCACGTGGCCGCGCAACGCGAACTATCAGGGGCTGCACGACCGACTCGCGCACACGATCGTCGTCGACGGCTGAGGGCTCGGTAGGCTCGTTCGAGCATGAAGTACGTCTACGCGTTCGAAGAGGGCTCCAAGGAGCAGAAGTTCCTGCTCGGTGGCAAGGGAGCGAACCTCGCCGAGATGACCAAGCTCGGCCTCCCGGTCCCTCCCGGCTTCACGATCACGACCGACGCGTGCAAGGCCTACATGACGGTCGGCATGCCCGGCGGCCTGCTCGACGAGGTCGCCGTCGCGCTCGCGACGCTCGAGGAGAAGATGGGCAAGCGCCTCGGCGACGACGTCGATCCGCTCCTCGTGTCGGTGCGGTCGGGCGCGCCGTTCTCGATGCCCGGGATGATGGACACCGTCCTCAACCTCGGCCTGAACGACGTGTCGGTCGGCGGCCTCGCGAAGCAGACCGACAACGAGCGCTTCGCCTACGACTCGTACCGGCGCTTCGTGCAGATGTTCGGCAAGATCGTGCTCGGCATCGACGGTGAGCGCTTCGAGGAGGCGCTCGGCGAGCGGCGCAAGGAAGCCGGGGTCGAGACCGATCCCGAGCTCGACGCGCCGGCGCTGCACGAGCTCGTGGACACGTTCAAGGGGATCGTGAAGGCCGAGGCCGGCGTCAAGTTCCCGCAGGATCCCCAGGAGCAGCTCCGCTACGCCATCGAGGCCGTGTTCAAGTCGTGGAACGGCGAGCGCGCGCGCGTGTACCGGAAGATGGAGAAGATCCCCGACGACCTGGGCACGGCGGTCAACGTCCAGACCATGGTCTTCGGCAACAAGGGCGACGACTCCGGGACGGGCGTCGCCTTCACGCGCGACCCGGCGACCGGCGAGAAGCGACCCTATGGCGACTTCCTGCGCAACGCGCAGGGTGAGGACGTCGTGGCGGGGATCCGGGTCACCGAGCCACTCGACGCGATGGCGAACACCTTCCCCGAGTGCCACGCGCAGCTCCTCGGCGTCATGCAGACGCTCGAGCAGCACTACACCGACATGTGCGACATCGAGTTCACGATCGAGCAGGGTCGCCTCTTCCTCCTGCAGACGCGTGTGGGCAAGCGGGCGGCTGCCGCCGCGCTGCGCATGGCGGTGGAGATGCAGGAAGAGGGGATGATCGACAAGCGCGAGGCGGTCCTGCGCGTGCAGCCCGAGCAGCTCGACCAGCTCTTGCACCCCCAGTTCGACCCGAAGGCGCAGTACGACGCGATCGCGAAGGGACTGAACGCGTCACCCGGCGCGGCGGTGGGCAAGGTCGCCTTCACTGCCGACGACGCAGAGGCGCGCGTCGGCGAAGGCGAGCGCGTCATCCTCGTCCGCCCCGAGACATCACCGGACGACCTCCACGGGATGATCGCCGCGGAGGGCATCCTCACCTCACGGGGCGGGCTCGTGAGCCATGCCGCCGTCGTCGCACGGGGCATGGGGACGCCCGCCGTCTGCGGCGCGTCCGCGCTGCACATCGACGTCGGCGCGAAGCAGTTCACCGTCGACGGCACCGTCGTGCACGAGGGCGACGTCATCTCGATCAACGGCACCACCGGCGAGATCGTCCTCGGCGCAGTGCCGGTGATCACGCCGGAGCCGACCGGGCCCTTCGAGGTGATCCTGTCGTGGGCCGACGAGTTCCGCCGGCTGCGCGTGCGCACCAACGCGGACCTGCCGCACGACGCGCAGGTGGCGCGCCGCTTCGGCGCCGAGGGCATCGGCCTCTGCCGGACCGAGCACATGTTCCTCGGCGACCGGCTGCACCTCGTGCAGCGGTTCATCCTCGCTCGCGACGAGGCCGACGAGCTCGAGGTGCTGCGGGAGCTCGAGCAGCTCCAGCGCGCCGACTTCGTCGGCATCCTCGAGGCGATGGACGGCCTGCCCGTGACCGTCCGGCTGCTCGACCCGCCGTTGCACGAGTTCCTCCCCGACATCGAGGAGCTGCTCGTGCGGCAGGCCAAGGGCGAGCTCGACGACGAGGGCGAGGCGCTGCTCCACGCCGCCGAGAAGTTGCGCGAGTCGAACCCAATGCTCGGGACCCGCGGTGTCCGGCTCGGCGTGCTGAAGCCCGAGCTGTACCGCACGCAGGTCCGTGCGCTGCTCGAGGCCGCGATCGAGCGGACGGTGGCCGGTGGTCACCCGGTGATGGAGATCATGATCCCGCTCACGGTGTCGGAGCCCGAGCTCCACCTGGCCGTCGACTGGGTGCGCGAGGTCGGCGAGGAGCTCGCGTCCGAGGCACAGGGCGTGGGCATGCCTGCTTACCTCGTCGGGACGATGATCGAGACGCCGCGCGCCGCACTCGTCGCGGAGCAGATCGCCCGGGATGCCGAGTTCTTCTCCTTCGGCACCAACGACCTGACACAGATGACGTTCGGGTTCTCGCGCGACGACATCGAAGGGCGCTTCCTGCCGCGCTACCTCGAGCTCAAGCTGCTGGACGCGAACCCGTTCGAGACCCTCGACCGCGACGGCGTGGGCCTTCTCGTACGCACCGCGGTCGAGCGGGGGCGCGCGACGCGTCCGAACCTGAAGATCGGGATCTGCGGCGAGCACGGGGGTGACCCTGCGTCGGTGGCGTTCTGCCACGAGGTCGGGCTCGACTACGTGTCGTGCTCTCCGTACCGGGTGCCGATCGCGCGGCTCGCCGCGGCGCACGCCGCGCTGGGTGAAGCCGGGCCCGGCTCGACGGCCTGACGCTCACTCCCGCGCGTGATGCGCCCCTCACCGTCATGGCGAGGGTCCAGAGACGCATCTTGACGGGGCAAGGGATTCGGCGGTGTCACACCCCGTCGGTACCCTCGGAGCATGGCCGTCTCCGTCGATCCGAGCGTCACCGATGCCCTCGCTGCGCCCGCGGTGCACCGGGCGCATCGGGGCGCGAACGCGTACGTCGGCGGGCGGCTCCGGACCCGTGAGCAGCGGGAGGCCGAGCTCGACGTGTCGCTCGCGCCCGGTGCGACGCGCCCGTCCGGCGCCGGCACGCGGCTCCGTCCCGAGGAGCCCGACCCCTTCCGGCTCTGCTTCGAGCGCGACCTCGACCGGGTGAAGCACTCCCGCCCGTGGCGACGCCTCGCGGGCAAATGCCAGGTCTTCGTCGCGCCCGAGGACGACCACCTGCGCACACGGCTCACGCACGCCGTCGAGGTGGCCCAGGTCGCCGTCGGCATCGCGCGCGGCGCCGGTCTCTGCGTGCCGCTCACCGAGGCGATCGCGCTCGCGCACGACTGCGGTCACGGCCCCGGCGGCCACGCGTCCGAGGAGGCGTTCACCCCCTACGTTCCCGGCACCGGCTACGACCACGCGGTCTACGGCGCGGACGTCACGCTCGCCGAGCTCAACCTCTGCGTGGAGACGCTCGACGGCGTGCGGAACCACTCCTGGCGGCGCCCGCCGCCCGCCACGCCCGAAGGTGAGGTCGTCGCCTGGGCCGACCGCATCGCATACGTCTGCCACGACTTCGAGGACGCCGTTCGCGCCGGCATCCTCGAGCCCGCGGACCTGCCCGCGATCGTCGCCGACACCGTCGGCACCCGCCGGTCCGAGCAGATCGGCGGCTTCGCGCACGCGGTGCTCGCGGCCATCGGCCGAACGGGCCACGTCGGGATGACCGACCCCGCCGCGACGGCGCTCCGGGCCTTCCGCGACTTCAACTTCGAGCGCATCTACCTCCGGCCGGCATCACTCCGTCAGGCCGAGCGCGTCATCCGCCTCCTGCGCGGGCTCGTCGAGCACTTCGCTGATGCACCCCGCCGCCTCCCCGGTGTCGGGGCCGACGTCGACGCCGGGTCCGCGAAGGCCGCGGCCCTCGCCGTCAAGTACGTGAGCGGCATGACCGACCGCTTCGCGCTCGCGCTCGGCGTCGAGCTCCTCGGCTGGCGGCCGGACGACCTACCGAGAGGCGTCTGAGGGGTGACTGCCAGGTCGTAACCTCGCCCGCGATGGGAATCCTCGACGAGGACGTCGCTCGGGTCAGGGACCAGACGGACCTCGCGGCGCTCGTCGGGGAGTACACCGCGGTGAAGCGCGTCGGCCGGCGCTTCATGGCGCTGTGCCCGTTCCACCAGGAGAAGACGCCGTCCTTCTCCATCAATCCCGAACTGAATTTATGGAAATGTTTCGGTTGCGACAAGGGCGGCGACCCGATCACGTTCCTGCGCGAGATCGAGCACATCGACTTCGTCGATGCGGTCGAACGGCTCGCGCAGCGCGCCAACATCCAGCTCCGCTACGACGACCGCGCCGCCAGCCGCGATCGTTCACGGCGTGCGCGCCTCGTCGAGGCCGTCGGTGCCGCGGTCGACTTCTACCACCGGGCCCTGCTCGATTCGCCCGGCGGGGGCGGCGCGCGCAAGTACCTGCGCGGGCGCGGGTTCGACGGTGACGCCGCCCGGCGGTTCGTGCTCGGCTGGGCGCCCGACGACTGGGATGCGCTGAGCCGGCACCTCCAGCGGGCCAAGTTCTCGCGGGACGACCTCACGGAGTCGGGGCTGGCGTTCGTGAACCGGGTCAACAAGCTGCAAGACCAGTTCAGGGCCCGCCTGCTCTTTCCGATCTACGACGCGAAGGGCGAGCCGGTCGGCTTCGGCGGACGGACACTCGGTGCCGACGGACCGAAGTACAAGAACTCGCCGGAGACGCCGATCTACCAGAAGAGCCGTCTGCTGTACGGACTCAACTGGGCGAGGACGGAGATCGTGGCACACGACGAGGTCGTGATCTGCGAGGGCTACACGGACGTCATGGCGTACGCGCTCGCAGGCTGCGCGATCGCGGTCGCGACGTGCGGGACCGCTCTCGCCGATGACCACGTCAAGATGCTGAAGAACCTCGCGCGCCGCGTCGTGCTCGCCTACGACGCCGACAGCGCGGGGCAGGGCGCCGCCGAGCGCTGGTACCGCTGGGAGCAGGAGCTCGAGCTCGAGGTGCGGGTCGCCGACCTGCCCCCGGGCAAGGACCCCGGCGACCTCTGGCTCGACGACCGGGAACGGCTGCCCAGCTCGATCGAGCGTGCCGAGCCGTTCCTGCAGTTCCGGGTCGATCGCCGTCTCGCGGGCGCAGACCTCTCGACGATCGAAGGGCGGGCGCGTGCCGCCGAGGCCGCGAGCGCGATGGTCGCGGAGCACCCGAGCGAGCTCGTCCGCGACCAGTACGCGGTGCAGCTCGCCGAGCGTCTCGCCCTCGCCGTCGACGGCGTGCGGGCGCAGATCGCGCGCGCGATCAGTGGAGAAGGCCGCGCTCGGGCCCGGACGGTTCGCAACGAACCGCCCGAGGACGGCACACCCACACCGGCGGTGCCGAGCGGCGCCGAGCGGCGGGAGCTCGACGTGCTCCGCTGGGCGATCCACGATCCCGCGCTCGTCGAGGGATGGCTCGACATCGCGCTGTTCATGGATCCCACGACGCGTGCGGTGTACCAGCTGCTCCTCGACCACAGCGACCTGCACGACGCGATCGACGCGTCAGAGGGCGAGACGCGCCACGTGCTCGAGCGTCTCGCCGTCGAGGAGCCCGACGAGGGCGATGAGCCCGAGACGCTCGGAGCGCGTCTCATCGCACACACCGTCGAGCCGGTTGCGAAGCGACTCCTCATGCGCCTGTTGCGCGACGACGACGATCGGGCCACGACGGTGAAGGCCGAGCTCGACGTGCTCGCGCACGCTCGCGAAGTCGGCGACTGGATGCGCGCGCAAGCTGCGGCCGAGCAGTTGGTAGGGTGGATCGTCCACGAAGCCCAACCGGCACCGGAGCAGCCCGTCTCCGAATGGGCGGAGAAACGAGTGGAGCAACAGGCGTGACCGACCGAGGCCTCGCGAGCGGAGACGTTGTGCGCGAGGCGCAGCTCGATGCTCTCGTTGCCAAAGCCGAGAGCGGCGTCGTCACGTCCGCGGATGTGTTCGCCGCGTTCCCGGACCTCGAACCGGAGACCGCGCAGCTCGTGGCGATCCAGGAGCTGCTGCGCGCCCGTGGCATCGAGTGGATCGACGAGGTGGCCGAGGAGCTGCAGCGCGAGGAGGTGCTGCGCCCCGAGCCACGCCTTTCGCGGGCGCGCCGCTCGGCCGCCGAGCGGCTCGACGACGCGCTCGAGGCCGGCCGCGACCGGGGCGAGGGCGGGAGCTTCGACCCCGTGCGCATGTACCTCAAGGAGATCGGCAAGGTCCGGCTGCTCACGGCCGACGAGGAGAAGCAGCTGGCGCGCCGCATCGAGGCCGGCGCCCACGCCTTCGCCGCCACCGGGACGCACGACGACGGTGAGTTCCCGGAGCCGATCGAGGACGGCGAGTTCGCGAAGCGGCAGTCGACCCGGAGCGCGCTGCAGCGGGCGCTCGAGATCGCCCGTCTCCTGCGCGTCAGCGGTGGTGTCGACGACGAAGGCCGGCACGAGCTCGAGCAAGTCTCGACGCTGCTCGAAGCGGAGCTCACGAAGCTGCTGCCCATGCCGGTCGTGTCGGTGCCGGGGAGCCTCGCACGCAACGCGACGAAGACCGACGAGAACTTCCAGCTCGTCATCGTGGTCGCCGACGACATCGCCTCGCGCCTCGACTCCTCCTCCGATACCTACACGCGCGCGGTCGACCTCCGTTCGCTCGTCGACGGCGAGCTCGCCAAGCAGCAGCTCACGAACGCGAACCTCCGCCTCGTCGTGTCGATCGCGAAGCGCTACGTCGGGCGCGGCATGGCGCTGCTCGACCTCGTGCAGGAGGGCAACCTCGGCCTAATCCGCGCGGTTGAAAAGTTCGACCACACGAAGGGCTTCAAGTTCTCCACGTACGCGACGTGGTGGATCCGCCAGGCCATCACGCGTGCCATCGCCGACCAGGCGCGCACGATCCGCATCCCCGTGCACATGGTCGAGACGATGAACAAGGTTCTCCGGGTGCAGCGGTCGATGCTCCAGGAGCTCGGGCGCGAGCCGACCGTCGAGGAGATCGCGCGCAAGGTCGACCTGACGCCCGACAAGGTGCGTGAGATCCAACGCATCGCACTCGAGCCTCTCTCGCTCGAGACGCCGGTCGGAGAGGAGGACGACAGCTCGCTCGGCGACTTCGTCCCCGACGAGAGCGCGGTGTCACCCGACTTCGCGGCCGAACGCGAGCGACTCAAGGACGAGATCGAGCGCGCCCTGCTCGAGCTCACCCCCCGTGAGCAGCAGGTGATGCGCCTTCGCTTCGGGCTCGACGACGGTCAGGTCCGCACGCTCGAAGAGGTGGGCCGCGAGTTCGGCGTCACCCGCGAGCGGATCCGCCAGATCGAGTCGAAGACGCTGGCGAAGCTCCGCCACCCGACGCGGTCGCAGCGGCTCCGTGACTACCTCGAGGAGGCCTGACGGCCTCCTAGGTGCTCGGAGTCGTCGTTGCCTCGACGATCGGCTCACCGTCCGCGCCGACCACGTGCCAGATGTTCCCGACCCCCTGGCCGTTCGTCTGACCGGCAGCGCTGTCACCGCTGAAGCGGTACAGCAGGTGGTCGTTGTAGACGACCTGACCGCCCCCACCGATCCCGACGAGCTTCGGCTTGAGTCCCGGCCCCACGGTCGGCTTCCGCTTCGAGGGGTACGCGGGCCAGACGACCGCGCACTCGTTGATGCACTTCGGTGACACGGTGTCGGTGCCGTCGGGCTCGAACGCGTAGAGCGTGAAGCCCTTCGTGGTGACGAGGATCTTGCCGAGCGGCGTCTTCTTCACCTGGATCGTGAAGACCTTCTTCTTTTTCTTGTCCTTGTCGCTCTTGGCCGCCGCGCCGGCGTGACGGCGTGCCGATCCGGCTCCGAACGCGGCGGCGTCCGTCAGGAGGCTCCCGCTCACCGCAAGGGTGGCGGTCAGCGCGATGGCGACGAGGGGCCTGCGGCTCACGGGAACCTCCGTTGGTCGACGGGGGCGTCGCCGGTGATACGACGGCGACACGCCGATGGATTGGCACGGCCAGGTTGCCAGACCCCGATGCCTACCATGCGCCGGGGCCGTAGCTCAGTGGTCAGAGCAGGGGACTCATAATCCCTCGGTCGCAGGTTCGATCCCTGCCGGCCCCACTGCGTTGATGTGTTGTTCCGCCTGAAGTCGGACGGTTTGGGTTCGGTTGAGGGGTGACGCGGTTCCGGCTGATGCTGGACGCGAGTTCCGGGTGATGCTTGACAGAGGGTTGGTCGCCTTCTCGGCTCGGCGTGTCGACGTCGAGGAGGTGGCCGGTGCTCGTTGCGCGCAGTGCCATGGAGCAGAGGTATGAGGCGGTGATGGCGGTGCTTCGCGACGCCGAGCCGGTGACTGAGGTGGCGGCCCGGTTCGGGGTGTCGCGTCAGAGCGTGCACGAGTGGATCCGCCGCTATGAGCAGGGCGGGATCAGCGGGTTGGCGGATCGGTCGCATCGACCAGCGACGTGTCCACATCAGATGCCGGCCGAGATCGAGGCCGAGGTCTGCGAGCTGCGTCGCCAGCATCCGGGGTGGGGACCGACGCGGCTGGCAGCAGTGTTGGCGCGGCGTGGAATGTCGCCGGCGCCGTCGCGCTCGGCGGTGTATCGGGCGTTAGTGCGTCAGCGGCTGATCGAGACCGGTCGTCGCCGGCAACGCAAGGACTGGCTGCGCTGGGAGCGGCACCGCCCGATGGAGCTGTGGCAGCTCGACGTGGTGGGCGGGATCGTGTTGCGCGACGGCACCGAGCTCAAAGCCCTCACCGGTGTCGATGACTACTCGCGGTTCTGTGTCGCGGCCGGATTGGTCGAGCGGGCGACTGCCCGTGGCGTGTGTGGGGTCTTCGTCGACGCGATGCGCACCCATGGCGTGCCTGATGAGGTCCTGACTGACAACGGCAAGGTGTTCACCGGCCGGCACTCCTCGACACCTTCAGAGGTGCTCTTCGATCGGATCTGTCGCCAGAACGGGATCACCCATCGCCTCACCGGTGTTCGTGCCCCGACCACCACCGGCAAGATCGAGCGGTTCCATCGCACCCTGCGCGACGAGTTCCTCGCCGGCGTCGAGCTCACGAGTCTGGGTCACGCGCAGGCCGCGTTGGACGCCTGGGTCGATGAGTACAACAAGGTCCGACCCCACCAAGCCATCGGACTGTTGACTCCCGCCGAACGCTTCGCGCAGCGCATCGAAGCCCCAGCGGTTGATCTCGAGGAACCACGCGACGACACGCCCACGACGGTGACCCGCAAGGTCGCCCGCAACGGCATCATCTCGGTCTCACATCAAGTGTTCTCGGTCGGCGCTGCCCTCGCCGGCAAGCTCGTCACCGTCCACGTCGAAGATGACCTCCTCCACGCCTGGTGCGAGGGAGCCAGAATCCGGACCGTCCTACGAACCAGCAGAGGGGAGGTGCGCAAGAAGCGAGCACGCTCACACTGACATCACCCGTCAACCATCAACCGCAACCACACCGACAGCCATCAACCGCGACTACACAGG
>DATBSK010000036.1:0-7775 GCA_036559825.1 Acidimicrobiia bacterium | reverse complement strand
GAAGCTGCTCGAGGGTCACGTCAAGGCCGTCGGCTTCATCAACGACGAGCAGACCCGTTCGAAGGCCGAAGCCGACGTGGTCGACCGCATCACCTCCGACACCGGCAAGGCGATCGCACCGGAGCTCGTGACCGCGTCGTTCGACAACATCGTGTTCACGAACGACCCGATCGCCACGTCGTTGGTGAAGTCGGCCAAGCGAGCCGCGTCGCTGGGATTGCCGGGGGCGGAGGCGCTGACGAAGGCCGACGTGAAGGCTCTCTACGATCTCGATCCGTTGAACAAGGTGCTGAAGAAGCTCGGTCAGCCGGCGATCCCGATCCCGGCATGACGGGCGCGACGGCACCCCCGCTCGCCGCCGACACGCCGGGCTCGTCTCCAGTTCGCAAGGCCGGCCGTCCCGCGCTGGTGCGGGTGCACGAGGTGTCGAAGGTCTTCGGTGACCAGTCGAACGCCGTGCACGCGCTCGACAAGATCTCGCTCGACGTGCAACCGGGCGAGTTCGTGTGCATCCTCGGTGCATCCGGGTGCGGGAAGAGCACCCTGCTGAACCTCGTCGCCGGCCTCGACCGGCCGAGTGCGGGGACCATCGAGGTCGCCGGGCGCACGAGCCTCATGTTCCAGGAGGCCGCGCTGTTCCCGTGGCTGACGGCCCGCGGCAACGTCGAGCTCGCGCTCCGGCTCGACGGCCTCGGACGAGCCGAACGACGAGCGCGGGCCCGCGACCTGCTCGACCTCGTGAACCTCGGCGAGTTCGCGGCGAAGCGCCCGCACGAGCTCTCCGGCGGCATGCGCCAGCGCGTCGCGCTCGCCCGTTCCCTCGCGCAGCGCGTGGACGTCCTCTTGATGGACGAGCCGTTCGGAGCGCTCGACGCGATGACGCGCGACCTGCTGCACGACGAGGTCGAGCGGTTGTGGCGCGAGCAGGAGCTCGGAGTGCTGTTCGTGACGCACAACGTCCGTGAGGCCGTCCGGCTCGGTGACCGGGTCGCGATGCTGTCGAGCCGCCCGGGGCGTGTCATCGCCCAGTTCCCGGTGGAGCTCGCGCGCCCGCGCCGCATCGACTCGCCCGAGGTCGCGACCCTGGCCGCGACCATCACCGACCAGCTCCGCGCGGAGGTGGCGCGCCATGGCGAGCACTGACGTCAGGGCTGACCGGCTCGACGCCGAGCTCGCCGGACTCGACGCACTCGAGCTGCCCGTCGAGCGCCGCCGTAGCCGCGCGGGGCGACTCTGGGCAGCGACGTGGCCGAAGCTGCTGGCGACCGCGATCTTCTTCGCGGCCTGGCAGCTCCTCGTGTGGAGCGGCTGGAAGCCCGACTACCTGCTCCCGGGCCCCGCCGACGTGCTCGAGACGCTGTTCGACAACCTCGACACGCTGATCCCCGCAGCAGGGACGACCCTGTGGCGTGCGATCCAGGGCTTCGCGCTCGCGATCGTCATCGGCACCGTGATCGGGGCGCTCGTCGCCCGCAACCGGGTGCTGCGCGCGGGCATCGGCTCGATGATCAGTGGGATCCAGACCATGCCGTCGATCGCCTGGTTCCCGCTGGCGATCCTGCTCTTCAAGCTCACCGAGGGCGCGATCCTCTTCGTCGTCGTGCTCGGAGCCGCGCCGTCGATCGCCAACGGCCTGATCAACGGGATCGACAACATCCCTCCGCTCTACCTGCGTGCGGGGCGGGTGCTCGGCGCCCGCGGGATCCGTGCGTTCCGGTACGTGATCCTCCCGGCCGCGCTCCCGTCGTTCGTCGGGGGGCTGAAGCAGGGGTGGGCGTTCGCCTGGCGGAGCCTCCTCGCGGGTGAGCTGCTCGTGCTCATCCCGGGGCAGCACTCCCTCGGCGAGCAGCTCGACGTGAACCAGCAGTTCGCTGACTCGGCGGGCTTGATCGCCACGATGATGGTCATCTTCGTCCTGGGGGTCATCGTCGATGCACTCTTCTTCGGCACCGCCGACCGATTCGTGCGACGCCGCTACGGGCTGATCGAAGAGGCGACACCGGCGTAGCCGCTACGGTCGGCGCATGCCGCGCCGCAGTCCGAGCGCCGCGCTGCTCGTGCTCGTCGCCGTCGTCGCCGTGGTCGGGCACGTGGTGTCCGCATCCGCGGCGCGCAAGCCGTTCACCGTGACGAGCCCCGCGTTCGGCGAGGGCAAGCCGATCCCCGAGGGGTTCACGTGCAGCGGTGCGAACGCGTCGTTGCCGCTGCGGTGGCGCAACGTGCCGAAGGGGACGTCGCAGCTCGCGTTGGTGATGGACGACCCCGACTCGCCGATCGGCACGTTCGTGCACTGGGTGGCGTGGGGCATCCCGCCGAAGCCGCCGCGGCTGCCGGAGGAGACGCTGCCGCCTGCCGTGATCGAGGGCAAGCCCAGCTACATCGGTCCGTGCCCGCCGCCGGGCGCCGGTCCGCATCACTACCGGATCGCCGTCTACGCGCTCGACGAGCCACCCCAGGTCACGGCGGGCGAGGCGACCGCGGCGGACCTGCGCGCCGCGATCAAGGGCCACGTCCTCGCCAAGGACCGCCTGGTCGGCACCTACGAGCGCTGAGCGGTCGCGCCGTCAGCGGGCTTCGGCGCGCGACGGGTCCACGACGATCTTGAACAGCGGCACCGGCTCGTCGAGTCCCTTGAGCGCGACCCGTCCCATCGACGACATGTCGGGCGGGTTGCTGAGGCGCTCGCGCATCCCGTCGGTGATGACGATCTCGCCCTTCCCCGCCTGCCCGCACAGGCGGCTCGCCAGGTTGACGGTGTCGCCGACGATGTCGTACTGACGCCGCTTCCCACCGCCGATGTGCGCCGCCACGACGGGCCCGGAGTTCATCCCGATGCCGAACATCATCGGTGGGATGCCCAGGTGCGCGAGCTCCTCGTCGAGCTCCGGGGCGCGGCGCTGGATCTCCATGGCCGACTCGAGCGCGACCTGCGGATGGTCTTCGACGGGCAGCGGCGCACCGAAGACGGCGAAGACCTCGTCACCGACGAACTTCAGCACGGTGCCGCGATGGGAGAGGATCGCGTCCGTCACCATCTCGTAGAACTGGTTCAGCATCGCACGCACTTCCGACGGCTCGAGCGTCGCCGACATCGACGTGAACCCGCGCAGGTCGCAGAAGAAGAGGCTCGTGTCGAGGCGCTCACCTTCGATGTGCGCCTCGAGGCGTCCCGATTCCTCGAGCTCCCGGGCGACCGTCTCGGGGACGTACTGCGCGAAGAGGGACGACACCCGGCGCCGCTGCCGCGTCTCCGTCACGTAGCGGACGATGAGCGCAGCGACGAACGACACCGGGAGGGCGACGATCGGGTACCAGAAGTTGGTCGGGATGTGCCCCGCGTCGAACCGCGCCGAGACCCCGAGCACGTAGACCCCGCTGAGCACCGGCACGAGCGCGACGGCGATCAGCACGAACCATCCCGGCAAGAACAGCACCGCCAGCGCCATGATCAGGGTCAGGACCGCGACCCACAGCGTCGTCTCCGTGTTGGTGACGGGCTCGAGGTACGACGCGGTGAGCATCGTGTTGAGCGCGTTGGCGTGGATCATCACGCCTGGGAGCCCACCGGACTTGTCGACCGGCACGAGCTGGTTGTCACCCAGCGTCGGCTCCACGGCACCGATGAACGCAACCTTGCCCCGCAGCTTCGACGGGTCGACCCGACCCTCCAGCACGTCGACGGCCGACACGACCGCGGGCCGCCCGATGTGATCGAGTCCCTCGGCCCAGTTGAGGCGCAACGCGTGCCGCCCCTCGGTGGGCACGAACCGGCGACCGGCCTGTAGACCGTCGGGTTGGATGACGACGGGGCCGGTCTCGCCGTGCGCCGAGCGCAGTGCCGCCACCGCCAGTCCGGGAACGAGCGCGCCGCCCTGGCTGACGACGGCAGGAATCGTGCGGACCACTCCGTCCGACGGATCCGGTGTCACTTCCGCGTGCGCCACGGCCACGCCCGTGCCGTCGACGAGCACGCCGATCGGCGCGGCCTCGACCTTCGTGTCGAGAAGCGTGGGATCGATGCGCGATGGGCGCGTGCTGATCTGCTCGGCCAAGACCGCGCCCGGCAGCTCGCGCAGCGCAGCGGCGAAGTCGGCGTTGTCCGCCGGGTCCAGACCCTGGCCCCCGAAGACGACGTCCCAGGCCGCGCTCTTCACGCCCGCGCGCGCGAGGCGACGGGCGAGCTGCGCGTGCACGGACCGTCGCCACGGGATGGGACCGATCGCGCGGATCGACTTGTTGTCGAGCCCGATGACGACCGTCTCGGGGTCACGGCGCGCCGACGGGAAGAACGCGTCGGCAGCGCGGCGTTGAAAGCCGGCGAACGCGTCGACGCTCATGAGGACCGCCCAGAGCGCGGTGACGACGACGGCGACCGCGACCGCCTCGAGGATGCGGCGCAGGGTCCGCCGTCGACGCACGACGATTGACACTAGGCGGCGGTTATCGTCGGCCGTGGTCTCTCCCGCGCTCGCCGTGACGCTCGAGGACGTCGAAGCGGCGGCGGATCGGCTCGCCGACCACCTCGAGCCGACGCCGACGACGACCTCGCCCGCCCTCGACGCCGCGACCGGCACCGACGTCCTCGTGAAGCTCGAGAACCTGCAGCGCACCGGCTCGTTCAAGGAGCGCGGAGCCTGCAACCGCCTGCTGCTGCTCGATGATGCGGCGCGTGAGCGCGGGGTCATCGCGATGTCGGCCGGCAACCACGGGCAGGCGCTCGCGTTCCATGCCGCGCGGCTCGGCGTGCCGTGCACGGTCGTGATGCCGGAGCACGCACCGTTCGTGAAGGTCGCCCGCACGACCGCACTCGGCGCGCGCGTCGTCCAGCACGGCGCCGACCTCACCGCGACGCGACGGTACGCGGACGAGCTCGCGGCGGCGCAGCACCTCACCGATGTGCCGCCCTACGACGACCCCGCCGTCATCGCGGGGCAGGGGTCCCTCGCGCTCGAGCTGCGGCGTGACCACCCCGAGATCGACGCGCTGGTCGTCCCGGTCGGCGGCGGTGGGCTCGTGGCGGGCATCGCGGTCGCCGCGCGGGGCCTCGCCTGGGACGTCGAGATCGTCGGCGTGCAGGCCGCGGAGTGCGCGTCGATGGTGGCCGCGTTGCGAGGTGGTCCTTTCGAGCCGGGCGACACCGTCGCCGACGGGATCGCCGTGCGCGAGCCAGGCAGGTTGACCCTGCCGATCGTGCGCGATCTCGTCGACGATGTCGTGACCGTGACCGAAGCGTCGCTCGAGGCCGCCATCAGCACGTACCTCGAGGTCGCGCGCGTCGTCGCCGAGGGAGCGGGGGCGGCTCCGCTCGCGGCCGTGATGGAGCACCCGGATCGCTTCCGCGGCCGGCGCGTCGGGCTCGTGCTGAGCGGCGGGAACGTCGACACGCGGCTGCTCGCGTCGGTGATCATGCGCGCGCTGGCGCGGCGAGGGTGCCTGACGCGGCTCACGGTCGAGATCCCGGACGTCCCGGGCTCGTTGGCGACGGTGACCGCGGTGGTCGGGAGGGTCGGGGCGAACATCGTGGAGGTGACACACCGTCGTGACGTCCCGACCGTCGAGCTGAAGGAGGCCCGTCTCGAGCTCGTCGTCGAGACGCGTGACCGCGCGCACCTCGACGAGCTCCGGGCCGCGCTCGAGGGCGCGGGCTACCCGGTCACCGTGGAGCCCGTCGGCCTGGCTGCTCAGACCTCGAGCTCGTAGTTCCCGTTCTCGTCGACGCGCACGCGTCCGTCGGGAGGTACGACGACGACCGTGAACGGCTCCTCGACGAGGGCGGGGCCGCGGATCTCGACGCCTGCACCGAGCCGCGTGCCGTCGTACACCGGCGTGTCGACGAACCCGTCGGCGAAGTGCGCCGGCCGTGTGCCCGTGCGGGCCTCGTCGGCGACCGCGAGCGGGCCGACCTCCGCGAGGTGCGCGGGCTTGGGAGTGCGCCCGCGCGTCACGAGGCGCACGCCGCGCAGGAGCGGCTGCTGGTTGCGGAACGCGAAGCCGCGCTCGGCCTCGTGCTGGTCGTGGAACCGCTCGGTGAGATCGAGCAGCGCGGTCTCGTCGAGATCCGGGCCCTCGAGCACGGGGACGCTCATGTCGAAGTTCTGACCCGGGTAGCACATCTGCGCGTAGAGGCCCACGTCGACGTCCGCTTCGGTCAGGCCCGTCGGCGCGAGCTCCTTGGTCGCCTCCTCGCGCAGGTCGTGCATGAGCCCGCGGACCCGCGCGATGTCGACCTGCGACATCGGGACGACGTAGGCGCGCACGAGGTCGACGATGTAGTCCGCGACGAGCACCCCGAGCGCGGAGAAGGCCGGCGCCGCCTTGGGGATCAGGATCCGGTCGATGCCGAGCTCACGCGCGACCGCCCAGGCATGGACGGCACCGTTGCCGCCGTAGGCGATCATCGCGAGGTTGCGCGGATCGGCGCCGTGCGACGCGAGGACCTTTCGGGTCGCGTTCGCCATGTTGGCGTTCACGATGCGTTGGACGCCCCATGCGGCCTCGATGGGATCGAGGCCGAGCGGCTCGGCGACGTCCCGGGTCAACGCCGCGAGCGCGCCGTCGGCGTCGAGGCGCATCCGCCCGCCCGCGAAGCCCTCGACCGGGACGTACCCGAGGACGACGTCCGCGTCGGTCACGGTCGGGCGCTCGCCCCCGCGCCCGTAGCAGACCGGGCCGGGCGTCGCGCCGGCGCTCTCGGGCCCCACGAGCAGCGCACCCTGTCGCACCCGCGCGATCGAGCCCCCGCCCGCGCCGACACTCTGGACGTCGACCATCGGCAGGCCGATGTAGTAGCGGTAGCGCCAGTTCCAGTCGGTCTTGATCTCGGGGCGTCCTCCGCGCACGAGGCAGACGTCGAAGCTCGTGCCGCCCATGTCGACGGCGACGAAGTCGTGGACGCCGACTTGCTCGGCCGCCAGCGTGGCGCCCATGACCCCGCCCGTCGGACCCGACCCGAGCAGCGAGACGGCGCGCTTGGCGACGTACTCGGGCGGCATCACGCCACCGGTCGACTGCATGATGAGCAGCGGCCCGGCGTACCCGGCGCTGCGCAGGCGCTCCTGGAGGCGTGTCACGTACGAAGCGATCCGGGGTGCCACGTAGGCGTTCACGAGCGTTGTCGACACGCGTTCGAACTCGGGTCCGCGCGCCATCACCTCGTGTGACAACGAGACGTGCTCGATGTCTGCCAGCTCCTCGCGCACGATCTCCGCAGCGCGCCGTTCGTGATCGGGGTTCACGAACGAGAAGAGGAACATGATCGCGACGGACCGCACGCCGAGGGCGGCGAGGCGGCGCGCACCGGCGCGGACCGCGTCCTCGTCGAGCGGCAGCACGACGTTGCCCTCGAAGTCGAGGCGTTCCGGGATGGGGATCCGAGCACGGCGGCGCGCGATGGGGGGCGGCGCGGGGTAGGAGGGATCCCAGATCTCCTCCTTGTGCACGCGCCGCATCTCGATCTCGTCACGGTGGCCCTCCGTCACGAGCAAGCCGGTCGGCGCGCCGTTCATCTCGATCATCGTGTTGTCGGCAGTGGTGGTGCCGTGCACGAGGATGTCGAGGCGCGAGCAGAGATCCCCGAGTGGCATCCCGAGGCTCTCGGCGAGCTGCCCGAGGCCGTTCATCACGCCCGTCGACTGGTCGTCGGCCGTCGTCGGGGTCTTGTCGAGCAGGACCTCACCCGTCGGCGTGACGCAGATGACGTCGGTGAACGTGCCGCCGACGTCGATCCCGACCCGGTACCCCCCCGACCCCGACCCCATTGATGCGTCCCGCCCACC
>DATBSK010000035.1:0-12676 GCA_036559825.1 Acidimicrobiia bacterium | reverse complement strand
GGGTGGGCGAGTGGTCGCGGAGGCGACACTCGAGACCGTCGAGAGCCGCCGGCTGACGTTCCGCGTCTCGGTGAGCGACGGTCGCGGGCTGGTCGCCGCGGGACGCATCACCCGCGTCGTCGTCCAGCGCGACCGGTTCCTCGAGAAGGCGGCGGGAGCCGAACCGGCGACGGGACGCTGAGCGTGCCCGACGAGGAGCGCGGCCCCGACGAGGCGGGATGGGCCGCGCCGCCGCCTCCACCTCCGCCGTCACCGGCGTCCGCGCCACCGCCGCCGCCCGCGGCCTTCGCGCCGCCCCAGCGTCCGCCGCGCCGCCGCCGCGCCTGGCTCGTCGTGCTCATCGCGGTGCTCGGGGTGGTCCTGCTCTCGGCGGTGGTCGGCACGGTGTTCTTCGTGTCGAACACGTTGCCTCCCTACGACGCGGCCAACGACTTCGTGAACGACCTCGCCGACGGGCGGTTCCGTGCCGCCGCCGCGCAGCTCTGCTCGGCCGACCAGCGTGACAGCGACTCGGCCCTGTCCGTCGTGACCCGCCACTTCCCCGGCAACGACCGCATCAGCGTGAACCCGTTCGGCGTCGACCGCGACGGCGACCGCGCCACGGTCGACTACACGGTGAGCCGCGAACGCGGCCGCGACAGCGTCGACACGTTCGAGCTCCCACTCCGCCACGAGGACGGCGACTGGAAGCCCTGCCCCGGTGACGGCGTCCGGCTGCGCTGACGTCGCGTCCAATCAGCCGAGGTTGCTGGAGCGGGGGTAGGCGTCGGCGGGGTCGGTGAGCACGTTCACCACCGAGAGCCCGTCATGGGCGAAGGCGCGGTCGAGCGCGGGGCCGATCTCACCGGGCTCCTGCACGAGCTCGCCGTGGCCGCCGAGCGCCTCGGCGACGAGGTCGTAGCGGGTGCCCGGGCGCAGCTCCGCGACGACGTCGTAGCCGAAGATCATCTGCATCGGGTGCTTCTCGAGCCCCCAGATGCCGTTGTTGCCCACGACCGCGGTGACGTTCACCTCGTGCCGTACCAGCGTGTCGAGGTCGCCGAGGCTGAAGCCGATCGCGCCGTCGCCGTAGCACACGACGACCTGACGGTCGGGGTGCGCGAGCGCGCCGGCGAGCGCGTAGCCCGTCCCGCTGCCCAGGCACCCGTAGGGACCCGGCCCGAGGAAGCACCCCGGCGTGTACGTGTCGACGTACTTCCCCGCGTACGAGACGAAGTCGCCGCCGTCGCCGATCACGATCGCGTCGCGGGCGAGGCGGCGCCGGAGCTCGCCGTACACACGGGCGGGATCGATCGGTGACGCGTCCGAGGTGAGGCGCTCCTGCTCGGCGGCGCGCCGGGCGGTCTCCTCGGCGCGGAGCGTCTCGACCCATCCGCCATCGTCGGCGCGGCCGGCCTCGCCGGCGAGTGCGCCGAAGGTCGCGGCGAGGTCACCGACCGTCGAGGCCGCGAGATCGACGTGGCGCGCCAGCACGTCCTCGCTGTCGACCATGTGCACGACGGGCGCGCCGAACGTCCCGAAGCCGAGGCGGAAGTCGAGCGGCGTCCCGGCGACGAGGACGAGGTCCGCCTCCTTGAACGCCAGGGCCCGCGCCCGCGAGAAGGCGAGCTCGTGATCCGCCGACACGACGCCACGCCCCATGTCGTTGGCGAACACCGGGATGCGCGCGGCGTCGGCGAACGCCCGCACCGCGTCCTCGGCGTGACCCCAGTAGACGTCGCCACCGACCATCAGGACGGGCCGCTGCGCCCCGGCGACGAGCCCGACGACGTCGCCGTCCGCCGACCACCCGGCGGCCGGCGGTGCGACTGCCGGCACGTCGGCATCCGTCGCGCCCCAGGCGTCGAGGGGGACGTCGACGAACGTGGGGCCGCGGTGCGGTGTGGTCGCGGCGCGCAGCGCGGCGTCGAGTCCCGGGACGACGGCGTCCGGCGACTCGAGCGTCGCGGCGTGCTTCGTGATCGAGGCGACGATCGGCACGTGGTCCAGCTCCTGCAGGGAGCCGACGCCCCAGCGCGCGTGGGGAGCCCGGCCGCCGATCACGCAGACCGGTGAGCCGTTCAGGCAGGCGCTCGTGATCGCGCTGATGCCGTTCGTGACTCCGGGACCGGCGGTCAGCGCGGCGACACCCACGGCACGGGTGACCTTCGCCCACCCTTCGGCCGCGAACGCCGCGGTCTGCTCGTGGCGGGTGTCGACGAGCCGGATGTCGTGCTTGACGCACCCGTCGTAGAGCGGGAACAGGTGTCCGCCGGACAACGTGAAGAGGAGCTCCACGCCGTGCGCGCCGAGGGTCTCGGCGGCGGCGGCACCAGCGCCGCGAGTCACGACGAGACCAGGTGCTCGGCGAGGAAGCTGTCGACGGCCTCCACGTACGCGTCCGGGTTCTCGAACTGGGGGGAGTGGCCCGCGCCCGGCACGACGACGAGCCGGGCGTCCGGCATCGCCGCGGCCATCGCGTGGGCCGGCGGCACGAAGTGCGTGTCCTCCTCCCCGACGAGCACGAGCGTCGGGCACGTGATCGACGCCATGCGGTCGAGCTGGTCGTCCTGGTGGACGATCGCCCGCAGGAGGCCAGCGTATGAGGCTGGCGTGATGTCGGCCCACTTGCGCGCGCAGTAGTCGACGTAGCCCGGGCGCTCACGTCGCACACGCTGGTCGGCGGCGGATCCGAGCGTGTCGGCCTCGTCGAGGATCTGGCGGAGCAGTGCCATGTCGCCCTCGAGCGCGAGCGCCGCGACGGCATCGGCGAGGTCGGCGTCGATGCTCAGCGGCGCGCCGGGCGACGTGTCCATCAGCACGAGTGCGCCCACGCGCTCGGGATGGCCGAGCACGAGCCGCCGGGCGACCATGCCGCCCATCGAGTGGCCGAGCAGCGTGAACCGATCGAAGCCGAGAGCGTCCGCGACGGCGAGCGTGTCGGCGGCGAGCCGGTCGAGGCCGTACGCCTCGACGGGCTCCGGCTTGTCGCTCGCACCGTGGCCCCGGTGGTCGAACATGACCACGGTCGAGCGAGCCGCGAAGCGCGGCGCGTGGTCCGCGAAGTCCTCCTTCGCGCCCGTGAACCCATGCACCATCACGAACGGCGGCCCGGCGCCGAGCTGCTCGACGGCGAGGCCGACGCCGTCGTCGGTCACGATGCGCATGGCCGCGGCTCTGCCTCCGGGTGTGGTCGACGGGGCGGTGCGGCCCCGCGGCCCGTAATCTACGGGGATGGCGGCTCCCGAGACGGTTCCGGCGCGCCGTCACCGGCCGTGGGTGCGTTGGGGCCGCTTCGCCGTCAGCGCGGTGCTCCTCGCGATCCTGATCTCGCGGATCGATCCCGACGACTTCGTCCCGCCGCACCGCAGCCTCCCGGGCGCGCTCGCGTTCCTCTGCTCCGGGATCCTGATCATGGGTCTCAGCTTCCTCGTCGCCGCGTGGCGGTGGCAGCGCGTGCTCGCGGTGTACGACGCCCATGTGCCGTTGCGCACGCTCTACAAGCACCACCTCGCGGGTCAGTTCGTCGGGAACGCCCTGCCGTCGACGGTCGGTGGCGATGTCCTGCGCATCAGCCGGTGCTCCAAGGACACCGGCTCGACCGAGGTCGCCTTCGCGTCCGTCGTCATCGAGCGCCTCACGGGCTTCGTGGCGCTCCCGGTGCTCACGTTCATCGGCTTCGCCGCCTCGCCCGAGCTCTTCGACACGTCGCGCTCGTGGATCGCCGTCGTGATCGCGCTCGGAACGCTGCTCGTGCTCGGCGCGATCCTGCTGCTCGCGGCGAGTCCACGCCTCGCGGGACGCTTCGTGCACCGCGCCGACTGGACGCGGTTCATCGGCATCGTCCACGTCGGCGTCGACCGGCTCCGCCGGGATCCGCGAGACGCGGCGGGCGCGCTGGCCGCCGCCGTCGCCTACCAGATGAGCGTCGTCGCGGCGGTCTACTGCGCGGTGCACACGATCGGCCTGACGATCCCGAACGGCGTCGTCCTGGCGTACATCCCCGCCGTCGCCATGGTCCAGGTGCTGCCGATCTCCGTGGGTGGCCTCGGCGTGCGAGAGGGGATGCTCGCGTTGCTCCTGCACCCGCTCGGCGTGCCGACGGGGCAGGCCGTGGCGCTCGGTCTGCTCTGGTACGCGATGACCCTCGTCGTGAGCCTGGCCGGCGCGCCCGCGTTCGCGATCGGCCACCACGGGCATCGCGCGCACGCACCCGCGGCGGCGATCACCGCGGACCGCCCATGAGCGCGCAGGCGACCGACGTCCGGCGGCTGCACCGGCGACTGCCGGGGGCCCGCGTGCTGCAGGACGGCAGCGTCCTCTACTGGTGGGCCGAGATCGTCTTCGTCCTCGTCTTCTACTTCGTGTACTCGACGATCCGGAACTCGAACGAGGGCAGCCCCGGCGTGGCGCGCGCCAACGCGTACAAGCTCATGGGATGGCAGGAGTCGCTCGGCATCAACCACGAGCACGCGATCCACCGCTGGGCCCTGGAGTACAAGCCGCTGATCATCGCCAGCAACTACTTCTACGGGTCGCTGCACTTCGTCGTCACGACGGGGGTCATGATCTTCCTCTATCGGAAGTTCAGCGACGACTACCCGCTGTTCCGGAACACGTTGGCGATCGCGACCGGGCTCGCGCTCATCGGCTTCGCGTTCTGGCCGCTGATGCCACCCCGGCTGCTGCCGCACTCCTACGGGTTCGTCGACACCCTCGACAAGTATCCGACGTTCTGGTCGTTCAAGCGCGGCGCGGTGAACAAGATCTCGAACCAGTACGCCGCGATGCCGAGTGTCCACTGCGCGTGGGCGCTGTGGTGCACCTGTGTGCTCGTGCCGCGGGTGAAGCACACGTGGGCGAAGGTCCTCGCGATCCTCTACCCGATCGGCACCACCACGGCGATCGTGCTGACGGCGAACCACTACATCCTCGACGCCGTCGGGGGCTTCATCGTCCTCGGCATCGCCTACGTGGTCGCCCGATTGTTCACGCGCGCCGGCCGTCGTGCCGTGATCGACGAGCCCGAGACACCCATGCCACCGTCACCGCCGCCGGCGGAGCCCTCCCAACCGGTCCGCGTCTAGCGACGACCCGCCTCCCGATGCGCCTGGACCACGTCGCGCTCGCGACGCGCGACGTCACCGAGTCCCTCGGCGTCCTCGTGGGGCGCCTGGGCGGGACCTTGACGGCCGGCGGCAACTGGCTCGGCTTCCGGTCGCTGCAGGTGTTCCACGGCGACGACGCGGGGGGCATGAAGATCGAGCTGCTCGAGCCCTGGGAGCCCGAGCGCAACGACTTCCTCGAGCGGTTCCTCCTGCGCCACGGGGAGGGTCCGCACCACCTGACGTTCAAGGTCGACGACCTCGAGCTGACGCTGGCGCGCGTCGCAGACGCACGCCTCACCCCCGTGTCGGTCGACCTCTCGCAGCCCGAGTGGCGCGAGGCCTTCCTGCTCCCACGGGATGCGCACGGCACCGTCGTGCAGCTCGCGGACTCGACCCATGCGACCGGTCTGCCCCTCGAGGAGTACCAGGCGGCGCGCCGCGAAGGTGCCCTCGGCTCGCCGGCGTGGTGGCCCGAGCCGCCGGCGCGGGGCTCCGAGGTGGCGCGCCTCCGGCGCGTCGTCCTGCGCACGCGCGACCTCGACGCGGCGCGCGGCCTCTACGTCGACCTGCTCGGCGGCGAGCCGGTCGGACCCGACACCTCCGACGGGGTCGAGCTGGAGTGGCCCGGCGGCGGTCGCCTCGCGCTCGAGCACGCCGTCGACGACGAGCCCGGGATCGACCGGTTGGAGCTCGAGGGCTCCCCCGCCGAGCTGACGGTCGTTGCGACCCGCCTCGCCGTGCGCGCGCCCGACTGATCGTCGGGCGCCCGGTGCTGACGGTCAGTCGTCGCGACGGTCGCGGCGCCGCTCGCGCCGCCGGAAGAACAGCCAGCCGGCGAGGAAGCCGACGCCGGCCGAGACCGCGATGAGCACGATGAGCGGCACCTGAACGCTGTCGACGATCAGGTCGACCGAGACGTCGTCGAGGTTCAAGACCGCGACGACCACGAGCAGACCGATGAGGATCAGCGCGGCGATGTGGCGGCCGCTCATGCGCGGGCGCGTCCGCCCGACGTCGTCGGCGCGGTGGATCTCGTCGGCCATGATTGCCCCCCTCCGCCGCTCTCGCCTGCGCGGAGCCTACCGGGACACCCCCGGCACGAGGTCGAGCAGCCATTGCGCGGCCACGACACCGAGCAGGCACTCGCGCAGCGCGATGTCGGCGAGCGACAGGTTCGTCGAGCGTCCGGTGACGAGCGCGAGTCGCCGCGGCGGCATGTCGGCGATCGGCACCGCGAGCACGCCCGGGAGCTCCGGAGGCACGGCCGTCTGCGGGAGGATCGACGCGCCGACGCCCGCGGCGACCAGGTCGGCGACGAGACGGATGCCCTCGACCTCGACGCTCACCGGGACCTCGAGCCCGCGAGCCGCGAGCGCGACGTCGACCTCCTTGCGGAGCGGGTTCTCGGGCGGCGGGAGCACGAGCCCGAACTCGAGCAGCGCGTCGAGCGGCACGGGCGGGGTCGGGAGCGGGGTGCCCGCGGGCACGACCGCGACGAGCGCCTCCTCGAGCAGGTGCTCCTCGTACAGGTGCGGGTGCGAGACGGGCTCGGTGACGACGGCCTGCGCGAGCTCACCGGCCGCCGCCTCGGCCATGAGCCGCTCCGACGCGGCCTCCACGACCCGAAGGCGGATGCCCGGCGCGCGATGGTGGAGGTCGGCGACGAGCTGCGGCACCACCCAGCGGCTCGCGGTGCCGACGATCCCGAAGCTGGCGTCACCGACCTCGAGTCCCTGCACGGTCGACAGGTGGGCCCGCATCACGTCGAGCTCGCGGCGGATCCGCCGGGCGTGCTCCAGCACCACCTCCCCGCACTCCGTCGGCTGGGCGCCCCGCCGCGAGCGGATGAGGAGCCGCGCCCCGAGCTCACCCTCCAGCTGGCGCACCTGCTCGGACACGTTGGACTGGACCGTCGAGAGGGCGTCCGCCGCGGCGGTGAACGACCCCTCCTCGGCGATGGCCAGCAGGGCGTCGAGGTGCCGCAGGTCCAACTCTCGTCCTCCCGAGTCAATCTCTCTACCAGATGGTAACGATCAATCGTACCTGTTGGACAGATTCAGCGGGGTCGGGCACCATGAGCAGTGCAGATGGCTCCGAGGAGCCGGTTCCCCCCACCGGCTCCCCGGACTCTGCATCCGCCAGTCATCCACGGGGAGTGTGACGGTGGCCGCCGAAACGGTCTCCAACCTGATCTTCACCGGGCCGCTCGCCTGGACCGCCGATGCCGCGTGCATCGGCCAGACCGACGTCTTCTTCGCGCCGGCGGGTGAGCGCCCCGAGACCCGCGAGCTGCGCGAGGCGCGGGCCCGCTCGATCTGCCGCACCTGCGAGGTCGTCCAGCCGTGCCGCGACTGGGCGCGCGAGAACCGCGAGTACGGCTTCTGGGGCGGCGAGTCCGAGGAGGAGCGTGCCGCCGCGGGGTTCCGGGTCGACATGCCCGTCGGGCGAGTCGCTCGCTACCCCAAGGGCGACGGCACCCCGGTCAAGCCGCGCGAGTCCCGCGTCGCCTGACCAGCACCGTCGTCACCGCCCGGCGCCGCGGGCGTCTCTAGGCTCGCCCCCGTACACCACCCGAGCATGTGACGTGCAAGCTCGAATATCGAGCTGAGGTGTCACATGCTCATGCAGGGACCCGGGGGGAGCGTGAGCGAGGCACCCGAGGGCGTCGATCTCGAACGACTTGCGCCGTGGTTCGCGGAGCACGTTCCCGGCGCGACGGGCGCGCCGCTCACCGGCGAGCTCATCGCGGGTGGGCGCTCGAACCTCACGTACACAATCTCGGATGGCACGCGCACGTGGGTCCTGCGCCGCCCGCCACTCGGTCACGTCGTCGCGACCGCGCACGACATGGCACGCGAGTACCGGGTGCTCGCGGCACTCGCGCCGACCGACGTGCCCGTGCCCCTCGTCGACGCGCTCTGTGAGGACGTCGACGTCAACGGCGCGCCCTTCTACGTGATGGAGCGCGTCGACGGGCGGATCCTACGCACGCCCGCCGAGATGGCCGGCCTCACGCCCGACGACGCTCGGCGGTGCAGCCACGAGCTCATCGACGTGCTCGCCCGGCTGCACGCGGTCGACTACGCCGCGGTCGGGCTCGGCGAGTTCGGGCGCCCCGACGGCTTCCTCGGGCGCAACGTCGCGCGGTGGGGCAAGCAATGGCAGGCGAACAAGACCCGCGACCTCCCGCAGATCGACGAGCTCGCGCGGCGGCTCGAGCGCGCGCTCCCCGACTCGGGGCCCGCGGCCATCGTCCACGGCGACTACCGGCTCGACAACACGATGCTGGCGCCCGACGACCCGGGGCGCATCGTCGCCGTGCTCGACTGGGAGATGTCGACGCTCGGCGATCCGCTCACCGACCTCGGCCTCTTCCTCGTGTACTGGGGCGATGCAAACGGCCCTGCCGTCGGCTCGAGCGCCGGGATCGCGTCCGTCGACGGCTTCGTGTCGAAGGAGGAGATCGTCGCCCGCTACGCGGAGCGGTCGGGGCGGTCGATCGAGCACCTCGACTTCTACGTCGTGTTCGCGACCTACAAGCTCGCCGTCATCCTCGAGGGCATCAACGCGCGGTTCCGCATGGGCAAGACACTGGGAGAGGGCTTCACCGAGATGGGCGAGATGGTGGGACAGCTCGCCGACCGGGCGCTCGACGTGGCCGATCGATCGCCCGATCCGTCGCTCCACGGCTGAGCACCGTGACCGACGATCGCTGGCTGCGAGTGACACCGTCGTGCCGGATCGACCGGCGCGAGCTCGTGTGGCGCGTCTCGCGCTCGGGCGGCCCCGGTGGGCAGCACGCGAACACGTCCGACACGCGCGTCGAGGTCACCTTCGACGTCGAGGCGTCACGCTCGCTCGGACCCCGCCAGCGTGCACGCCTCCTCGACCGGCTCGGCCCGGTCGTGCGGTCCTCCGCCGCCGACTCGCGCTCGCAGGCCCGCAACCGCGAGCTGGCGCTCGAACGCCTGCGGGCCCGCCTCGCCCGCGGGCTCGCCGTGGATCGCCCGCGCCGGCCGACCCGCCCGTCACGCGCCGCCCGCGAGCGGCGCGCGGAGGCCAAGCGCCGCCGCAGCGACCAGAAGCGGCAGCGCCGCCGCCCGACGCCCGAGGATTGATCTCATCAGACGTGGCGGCTGATGTAGCCGCGTGACCGGAACACGGCGAGCATGCGCGTCAGGAACCACACCGCGAATCCGGTCATGACGAGCGCGCCGGCCGCGGCGAGGCCGACCTGGTCCCACGGCAAGGGCTTGCCCGCGACGACCTCCTGCGCGGCGGCGAACACGTGCGTCGTGGGCAGCAGCTCGGCGATGGGCTGCAGCACTTCGGGGAGCGCGTCGACCGGGTAGAAGATGCCCGACAGCGGCAGCAGCAGCGCGATGAAGCCCCACGTGAGGATCTCCGCGCCCTGCCCGACGCGCAGGATCAGCCCGATCACGATGAGCGCGACCGCCCAGCCGACGACGAGCAGCACGGCGACGAGCGGGATCAGCGCGAGCCCGAGGCTCGTGATCTCGAACGCGAACGCCGCGAGCGCGACGAGGGACACGACGGTGACACCGATCGCGAGCTTCACGAGCCCGAAGAGCGCGACACCTGCGCCGTACTCGATCTCGGTCATGGGCGTCACCATCAGGTTCAGCAGGTTGCGCGACCACGTCTCCTCGAGGAAGCCGGTCGCGACGCTGAGCTCGGCCTGGAACACGACGTGGAACAGGATGATCCCCGCGAGGAGGAACGCCGCGCCGGCTGCCGCGGTGCCGGCTTGCTGACCGAAGTACACGCCGATGGCGCCGAACAGGATCGCGTCGACGACCGGCCACACGACGACGTCGAACCACCGCTGCGGCGCGCGCTGGAGCACGTACCGCTGGCGGCGCGAGATCGCGAGCACACGGTCGCCGTTCAGGGCCCTCATCCCGACCCGCTCTCGGCCCTTCGGGCCGGGCCGCTTGGGCCCCGCCTCGCTGCGCCGCAGGGTACCTGCGGCGCGGTCGCTCGGCTCATGACGCCTCGCGATCGACGTCGGACGGGAACGCGCCCGACGACTCGGCGAGATGGAGGAACACGCCCTCCAGGTCGTCACGCCCGAACCGGTTCGCGACCTCGTCGGCCGTGCCGTCGGCGACGACCTTCCCCCCGGAGATGAACACGACGCGCTCGCAGAGCCGCTCGACCTCGAGCATGTTGTGGCTGGTGACGAGGAGGGCCGTGCCTTCGTCGGCGCAGAGCCGCTCGAGGCCCGTCCGCACGCGCAGCGCGACATCCGGGTCGAGCGACGCCGTCGGCTCGTCGAGCACGAGCAGCCGCGGCCGGTGCAACGTCGCCTTGACGATGCCGACGAGGGTCCGCTGCCCGGACGAGAGCTCGTTGCCCATCGCCCGTGCGAGCTGGGTGATGTTGAAGCGCGCGAGGCCGGCCGCGACCGCCTCCTGGGGAGACCTGATCCCGTAGAGGCGACCGAAGAGCTCGAGGAACTCCACCACGCGCACGCGCTCGGGCAGCGGCAGGTAGCCGGCGGCGAAGCCCACCTGCTCCATCGCCTGGCTCCGCTCGCGCGGCAGGTGGTGGCCGACGATCTCCACGCTGCCCTCGTCGGGCGAGATGACCCCCAGCAGCATCATGAGCGTCGTCGTCTTGCCCGCGCCATTGGGCCCCAGGAGCGCGACGCGCTCGCCGACGCCGACCGTGAGGTCGACGCCGTCGACGGCGCGGACGCGCTTGTACTGCTTCACGAGGCCCGTCGCGGTGAGGACGGGCGCGCGAAGTCCCAGGGCGGGTTCGGACATTCGGTCAGTGTCGCACGCAGGCGCGACACGGCGCGGTGAGATTCTCGCGCGCGGCGTCGAGCGGCCTCGACGGTCGACGTCGCTGGAGACGCGCTTGCGGCGTCGACCAGTGGAGGGGGCAGACTCGCGGGTCGTTGGAGGGAGGAGACGAGCGACCGCGCCGGACGTATCGTCCGGCGCAGCGAGTCGACCCATGAGGGAGGAGATGCGATGGGCGTGCTCGACGGGGTGAAGGTCGTGGAGCTAGCCGAGCACGGGTTCGTCCCGTCGTGCGGGGCGATCCTCGCCGACTGGGGCGCGGAGGTCGTGAAGATCGAGCGCCCGACGGGTGATCCGCTGCGCGCGGTCATGCAGCAGGGGTTCGTCGCCGACACCCGGCCCTTCAACTTCCTCTGGGAGCTGTACAACCGGAACAAGCGCGGCATCACGCTCGACCTGCGCGTCCCCGAGGGACGCGCCGCGTTCGACCGGCTCGTCGAGGGAGCGGACGTGTTCATCACGAACTTCCTCCCGTCGGCGCGCGAGAAGCTGCACGTGATGCCCGAGGATCTCTGGAGGGTGAACCCGAGCCTCGTGTACGCGAAGGGCCACGGCCAGGGCCAGCGCGGCCCGGATGCCGACCTCGGCGGCTTCGACGCGATCAGCTTCTGGGCGCGCGGCAGCGTCGGCGACATCCTCACCGCGCCCGGCGCGCCCCTCGTCATGCCCCGCGGTGCGTTCGGCGACGCGCCGGGCGGCGCGATGCTCGCCGGTGGCGTGGCCGCGGCGTTGTTCGCGCGTGAGCGGACCGGGAAGGGCGTCGTGGTCGACACCGCGCTGCTCCACACCGCGGTCTGGCAGCTCAGCACCGATCTCACCGCGACCGCGTTCCTGCGCGAGGAGCCGCAGAAGCTGCGGGCCGGGAGGCCGCTCGCGAGTCCCATGGTCGGGCCGTACTGCGCCGCCGACGACCGGTGGCTCCTGCTGAACATGCTCGACGAGGTCAGGCACTGGCCGCCGCTGTGCCGGGCGCTCGGCCTCGACGAGCTGGTCGACGACCCTCGCTTCGCAGACCCCGACGCTCGGCGCGCGAACGCGGTCGAGCTGCACTCGATCTTCGTCGAGCGCATCGGCTCGCGACCGATGGCAGAGGTCGCGGCTGCGTTGGCCGCCGAGGACACGCTGTTCTCGACGTTTGCGTCTCCGCTCGAGGTGATCGACGACCCCCAGGTCGTGGCGAACGGCTACCTCGCCCAGCACCCGACCGAGCCGCGTGCGCGGCTCGCGACGTCCCCGCAGCAGTTCGACGACGAGATGATCGAGATCCGCCGCCCGGCACCTGCGCTCAGCGAGCACACCGACGAGGTGCTCGGCGAGCTCGGCTACTCGTCGGCCGACCTCGACACCCTGCGGAAAGCCGGCGCGATCGCCTGAACGCCGGTGCGGCACGCAGTCGTATCCTCGGCGGATGGCCGACGGGCTCGTCTGGGACAAGCGCCCGGGCACGCTGCGCCAGCCGGTGCTCGTCGCCGGCTTCGAGGGCTGGAACGACGCGGCCGACGCCTCGTCCGCGGCCGCGGCCTGGCTCACACAGCACGCGACGAACGCCACCCGGCTGGCCTCGATCGATCCCGAGGAGCACTTCGACTTCCAGGGCCGGCGGCCACAGGTCGAGCTCTCGGGCGGCGTGACCCGGAACGTGACGTGGCCCGAGAACGTCTTCTTCACGGTCGAGCGTGACCAACGCGATCTCGTCGTCCTGCGCGGGATCGAACCCAGCTACAAGTGGCGGTCGTTCTGTCGCGCGGTGCTCACGGT
>DATBSK010000034.1:0-12213 GCA_036559825.1 Acidimicrobiia bacterium | reverse complement strand
GATTGGAAGACGAAGATTCTGTGGCCGCGTATCCGAAACCACAGATCGATTGATCGCGACGGAAACTTCTGCATCGGCGGCGGCACCTACGACTTCAACCCGCGGACCAAGCACGTCATTGAATTGGCCTTCATCGTCCCCGAGGGGGACGAGTGGCCTAAACGATTCTCGGTCGAACGTCTTCACGACCGGGGCGGGCATGTTCTGATGAGGTTTTACGGCTCTTTGGAGAGCGGCAAGCGGGTGGAGATCGCGCGCCGCATCGGGATTTACCCGGTGACGCCACCGTGACCTATTCGTCCTCGGTGTCGTCCTCGTCCTCATCGACACCGAGCAGCGTCTTGAGCACGTCCTCGAACTCGCCGTCGATGTTGACGGGATCGTCCATGTCCCGTTCGTCACCCATGCGCTCAAGGCTACGCCGCCTGTCCCGTCAGGGCCGCGTAGGTCAGCCGCCGCTTGTCGATACGCCCGAGCAGCGCGCTCACCCGCTGCGAGTCCACCAGGTGCCGGGTGTTGTACCGGAAGTCGAACTCGGCCAGGTAGCGGTGCAGGTGGACGTGGCTCACGGCGTGGAAGGTGCCGTCGATGCTGCGCTTGAGCTGGGAGAAGAAGTTCTCCGCGGCGTTGGTGCTGACCTCACCGCGGACGTACTCGCCCCAGCCGTGGTTGACCGTCTCATGCCCGAGAGCGAACCAGCGGCCCACCATGTCGTAGCCCTTGTGGTCGTCGGTGAACAGCCGGGAGCGGTCCACGTCCACCGCGCGCAGCAGCGCCGAGCCAAGCGTGTCGGACGTGACGTTGGGGATCACCCGCGACCGCGCCGTCCCGCTCTCGCGGTGGACGAGAGTGAGCACGATGGCCTTGGGCGGAATGATCTTCTCGGGCTTCTCGCCGCGGATGGTCCCGTACTTGTGACGCGACCGGCCACCGATGTAGGCCTCGTCAGCCACGATGGTCCCGATCAGCGACGAGGGGTTGCGGAGGACCATCGCCTCGCGGATGCGCTGGGTCATGAACCACGCGGACTTGGGCGTGAGCCCGTACTTGCGCTGAACCTCGCGGGCCGCGATCCCGTTCTTCGACGCGCACATCTCAAGCAGCACGAACAGCCACGTCCGAATGCTGATCTTGGTGCCGTGGAAGATGGTCCCGACGAGGACCGAGAACTGCTTGCGGCAGGCGTGGCATTTCCACAGCCGCCTGTGGGTGACGCGGCCCGTAGACGTGGTGCGCTTCCCGACCTTGGGCTTGAGCAAGTAGTGCCCGTCGATCACCCCACAGTGAGGACAGACCGGGCGGCCCTTCCACCGCAGCCGCTCCAGGTAGCGGTAAGCGGCGGCCTCATTGGGCACCTTGGAGGCGAGAGCGGTGATCGTTTCCATGCCGTGAGTGTCCGCCGAGGGTGTGACACCCCGGAAAGCCTTACGGCACAACGGTTTCCAGGCGATTTGGGTGCGCCAAAGCACACATCGTGACCTGCGACACGTTGACGGTGAGACGCTCTTGGTAATACCGTCTCAGCGATGACGGCTGTCCTCACCGAGCCGCAGCGCCCGCAGCGCCCGCAGCGCCCGCAGCGTGCGGAGCGCGGCGCCGAGGCCATCGAGGCCCGAGTCATCGCCGCCACCCTTGCCTGCATCGCCCGCCACGGGCTCTCGAAGACCACGATCGACGACGTCGCCCGCGAGGCGGGCTGCTCCCGGGCGACGCTCTACCGGTACTTCGGGTCCAAGCAGGACCTGGTGAACCGGGTCGTGGCGGGCGAGGCCGAGCGGGTCACCACCGCCTGCCGCGATGTCGCCGGGCGCTCGGCGTCCCTCGAGGACGCGATCGTGGCGGTGCTGCTCGTCGTCGGCCACGAGCTCGCTGACCACGCCGCGCTGCAGTTCGTCGCCGCGCACGAGCCCGAGATCCTCCTGCCGCAGCTCACGTTCTCCGGCGGCGACCGCTTCCTCGGTCGCGCCGCGCACGCCCTCGCACCGTGCTTCTCCCCCTGGCTCGGCGACCGCGCCGAGCGAGGCACCGAGTGGATCGCCCGCCTCGGCCTCACGCTCTGGTTCTCGCCGACGGCGCCCGTGTCGCTCACGGACGCCGCCGCTGTCCGCACGTACGCGCGGGAGTTCATCGTCCCCGCGATCCGATCTGACGCTCACCTCGACTCGAGGAAGGGGTAGTCCCATGGCAGTCACGAACGAGGAACTCATCGGCCGCGCCGAGCTCGACGACGTCGACGCCATCCTCGCCGTCACCAACGACGACGTCGACGAGGTGATCCACACCGTCAAGAGCGAGAGCGAGGCGATCTTCACCTGGGACTACGAGCAGAGCCGCACGCCGCTGCAGAAGCTCTACGAGAAGGCCAAGACGTCGCAGTGGAACTCGAAAGACCTCCCCTGGGACACCGACGTCGACCAGGAGAAGGTCGTCATCGCGAACCAGGCGCTGCAGAACTTCGGCGACATGGACATGACGGGGACCCCCTTCGAGAAGTGGGGCGACAAGGAGTGGGTCGAGTACGGCATCCAGGCGCAGAACTGGACGCTCTCGCAGTTCATGCACGGTGAGCAGGGCGCATTGATCTGCACCGCGCAGATCGTCGAGACGGTGCCGTGGATCGACGCCAAGTACTACGCCTCGACCCAGGTGATGGACGAGGCCCGCCACGTCGAGGTCTTCGCGCGCTACCTCGACACGAAGCTGTCGGGGCACTACCCGGTCAACTCGCACCTGCGGATGCTGCTCGACGACATCATCGCCGACTCCCGCTGGGACATGACCTACCTCGGCATGCCGATCATGGTCGAGGGGCTCGCCCTCGCCGCGTTCGGGTTCATGCACCAGTTCACGACCGAGCCGCTCATCAAGCAGCTGCTCCGGTACGTCATGAGCGACGAGGCCCGCCACGTCGCGTTCGGCGTCCTGTCGCTGCAGGAGTACTACTCGCAGCTCTCGGCCAGCGAGATCCGTGAGCGCCAGGAGTTCGCGTACGAGGCCGCGGTCCGCATGCGCGACCGGTTCCTCCAGCAGGAGGTCTGGGAGCGGATGGGCATCGACGTCAAGGAGGCGATCAAGGTCGCGCTCCAGGCGCCCGACCGCCCCGTCTTCCAGGCGATGCTGTTCTCGAAGATCGTGCCGAACTGCAAGAAGCTCGGGCTGCTCGACGCCGCCGACGGGTGGCTGCGGGACCGGTTCACCGAGCTCGGCGTGATCCAGTTCGAGGACTGGGTCGACACCGGCGAGGAGTACGCCGCCCTCGACGAGGTCGCCAAGGACCGCGCAGCCGCGTCGGCGTGAGCCGACGCCGCGAAGCGGCAGTCGAGGGGACAGAGCTGCCGTATCGACCTGACGGTCGGCCAGTACCGTTGGGCGGGTGACCACACCCGTCCGCATCGTCTTCCTGGGCGGGCTGGGGGAGATCGGCCGCAACTGCTTCTGCCTCGAGGTCGACGGCCGGATCGTCGTCGTCGACTGCGGGCTGATGTTCCCTGACGCGGACATGCCCGGCGTCGACCTCGTCCTCCCGGACTTCACCTACCTGCGCGCCAACGCCGAGCGGGTCGACGGGATCGTCCTGACGCACGGGCACGAGGACCACGTCGGTGGTCTCGCGTACCTGCTGCCCGACGTCCCCGCGCCGATCTACGGCTCGGCGCTCTCGCTGGGCTTCGCGCGCAAACGACTCGAGGAGGCCCGCGTCCTCGAGCAGACCGAGCTGATCCCGGTGTCGGACGGCGACAGGCTTCGCATCGGCCCGGTGGAGGCCGAGTTCGTGCCCGTGACGCATTCCGTGCCGCACGCGTTCGCGGTCGCCTACCGCACGCCCGTCGGCACGATCCTGCACACCGGCGACTTCAAGCTCGACCTCACGCCGGTCGACGGCCGGCGCACGGACCTCGCCCGCCTCGGTGAGATCGGCCGCGAGGGCGTGCGCCTGCTGCTGTCCGACTCGACGAACGCCGAGCGCCCGGGCTTCACCGAGTCGGAGGCGTCGATCGGGCCGGTGATCCGCGACCTGCTGCGCGACCACCCGACGAAGCGCTTCATCGTCGCTTCGTTCGCATCCCACCTGCACCGCGTGCAGCAGATCGCGCGCGAAGCGCTCGCCGCCGGCCGCACGATCGCATTCGTCGGCCGGTCGATGACGCACAACGTCTCGTTCGCGCGTGAGCTCGGCCTGCTCGATTTCGCCGCGGACCGCGTCGTCGACATCGAGGAGACCCCGCGCTATTCACCGGGGAACGTGTGCATCATCTGCACGGGATCGCAGGGTGAGCCCATGAGCGCGCTCGCGCTCATGGCGGCGCACGAGCACAAGCACGTGAAGGTCAACGACGACGACGTCGTGGTGATCTCTGCCCATGCGATCCCGGGCAACGAGTCGAACGTCGCCCGCGTGATCGACTCCCTCCACCGCGCCGGTGCCGAGGTCATCCACGGCGGTGCCTCGCACGTGCACGTGTCGGGTCATGCCTCCCAGGAGGAGCTCAAGTTCATGATCGACCTCGTGCACCCGGAGTGGTTCGTGCCGGTGCACGGCGAGTACCGGCACCTCGTGCACCATCAACGCCTCGCGGAGGCCGTGGGCGTGCCCAGCGGTCGGGTCCTCGTGTGCGAGGACGGCGACGTGGTGACGCTCGACGCGCTCGGCGCCGACGTGGAACGGCGGGCCGTGCCCGCCGGGTACATGTACGTCGACGGGATGGTGGGCGACGTCGACCAGGGCGTCCTGCGCGACCGCCGCTCGCTCGCGGAAGAGGGCTTCGTCGTCGTGATCGTCAGCGTCGACGCCGCCACCGGCGAGCTCGTGCGGAGCCCCGAGATCGTGACGCGCGGCTGGGTCCACGCGGTCGAGGCCGAGGAGCTGCTGGAGGAGGCGCGGCTCGCGGTCCGTGCCGCCGTGACCGAGGCCGCCGAGGAAGGTGCGATCGACTTCGAGACGCTGCGCCGCAAGGCCCGCCGCGCCGTCGGCCGCTTCATCAACGAGCGGACCCGCCGGCGGCCTGCCATCATCCCCGTGGTGATCGAGGTCTGATCGAAACCAGCTCTGCAGGGGTGCCGGATGCCGATCCGCGACTGGTCGAACTTCATCGGGGGTCGAACCGCGCTCGTCACCGGCTCGGGCGCGGGCGTCGGGCGCGCGATCGCGATGCACATGGCGCGCGCCGGCGCGGAGGTGTGGATCAACGACCTCGACCTGGCGCGCGCGGAGAGCGTCGTCGCCGAGATCGAGGGCGAGGGGGGGAAGGCGCACCCGATGGTCGCGGACGTCTGTGACCCGGCGTCCGTGCACGAGATGGCGCGCACGACGGGACCCGTCGACATCCTCGTGAACAACGCCGGGAGCGGGGTCCGCGCGTTCGCCGCGCGCGCCGCGATGTACACCAGCTTCGCAGAGTCGTCCCCGACGGAGTGGGAGCCCGTGATGCGGGTCAACCTCACCGGAGTGCTGCACGTCACGCACACGTACCTCGGCGACATGATCGAGCGGGGCTGGGGCCGAATCCTCACGATGGTCTCGGACGCGGGCCGCAAGGGCGAGCGACGCCAGGTCGTGTACGGCGCCGCGAAGGCGGCCGCGATGGGCTTCTCGCGCGGCCTCGCGGCGGAGGTCGGGCGGCGCGGCGTCACGGTGAACTGCATCTCGCTCGGGACGATGCGGCACGGGCCCGCGGCGGACGCCGTCGATCGCGACCCGGAGCGCGAGGCCCGGATGACCGCCTTCTACCCGATGGGTCGCCTCGGGCGGGTCGACGACCCCGCGCCGCTCGCAGTCATGCTCTGCAGCGACGCGGGGGAGTGGATCACCGGCCAGGTGTACCCCGTGAACGGGGGATACGTCTCGGCTCTCTGAGGTCTTCCGGGGCTGGGGATACTGCTGTTGTCGGTGGGGCCGGTGTTAGCGTGAGCGCATGCCGACGCGCACCTCGACGCGCTCTCGGACCGCGTCCACCCGGCGCCGCGCGGCGTCGAAGAAGCCCGCACCGCGCCGCTCGTCGCGACGCGCCGCGGAGCCGACCCTCCGCGTCCGGGCGAGCGAAGCGGCCCGGCGCGAGCTCGGGGGTCACGCCGCCGACGCCGCCGCGGTCGGGCTCCTCGTGCTCGCGGCGCTCCTCGTGCTCGGCCTCGCCGGCGACCTCGCGGGCGCGGTCGGCACCGGCCTCGCCGACGGGATCGGGTCGCTCCTCGGCCGAGCCCGCTACGCCCTGCCCGTCGTGCTCGTCGTCTTCGCCATCCTCCTCTTCTCGCTGCGGTCGGCATCGGCCGTCGAGGAGAGCGACGAGGAGACGGACGATCCGGAGTCGGAGCCCCCGCGGGAGCCGACGCCGCTGCGCGTCGGCGTCGGCTTCGCGCTCGTGTTCGTCGCGGCCGTCGGCTTCCTGCACCTGACGTTCGACCGTCCGCCGATCGACGGGTCGCTGGACGCACTGCGCGACGCGGGCGGCGTGCTCGGCGCGATCGTCGGAGGCTCGCTCGGCGCGGCCGCGGGCACGGTCGGTGCGGTCATCGTGCTGACCGGCGTGGCCGTGCTCGGCGCGCTCCTCGCACCGGGAGTCCCGATGCACGGCGTGATCACCGGCCTCGGCCGGGGCGCGCGGTGGCTCGGCGGGCAGGCACGGGCGCACGCCCGCCGCGCCGGTGAGCTCGGCGCCGGCGATGCGGAACAAGCTCCCGCGGACGCGGCATCGCCGGCCGCTGCGAGCGACGCCGTGGGACCCGAAGTCGAGCCCGCGTTCGTCGACCTCTACGACATCGATCTCGAGGCCGACACCGCCGAGTCGGCGTTCATCGACGACTCGCCGACGCTCACCGACCTCGCACCCGTCGCCGTGCCGCCGACCGTCGAGGAGAGCGACGGGCAGGTCGCGCTCGACCTCGGGCCGAAGGCGGGACCGCGGCGCGGCGCCTGGAAGCTGCCGCCGAAGGGCACGCTCAAGCGCGGCGACACGAAGCCCGCCGACCGGGGGCTCGTCGAGGAGGGAGGGCGGATCCTCGCCGCCGCCCTGCACCAGCACGGCGTCGACGCGCGCCTGGTCGGGACGACCGTGGGGCCGACCGTGACGCGCTACGAGCTCGAGCTCGCCGCCGGCGTGAAGGTCAGCCGCGTCACGACCCTCAGCCACGACATCGCGTACGCGATGGCGTCACCCGACGTCCGGATCCTCGCCCCCATCCCCGGTCGCTCGGCGATCGGCGTCGAGGTGCCGAACAAGGCGCGCCAGCTCGTGACCCTCGGCGACATCCTCGCGTCACCCGAGGCGAAGGCGGCGACCGGCGCGCTCGAGGTCGGTCTCGGCCGCGACATCGCCGGCCGTGCCGTCATGCTCGATCTCTCGGCCCTCCCGCACGTGCTGATCGCCGGCGCGACCGGTGCCGGCAAGTCGAGCTGCATCAACTCGCTGGTCACGTCGCTGCTGATGCGCAACACCCCGGAGCAGGTGCGTCTGATCCTCGTCGACCCCAAGCGGGTCGAGCTCGGCGGCTACAACGACATCCCGCACCTCCTGACTCCGGTCGTGACCAACCCGAAGAAGGCGGCGAACGCGCTCGACTGGGCCGTGCGCGAGATGGACCTGCGTTACGACACGCTCTCCCAGGTCGGAGCGCGCGACATCGGTGGCTTCAACGCGATGGTCGACCGCGGAGAGCTCCCGTCGCCCGACGAACCCGACGTCCATGGGAAGGGCTACGAGCGCCTTCCCTTCATCGTCGTGGTCGTGGACGAGCTGAACGATCTCATGATGGTCGCGGCGCGCGACGTCGAGGCGAGCATCTGTCGCATCGCGCAGATGGCACGCGCGGTCGGCATCCATCTCGTCATCGCGACGCAGCGGCCGTCCGTCGACGTCATCACCGGGGTGATCAAGGCGAACATCCCGAGCCGGCTCGCGTTCAGCGTCTCGAGCCTCGCCGACTCCCGGGTGATCCTCGACCAGGCCGGTGCCGAGAAGCTCATCGGCATGGGTGACCTCCTCATGGTCACGGCGAGCTCGAGTCGCCCGCAGCGCATCCAGGGTGCGTGGGTCGACGAGGAGTGCATCCGCAATGTTGCCGCCCACTGGAAGCGGCAGGCCGCGGAGCCGCACTACGTCGCGGGGGTCGCCGACGACACCGAGCAGAGCGGGGGCCGCGCCGGCGGCGATGCCGACGACGACGATCCATTGCTCGTCGAGGCGATGGAGCTGGTCGTCCGCTCGGGTCTCGGGTCGACGTCGATGCTCCAGCGCAAGCTCCGCGTCGGCTTCGCCCGGGCCGGGCGCATCATGGACCTCCTCGAGCGCAAGGGCGTGGTCGGCCCGTCCACGGGCTCCAAGGCCCGTGACGTGCTGATGAGCGTCGAGGAGTTCGAGGCCATCCCCCGGGTCTCGGCCGACTCGCCGGCCTGAGCCCGGGCCTCAAGGCCCCGCCCGAGGCTGCCGAAACCTCTGCGGGTGGCCAGCCCTGCCCGCCGGGGGCGGGGCCCGCGTGGGGCGGGGCGCTGGGCACAAGGGGTCGCACGAGAACATGCTGTCGAGGCTTCCCTTCCGGTCGAAGCTCCTGCTCGTCGCGTGCATCCCGCTCCTCGTGCTGATGCTCTTCGCCGGGATCGCGCTGCGCGACGCGTACGAGTCGATCTCCGCAGCGGACGACGATGCGTCGCTGTTCGTCCCCTTCCGCGCGCTCACGCAGGTCGCGCAGGCAGCCGTCGACGAGCGCGTCGGCGCGGCGTGGTACGAGCACATCGCCGACGACGGCCCGCCGGCGTCGGACGCCCTGATGCTCAACACACGCGATGCCACCGATGTCGCCGTCGACCGGCTGACCGCGTCGACCGCGGAGCTCGCAGGGCGCGCGTCCCCCGAGACGCAGCGCGCGGTCGAGGCCGTGCTGCGCACCACCGAGGGCCTGTACGGCGCGCAGGCCCACGTCAACCTCCATCAGGACCCGGGCGGCGTGTACCAGCAAATGTCCGAGTCGGCGATCGCCGCCGCCGAGCAGCTGCTGCGCGACTTCGACGATCGGGATCTCGCCGCGGGCGCGCGCGCGGTGCTCGACCTGGCGCGCGAGCAGGTCGCGCTGGGCAACGAGGTGCGCGTCGTCATCGAGCGACTGGCCGGCGACGAGGCCTCCGACCTCCAGACCTGGGTCGCCGCCGTCAACGAGCAAGGCAACCAGCGCGCGCGCTTCTCCGAGGATGCCAACGCCGAGCAACGAGGTGCGTTCGCCGCGACGCGGGCGGCGCGACCGGCCCGCGATCCGGTGCGGGGCGACGCAGTCGGCACACTCCCGACGCGTCTGCCCGCGGCCGGGTCGGTCGACCCCGAGATCTACGCGGACTGGTACGTCGACCAGCAAGGGGCGCTGAGCGCGGGCACGAGCGCCGTCGTCCGATCGGTCGACGCGGCGTTCGACGCGGAGCGGTCCTCGATCCGGACGGTGTCGCTCCAGCTCGCGATCGGCACCGCACTCGCCATCGTGCTGGTGATCGTCCTGTCGTACGTGGTCGCACGCTCCGTCACCGATCCGCTGCGGGCGCTCACACGCGGTGCGCGTGAGATGGCCGAGCGCCGCCTCCCGCGCCTCGTCGACACACTGCGCCGCGGCGGCGAGCTCACCGCCGACCAGCTCGAGGGGTTCGCGCCGATCCGGGTCGAGTCCCGCGACGAGGTCGGCGAGCTCGCGCGCGCCTTCAACACGGTGCAGCAGGTGACCGTCGCCGTCGCGGAGCAGCAGGCGGAGCTGCTGCGCAAGGGAATCGGCGACCTCTACGTGAACCTCGCGCGGCGCAACCAGAGCCTCCTCGACCGCCAGATCGGGCTCCTCGACGACATCGAGGCGAAGGTCGAGGACCCCGACGAGCTCGGCGCCCTCTTCGAGCTCGACCACCTCGCGACGCGGATGCGGCGCAACGCCGAGAGCCTGCTCGTGCTGTCAGGCGCGGAGCAGCCGCGCCAGTGGGGCGGAGCCGTTCCGGTGCTGGACGTCGCACGCGGCGCCGCGGCCGAGATCGCCGACTTCGCCCGCGTCAGCTACTTCGGGTTCGACGACGACATCGCGGTCTCGGGCCACGCGGTCGCCGACGTCTCGCACCTCCTCGCCGAGCTGCTCGAGAACGCAGCTGCGTTCTCGCCGCCCTCGGCGCCCGTGGTCGTCGCCGGTCGCAGGATCGATCGTCGCTTCGTCATCACGATCACCGACGAGGGGATCGGGATGGACGACGATCGGCTCGCCGTGGCGAACGCGCTCCTCGCACGTCCGCCGGCGCCGGGCCTGTCACTGTCGCGCACCCTCGGGCTCTACGTCGTCGCGCACCTCGCGGCGCGCCACGGCATCCACGTGCAGCTCCGTCACGCGCCCGGCACGGGTCTCACCGCCGTCGTCGGCCTGCCGACCGACGTGCTGGCCCGCGTCGACGCTGCCGCGCCGGCGCAGCCCGCGCCCGCGGCGACGGCGCCGCCGGTCTCCTACGTCGCCGAGCCCGTCGCGAGCGAGCCGGTGGCGCAGACGCCGCCACCGCTCCCCGTCGACGATGCGCCCGCGCCGGCGCGACCGACGGTCACCGCGGGCGCGTGGGCCGGCGTCCCGACCGACGACACCCTGCTGCGCCGCGCGGCTCCCAACTGGGACGGGAACCGAGTCACGGACCCGCGCGCCGCCGAGGAGGACGCCAGACACCTCACCGCCCGGACGCCGGGGACGAACCTGTCGCAGACGCCCGGCGACCGTGCGGCATCGGGCACCACGGTCGCCCGCCCGCGGCCGGAGCGCGTCGCCGAGCTGCTGAGCCGCCACGAGCGCGGCAAGCGCGAAGGACACGCGCGTCGGGACGACCGATGATCCAGCTCTCGTCGGAGGCGCGCAACCTCAACTGGCTCGTCTCGAACTTCGTCGGCGGGGTCCCCGCGGTGAGCCAGGCGGTCGTCGTGTCGTCGGACGGGTTGCTCGTCGCGATGTCGGACGGGCTCGACCGCGTGGCGGCCGACCGCCTCGCCGCCGTGTCCGCGGGCCTCCAGAGCATCGCGCGCGGCGCGGCCGCGCCCCTCGACGGCGGCGCGGTCCACGAGATCATCGTCGAGCTCGATCGCGCGTTGCTCTTCGTCATGAGCATCAGCGAGACCTCGGCGCTCGCGGTCGTCGCCAGCCGGCCGTGCGACGCGGGCCTCATCGGCTACGAGATGGCAGTGCTCGTCGAGCGCGCCGCGTCGGCACTCACGCCCACGCTGGTCGCGGAGCTCCAGACGTCGCTGCCGCGATGAGTGCGCCCCATGGACCGAGCACGCCGCCACGGCTCGTCCGCCCGTACGTCGTCACGCGTGGGCGGACCGCGTCGGCCGGCGCCCGCGTCGCGCTCGAAGACGCGGTCGAATCTCGACAGCCGCCGGAGCAGCTCGACGCGATGGCGACGCCCGAGGCCCGTCGCATCGTCGCGCTCTGTGTCGCGCCGGTCTCGCTGGCCGAGCTCGCGGCGCGGCTGCCGCTCCCGGTGGGCGCCGTCCGCGTGCTCGTCGGAGATCTCACGGACGCGGGAGCGGTCGCGGTCCGCGAATCACGTTCCCCCGACGCCGCGACCGACGTCCATCTCCTGAAGAGGCTCCTCGATGGCATCCGCGCTCTCTGACCACGGCCTGCGGGGGCGCCCGGCCGCCTCCAGCGTGCCGATCTCGATGAAGATCGTCGTGGCCGGAGGGTTCGCGGTCGGGAAGACGACCTTCGTCGGCGCGATCTCCGAGATCGAGCCCCTCTGCACCGAGGCCGAGATGACGGTCGAGAGCCTCGGCGTCGACACGGCGGGCCCGGTGCCCGGCAAGCTCGGCACCACCGTCGCGATGGACTTCGGGCGCATCACGATCGGCCCCGACATGGTGCTGTACCTCTTCGGGACGCCGGGTCAGGACCGGTTCTGGTTCCTCTGGGACGAGCTGGTGAAGGGCGCGGTCGGCGGTGTCGTCCTCGTCGACACCCGCCGCATCCAGGAGTGCTTCGCCGCGGTCGACTACTTCGAGGCCACCGGCCTGCCGTTCGTCGTCGCGGTGAACCTGTTCGACGGGGTGGCCACGCACCATCCGCGGGAGGTGCGCGAAGCGCTCTCGGTGCCGGCGAACGTCCCCATCGTGCTCTGCGACGCACGGCGCACGTCGCACGTGCAGGAGACGCTCGTGCTGCTCGTCGAGTCCGCGCTGCGCCGGGCACAGGGGCTCGTCGCCAGCCGCTGATCTTGTTTGGTCATTCGAG
>DATBSK010000033.1:0-15921 GCA_036559825.1 Acidimicrobiia bacterium | reverse complement strand
GAGCGTGCCGAGAACGAGAAGCGTCAGAACAGGAAGTTCATGTTCTCGACGACGCGCCGCCCGAGGTCGGTGTCGCCGTCCAGACGGACGTGCCCGGCGTCGAGCTCGACTGCCGGGTCGAGGCGGCCGCACGCGAGCCGGGCGAACGTCTCGGTGTCGGCGCGGATGCGCGCCGTCGGCGACGCGGGCGCGGCGTCGAGGAGCCGCGCCCGGCCGCCCTCCACACCGATCGGGATCGACCGCGCCAGAGGACCGTCGAGCTCGAACACGACGGTCGCGCCGTCGGGCGCGGCCGCCTTCTTGCCGACGACGAACGGCATCGTGCCCGCGATGCGCTCGAGCACGACGCCCGCGACGCTCGTGTCGAGACCACCCGGCCGGTCGACCGCGCGGCGCATGTCCTGCTCGTGCACCCACGCGTCGAAGACGCGGAACGGAAGCAGGTCGCGCACCGTGCCCGGCCCGACCGGCGTCCAGGTCTCGGCGCCGAAAGCGGCCGCGTCGTAGCGGCTGAGCTCCTCGAGACGCTTCCCCGTGACCTCGCGGAACTCCTCGAGCACGTCCGCACCACTCCGGGCGCGCCGTGAGTCGACGTACACCTCGTTGCGACGGCCCATGTCGTTCTTGACGTGGGGGAGGTCCTCGGGGATCTCGTGGTCGGGCGCGTCGCGGCCGAGCAGGCTCGCCTCGATCCCCGCGATGTGGGCGAGGTTGTCCTGCACGCTCCACCCGGGGACCTCGGTGGGGCGCTTCCAGTCCTCCTCGGTGAGCCAGCCGCCGAGCTCCGAGATCGACGACCACACCTGGTCGAGCTGCTCGACGAGCGCTGCATCCTCGGTCATGGGGGCATGCTCGCGCACCTCGACGATCTCGTGGTTCGGACCCTTCACGACGACGAGGTGCGCGAACGCGCGCGTCACCGCGATGTGCTCGCGGAGGTTGACGAGGTTGATGGTTCGCCACGTCGAGCGCGCGAGCCGTTCGAGGTCGTCGGGCTCGAGATCGAGCATCGACGCGTAGAAGGAGGACGGGTCGTCGCGCGCCGCGGCCACGAGCGTGAGGAAGCGGGTCACGTACCAGTGCTCGAGGTCCGCTTCGGTCGCGTCGAGGTAGACCGCGAGGTCGAGCAGGTCGGGGGCGGCGCCGAGCGCGTTCACGCCCTCGAGGATCACGACGTCGACACGTGCGATCGTGTGGGTGCCACCGGGCATCACGTCGTAGGTCTCGTGCGAGTAGACGGGGATCCGCACGTCGGCCTCCCCCGCGCGCAGCGCCTCGAGGGCGGCGCGCAGCGCGAGGACGTCGTACGACTCGGGAAAGCCCTTGCGCGCGAGCAGCCCGTGGTTCGCCAGGGTGGCGTTCGGGAGCAGGAAGCCGTCCGTGGACACGATCTCGACCTGCAGTCCGCGGTTCGCGAGCGCGGCACCGACGTCGGATGCGAAGGTCGACTTCCCCACCGACACGGCCCCGGCGATCCCCACGATCGACGGCCGCGCGCGCGCGGCGACGTGGCCGGCGACGATCTCAGCCGCGTCCACGGCCCATGTGCATGCGCAGGTCGCCGAGCAGGTCGGCGTGGACGACGCGCTCGGCGAACGCCCACGCGCCGTCGACGCGGGCGAAGCGGTCGTGATACCTGCCCGCGAGCACGGCCTCGATCGATCCCGACTCCACCGCCTGGAGCACCGTGAACGTGCAGCGCGCCGACGCCGTCCCCGCGGCCGCGTCGCACTCGACCTCGATGTTGCCGAGCACATGCCGCGTGCGGGGCGTCCCGTCGTCGTAGACGACGACGTGGTCGTACATGCGTCGCACGGCGTCGCGGCCCACGCGTGGCTCGCCGCCGCGTGCATTCCGGAACAGGCCGTGCTCGAAGAGGCCCGCGACGCCGTCGAAGTCGCCCGCGTCGAGGCGCTCGGCGTATGCGCACACCAGCGTGCGGATCGCCTCCTCGTCGCGCACGTCGGTGCTCGTCTCAGACCGGCCGCGGACCAGGGCGCCGGTCCTCCACGACGAACGACGCGCCGGTGGTGATCGTGGCCTCGGGGGTGTCGATGGCCGCCACGTAGCGGAAGTCGGTGTGGAGCGCCTCGCGCGTCAGCTCGCAACGCACGTACCCGTGCGCGTGCCCGTCCACGTACCTGATGGCGGGCTGGTTCTTGACGGCCGCGTCGAGGACGTTCGGGAGCGGGAAGGTCGAGGTGATCGACGTGCCGACGAGCTCGGTCGCAACCGGACGTGGCGTGGTCCCTGGTGCGTTCTCGGCGACGAGATCGGTCGCCCAGCTCGAGTGGATGTCGCCCGTGACGACCACGCCGTTGCGAGGAAGGCTGCCGAGCGCCTCGATCACCTCCGCCTGCTCGATCTTGTACCCGTCCCACCCGTCGAAGTCCAAGATCGGGTTCGCGCTGTCGGGCGAGAAGTTGACCGGCGTGAGCATCACCTGGTTGGCGAGGACGTCCCACCGCGCCGTCGACCGCCGCAGGCCGCCGAACAGCCACCGCCGCTGGGCGGCGCCGAGCAGCGTGGCGTCGGGCAGATCCTGCTCCGGGCACGGGCTCCCGATGTCGACGGGGCTGCCACACGGCTGGTTGGTGCGGTACTGGCGCGTGTCGAGGACGTGGATGTTCGCGAGGTCGCCGAACGCGAGGCGCCGGTAGATGCGGTAGTCGGGCCCGTCGGGTGGCGGGAGGCGCACCGGCTGGTGCTCCCACCACACGCGGTACGCGATCGCGCGGCGCGCGCGGAACGCGTCGACCGGCTGGTCGTCGCGCTGCGAGCGATCCGCGGCGTAGTTGTTGTCGACCTCGTGGTCGTCCCACGTGACGATCCACGGGTGCGCGGCGTGGGCCGACTGGAGGTCGGCGTCGACCTTGTACGTCGCGTACCGGCGTCGATAGGCGTCGAGGTCGACGGGCTCGGGGCCTTCGTGCGGCCGCACCGCCGTCGACTTGTTGCTCTCGTAGATGTAGTCGCCGAGCCACAGCACGACGTCGACGTCCTCGTCGGCCAGGTGCCGATGAGCCGTGTAGTAGCCGTCCTCGTAGTCCTGGCACGACGCGAAGGCGAACCGCAGCCGGCGGTTGGCGCCGCCGGCCGGTGCCGTGCGCGTCCGCCCCACCGGGCTGTCGGACCCGTCGGCCACGAACCGGTAGAAGTACTCGTGTGCGGGCTCTAGGCCATGGACGTCGACGTGGACGCTGTGCGCGTCGTCGGGCCGGGCGCGTGCCGTGCCGTGCGCGACGCGGTGCGCGAACCGCTCGTCGCGCGCGACCTCCCACCGCACGGGCACGGCTTCGGGAGGCATGCCGCCGCCGGGTGCCTGCGGATCAGGAGCGAGACGCGTCCAGAGCACGACCCGGTCGGGCAACGGGTCACCAGAGGCGACACCGAGCGTGAACGGCTGGCTGCTGCCGAGGCGCGAGCGCACGCGCGCCGGCAGCGCGATGCGGGTGCTCGTGAGCCGCGCGCCCGCTGCGGCGACGCCCACGCCCGCCGCGAGCCCGAGGAACCGACGCCGACTCAGCCCGGGAGACGCCACGGGCGCCGAGGGTAGCGTCGGTCCGCATGGTGGCACCCGCGACCCGATTCGACGCGGTGGTGTTCGATCTCGGTGGTGTCGTCGTCCCGTCGCCACTCGACGTGTTCCGCGCGTACGAGGCGCGCGCGGGCCTTCCCCACCGCTTCCTCAGCGAGGTCGTCCTCGCCGGCGGTGATCACGGCGCGTGGTCACGGCTCGAGCGCGGCGAGCTCACGATGGCCGACTTCGCCGACGAGTTCGCGGCGGAGTGTGCGCGCGCGGGCGGGACGGTCGACGTCGTCGAGCTCTTCGCCGAGGTGCGCGGCGGTTCGGGGCCCCACGCCGTCATGGTCACCGCGATCGAGCGGATCCGTGCCGCGGGGCTCAAGACCGGCGCGCTGACCAATAACTGGCACGACCCGGAGGCATCCGGCGACGGGGGGCACGACCGGGTCGTCCTCCACGACCTCTTCGACGTCGTCGTCGAGTCCGCGGTCGAGGGCCTGCGCAAGCCCGATCCCCGCATCTACGAGCTCGTGTGCGAGCGCCTCGACGTGGCGCCGGACGCGACGGTGTTCCTCGACGACCTCGGGGTGAACCTCAAGCCCGCCCGCGCGATGGGCATGGCGACGATCAAGGTGGAGGACCCGGCGACCGCCGTCGCCGAGCTCGAGGCCCTGTTGGGCTTCAGCCTCGCGGAGGCGCGCTGACGTGGAGCTGCTGCTGATCCGTCATGCCGAGCCCGTCCGGATCGCGTCGGGAGAGACCCCAGGGCCGTCTCCATTGGTCGGCGCCGCAAGCGGCGCCTCCTCCGGCATCGACCGTCGAGGCCGCTCGATGCCGGCCGACCCCGGGCTCACCGCGCGCGGTCTCGAGCAGTCGTGCCGGCTCGCGGGGTGGCTGGCGGCCGAGGGCGTCGACGTGATCGTGACGAGCCCGCTGCGACGCGCGCGGGAGACCGCGGCGCCGCTGGGCGACCTGCTCGGCGTCGATCCCGTGGTCGTCGACGGGCTGTCCGAGTACGACGCCCACTCCGACGAGTACATCCCGATCGAGGAGCTGCGCGCCCTCAAGGACGAGCGCTGGCAGGCGACGATCGAAGGGCGATGGCAGGACGTTGGCGGGGTCGATCCCGCCGAGTTCCAGCAACAGGTCGTGCCCGCGGTCGACGGTCTGATCGCGCGCCATCCCGGGCAGAAGGTCGCGGCGTTCTCACACGGCGGTGTCGTGAACGTGTACCTCGCGCACCTGCTCGGGATCGACCGGCTGCTGTGGTTCCATCCGGAGTACACGTCCATCAGCCGCGTGCACGCGGCGCGAGACGGACCGAAGAGCGTGGCGACGGTGAACGAGACCGCGCACCTCGTCGCGACGCGATCATGACCGTCCGCGTCGAGCGCGACGGGCCCGTCACGGTCGTCACGATCGACCGGCCCGCCGTCCGCAACGCGGTCGACGGACCCACCGCGCAGGAGCTCGCCGAGGCATTCCGCGGCTTCGCGGACGACGCTGACGCGCGCGTCGGCATCCTGACCGGAGCCGGTGGCGTCTTCTGTGCCGGCGCGGACCTCACCGCGATGACCGAGGGGCGCGGCAACCGCGTCGCGCCCGATGGCGACGGCCCCATGGGGCCGACCCGCATGCTCCTCGACAAGCCGGTGCTGGCCGCCGTCGAAGGGTATGCGGTCGCCGGTGGCCTCGAGCTCGCGCTCTGGTGCGACCTGCGCGTCGCGGCGCGCGACGCGGTCTTCGGCGTGTACTGCCGCCGCTGGGGCGTCCCGCTCATCGACGGCGGCACCGTGCGGCTGCCACGGCTCGTCGGTCTGAGCCACGCGCTCGACCTGATCCTCACCGGGCGCGGCGTCGCGGGTGACGAGGCGCTGCGCATGGGTCTCGCCAACCGGTTGAGCGCGCCGGGGCGTGCGCTCGACGACGCACGGGCGTTCGCGCACGATCTCGCGCGGCTCCCGCAGGTCTGCCTGCGCAGCGACCGCCGATCGGCGTACGAGCAAGACGGCCGATCGCTCGACGACGCGCTCGCGCACGAGTTCCGGCTCGGGGCCGCGACGCTCGACGACGCGGAGACGGCCGAGGGGATCCGCCGCTTCGCCTCGGGCGAAGGCCGTCACGGTGCACCCGCGTAGGCTGGAGCGCGTGAGCGAGCCTGACACGACGGGCGGGACCACACCTGCCGCGGCGCGGACCGTCGGCGAGATCATGAGCCACCCGGTGGTGATCGCGACCGCTGACGAGTCGGTGGCGGAGGTCGCCGAGCGGATGCGCGCGCAGCGGGTCGGATCGGTGGTCGTGGTCGAGGACGACCACGCGGTGGGCATCCTCACCGAGCGCGACCTCGTGCGCATCGCGGCATCGACGACGAGCAGCGAGACGGTCGCCGACTGGATGACCCCGAATCCCGACTCCGTCGGCCCTGACGTCGACGCGACCACGGCGTTCGCGAGCCTCGCCGAGCACGGGTACCGCCACATCCCGGTCGTCGACGAAGGCCGTCTCGTGGGCGTCGTGTCGATGCGCGATCTCATGCGCATCGCGCAGATCCAGCCGGCGGACAACCTCGCGCACGACGTCCCGCGCGGTCTCGAGGGCGTGGTCGTCGCCCAGACCCGCATCGGCGACGTCCGCGGCCTCGAGGGCTTCTACCACTACCGCCAGTACGACGCGGTCGAGCTCGCGGAGACCCGCTCCCTCGAGGACGTGTGGTACCTGCTCTACGAAGGGGACCTCCCCGACGCGGCGCAGCGCCGCGCGTTCGTCGAGGAGATCCGGCCGCTCCGCGAGATCCCGGCGGTCGTGACCTCCGTGCTCCCGGACATCGCGGGCGCGGCCCCGGAGGCGCCGCCGCTCGACCTCCTGCGCACGACGGTGTCGCTGCTCGGTGCCGCGCTCGGGTTCCCGCCGTCACTCGACCTCACGGCCGAGGAGCTCCGCGCCCAGGCCCTGCGGGTGTGTGCCGCGGTCCCGACGCTGCTCTGCGCGCTGTACCGCCTGCAGCACGGCAAGCCGGTCATCGACCCCCACCCCGACCTCGGATACGCCGCGAACTACCTGTACATGATGCACGGTGAGGTCCCCGATCCCGAGCACGCGCGCGGCGTCGAGCAGTACCTCATCTCGACCATCGACCACGGCTTCAACTCGTCCACGTTCACCGCGCGCGTCGTCACGTCGACCGGTGCCGACATCGCCGCCGCAGTCGTCGGCGCGATCGGTGCTCTCTCCGGCCCCCTACACGGTGGCGCACCGAGCCGAGCGCTCGACATGCTCGACGCGATCGGCAGCATCGACAAGACCGACGTGTGGCTGCGCGACACCGTCGAGCGCGGCGATCGTCTCATGGGCTTCGGGCACCGCGTCTACAAGACCGACGACCCGCGCTCGGTGATGCTCCGATCGGTCGCAGAGCGGCTCCGTGCACCGAAGGTCGAGTTCGCCAAGCACGTCGAGCAACGCGCGACCGAGATCCTCGCCGAGCTCAAGCCCGGGCGGAAGCTCTACGCGAACGTCGAGTTCTACGCGGGCGTCGTGATGGACGCGTGTGGGGTGCCGCGCGAGATGTTCACGCCGACGTTCGCATCGAGCCGCGTCATCGGCTGGACGACGCACGTGCTCGAGCAGGCAGCCGACAACCGCCTGATCCGCCCGAGCGCACAGTACGTCGGGCCGCCACCACCCCAACCGGTTCCAACCGCCGAGTGAGGTCCCACCGCCTCCATTGCCACCGCGTCCTCGCCGGCTGCTGCATCGTCGCACTCGGCATCGTCGGAGTCGCCTGCTCCGAATCGAAGGACCGCTCCGGAGCGACGACGAACCTCGACGAGGTCGGACCGCAGATCGCAAAGCTCCGCCTCGAGGTGCAGCAGCTCCGGAAGGAGGTGCAGACGCTCCGCGAGGAGGTCGCGGTCGTCACGCCCGCGACCGACCCGCAGACGGGGCTCCCGGTCTCGACCACCACCACGACGAACGGCGCGGTCACGACGAGCAGCAGCACGCCGGCGAGGTGACACGTGACCGCGACGGTGCCGACGCTCGAGACGGCGCGGCTGCGCCTGCGCCCGTGGCGCGACGACGACCTCGACGTCTACGCCGCCATGTGCGCGGATGCCGAGGTCATGCGCCACCTGGGAACAGGGGCGACCCTCTCGCGTGCCAACGCGTGGCGGTCGATGGCGATGTTCGTGGGGCACTGGCAGCTCCGCGGGTTCGGCACATGGGCCGTGGAGGAGCACGCCACGCATCGCTTCGTCGGACGGGTCGGGCTCCACCAGCCGGAGGGGTGGCCCGGCCTCGAGGTCGGCTGGATGCTCGACCGCGCCATCTGGGGCCGGGGCTACGCGACCGAGGCCGGCCGCGCGTCGCTCGACTACGCGTGGCGCGTGCTCGGCGCGGAGCACGTGATCAGCCTGATCGCGCCGGAGAACGCGGCGTCGATCCGCGTCGCCGAGCGCCTCGGCGAATCGCTCGAAGGCACGTTCCTGCTCGATGACATCGAGGTGCTCGTCTACGGCATCGACGCGCCCGGCTGAGGCACTGCGCGCGTGCGACACTCGCGCGTGCGCCGCTGGCTCTGGTGGATCGCGTGGGCGCTCGGCATCGTCGCGGCGATCGGGATCGGGTTGGTCGTCGTCGGTGCGCTCTCGCGCAGCGGGGTGACCGACGCCGAGCGCGCGTGCGCGCTCGTGAAGCGGCCCATCGCCAAGGTCTTCGGCCCCTCGAGCCGGCTCGAGACGGACGAGGGTGACTGTGTCGTCGACCTGAACGGGCGCGCGGTCGTCGTGCACATCTACGGGAACCCGGTCGGCGAGGGCCACTTCCGCGCGTCGCGCCGGGCCGTCGCGGAGACCGACCGCTCGGTCGCCGACGCGCCCGTCCGCGGCGGTGAGGCGTTCTTCGCCGACCGCCGCACGACGCTCTGGGCCTACGACCCGAAGGCTCGCATCGAGTTCGCGCTCTTCACGTCGGGCGGACCCCGCAACCGGCTCATCGAGCTCGCGAACGCGGTGCTCGCACGCAGCGGCTGACCGCTCCGCGAGTCTGTCCGTCGAGGAGGCTACTGTCCCGCTGGACTCGGGGTCGGCGCGTCGGCGGCGCGTGGGAGCGGAGGTGTCGGGTGGCGAAGGTTCGGGGTCGGGGGGGTACGAGCCGGGCGCGCCGGCACGCCCGAACGGGCGCGGCGCTCACCGCTCTGGTACTGGCCGCGGGCACGACCGTCGGGCTGAGCGCGCCTCCCGCGGGCTCGGGGATCCTCCCCGAGGACCGGCCGGGTCTGTCGGCCTACACCTACTGGCGACACGGCGGCTTCGACTGCCAGCTCGCGAAGATCCCGGACGTCCCCGACGGGGGCGACATCGAGGCGATCGGTCCGCACTACTCCCAGCTGACCGACGGCTGCCCCGACGACCTCGCGGTCCGCGAGCGCGACATCGACGACGAGGGCGAGATCGAGAAGATCTTTGCCGTCATCGACCCCTGCGACCCGGCCGCCGTCTGCGACGCGCCGCCTCCCGACAACGAGAAGGGGGAGGCCGGGGCCGAGGGTGGCCCGGCGTCCGCGCTGGGAACGCTCAACTCGTTCCTCGTGACGATTGATCCCGAGACCGGCGTGCGCACGACGATCGGCGCCCTCGGCTTCGGGTCGAACAGCGGCATGCTCACGTTCGATGACGACGGGCGGCTCCTCTACTACGCGGCGTCCTCCGATCCCGCCTGTCCCGCGGGCGCGGGTTCCACGCCCACCGCGGCGCATCAGTGCCTGTACGAGCTCGACCCGCAGACCGGGGCCGCGACGCTCATCGCGGTCGGTCCGGCCGCGCTGACGACGACCGGGGTGCGACGGACGCTCGTCGGAGGCGGCTTCACCGACTGCGACGGTCACGTCTACGCGACCGTCTTCACCAGCTCCCCACCGGTCCGCGAGGGCCTGTTCCGCGTGAACACCACGACTGCGGCGCTGACCCCGCTCGAGCACGACTACGGCGCCGGCGTGGTCATGACCGCGCTTGGGAACGACCCGACCGACGAGACGTGGGGCATCGGCTTCTTCCCGCGGACGCCGTTCGTCTTCCCGTTCTTCAAGGACTACACGTGGGAGATCGACCACGACACGGGCGAGGCCGAGCACGTCGACGACCAGATCAACATCCTCCACGACCAGGACACGCTCTTCGGCCTCGAGTTCAACGGCGATCCCTGTCAGGACCCCGCAGACGAGGTGCCGGTGAGCGTGCCCGAGGCGGTCGTCGGCGAACCCACCTTCACCGGCTGACCGCGCCTACCGCCGCCCGATCCTGAGCGCCGCCACGCGCCAGCGCGTCTCGAACGCGTCCGCGTCGGCCACGACACGCTGCCGAACGGATCCGTAGACCGCGTCCTCGATCGCGGCGACCTCGTCCGGGGGCCGGTCGATGCCCGCGAACAGGCTCGGCTGCGTGAATGCCCGGAGGAACGCCGTCACCGCATCGGCGAACGCTCCGGCGTCGCCCGACACGTGGAGCTGTGCGAGGTACTGGTCGGGGAGCTCCTCGAGCGAGTGCTCCTCGAGCGTGAGACCGGCACGGGACGCGACGCCTTGCGACGAGAAGGGTGCGGTGAAGTCGGCGAGCGAGCGGTTCCACGTCGGGATGGTCATCCGCTCGTACTCCGCCGCCGCGAGCCGACCCGACGCAACGGCCTCGCGCACGGCCACGTTCAGGGCATCCATGAGCGCCTCCGCCCCGCTGGTGCCGTCGTCGCTGGCAGCACCGCCGACGACGACGATCTGGCCGCCCGGGATCAGCTCGGCAGCACGCGCGCCGAGGAACGCCGCCCAGTCGGCCTCGGACCGTCGTGCCAGTGCGTCGCGCGCGTCACCTTCGGCGAAGGCGCAGTACACGTGCTCCGGGATCGGCGCCGGGACGCTCGACAGCCAGTGGACCGCGATCGCCGACCAGCCGACGGCGACCGACGCGCCCGGGAAGATCCGCTCGTAGAACGACCTCCCGGCGGCGAACGCGTACACATCGGGTGCGCGGAGGTAGGTCTCGGGGTTCTGTGCGATGTTCTCGAACAGTGCGGTGAAGTCGTTGCCGGGGATGTCAGTGTGCACGACGACGACGGGGCCGTCGAACCCTCGTGCGCGTAGCCCCTCGATCACGACGTTCATGGGTCCGAGCTCGTTCCGGCCTCCGGCCGCACCGAGATCGGCGACGATGACGGGGAGGTGGGCGACCGCAGCGGGGACGGCAGCCACCGCACGCTCGAGCAGCGGGATCCCGAGCCCGCCGGCAGTCCGCTGCGCGAGCGAGTGCTCGTTGTAGTAGCCCTCGCGCGCCATCTCCCCGAGGCTGTCGCGCACGACACCGGGGTCGGGAGGCGGATCCGCCATCGTGTGACGTTACGTGGACGAATCCGCGCCCATCATGCGGCGCCACCGAGAACTCTCGAGCAGGACGTCGGAGTTCTGCCGTGAGCGACGATGAGAGGAGTGGTGACCGACGCTCACGCCCACGAGCCGGACCGGACCCGTGCGGCGCTTGCCCTGTGCGCCCTCTACGAGCGGGCGCTGCCGGAGGTGTACGGCTACCTGGCCCACCGGTGCGGATCGGTGGCCGTGGCCGAGGACCTCTCGTCGGAGACCTTCATGGCCGCGGTCGACGCCGTGCAGCACGACCGGGTCCCGAACCTGACCGTCGCCTGGCTCATCGGCGTCGCCCGCCACAAGCTCGTCGACCACTGGCGCCGCGAGGCCCGCGAGGAGTCGAAGCTCGCACTCGCCTCCGACGCCGAGACGATCGACGAGTGGGACGAGCAGCTCGACGCCATCCGGGCGCGTGCGGTGCTCGCGACGCTCGGACCTCATCACCGGATCGCCCTGACGCTCCGCTATCTCGACGGACTGCCGGTGCCCGAAGTGGCTGCCCTGCTCGACCGGACCGTGCACGCGACCGAGGCGCTGCTCGTGCGCGCGCGGGTCGCGTTCCGTCGGGCCTATGGAGAGGAGGTGGCCGGTGCCTGACCCCCTCGAGCAGCTCCGTGCACCGATCGATCCGGTCGCGCCGAGCCCGTCGTTCCGGCGCGCGCTGCGCGACCGGATCCGCACCGCCCTCGGCGTCGACCCGATCGACGTCGTCGTCGACGTTCCCGGAAGGAGCCCCACCATGACGACCACCACCCCCGAGACCGCGACCGGCACGGCTCGCGTCGCCGCGATCACGCCGTACCTCACCGTCCACGACGCGGCGGCGGCCATCGAGTTCTACGCGGCCGCCTTCGACGGCGTCGAGGACTTCCGCGTCGTCGGCGACGACGGCAAGCTCGGCCACGCCGAGATGCGGATCGGCGAGGCGCGCATCCAGCTCAGCGACGAGTACCCCGAGATCGAGGTTCGCTCGCCCCGCTCCCTCGGCGGGTCGGGTGTCGGCCTGAGCCTGACCGTCGACGACTGCGACGCGGTGTGGCAGCAGGCGCTCGACGCGGGCGCCGAGGGCCTGCGCCCGCCGGAGGACCAGCCGCACGGCAATCGCATGGCGGTGCTGCGCGACCCGTTCGGGCACCGCTGGTTCCTGTTGCAGCCGCTCGAGGCGTTCGACCTCGCGGCCTACGCCGAGCGCTCGGCGTCGACAGAGTTCGACGTCGTGGCCGGCCCGGGTGCCACGCGACGGACCGCGCTCGACGGCGTGTGGCCCGCACTGCACTACCGCGACGCCGACGCGGCCATCCGGTTCGTCGTCGACGTGCTCGGCTTCGAGGAGCTGATCGTCGTGCGCGGCGAGCCGGACCCGAGCATCGTGCACCACTCGGAGCTGCGCTGGCCCGAGGGCGGCATCGTGCAGATCGCGACCGCCCACCGCGAGGGCAACATCTATTCCCGCGCGCCGGGGCTCGGCTCCCTCTACGTCATCACGCTCGATCCCGAGTCGGTGCTGGCGCGGTGCGAGGCCGCGGACGCCGAGATCATCGACCCACTGCGCGAGGTCGACTACGGCGTCGCCGGCGACCGCATGTTCACCGTGCGCGACGCGGAGGGCAACCTCTGGTGCTTCGGCACCTACGGCGCGACGCGGTGAGGCGTTGAGGGAAGCCCCGGGACGATCGGGAGCTCACTCAGGCCGCGCAGCACGAGCCCGTCTCCGTGGCCCCAGTGCAGATCGGTGTCGGGGACCGCGAGCCGCAGCTCGGGGAAGCGTGCGAGCAGCGACTGGAGCGCGATCCTCGCCTCGAGCCGAGCGAGCGCGGCACCGAGGCAGAAGTGGGCCCCGTGGCCGAACGCAAGATGACGCACGTCGGCCCGATCGAGGGAGAGCGACTCGGGGTCGGCGAAGTGCGTGGCGTCGTGATTGGCGGACGCAAGTGAGACGATGACCTGGGCACCCGCCGGGATCGTCACGCCGCCGACGTCGACCGGCTCGATCGCGTAGCGAAACGTCGAGTGCGGGACCGGGGCGTCGTAGCGCAGCAGCTCCTCCATCGCGGCGCCGATGTGGTCGGGTTCGGCACGGAGCTCGGCCAGCTGATCCGGGTGGCGGAGCAAAGCCACGACGCTGTTGCCGATGAGGCTCGTCGTCGTGTCGTGCCCCGCGACGATGAGCTGGAAGATCGTCGACATCAGCTCGCCCTGATCCAGCCGCTCGTCGCCGTCACGCGCGTCGATGAGCGCGGTGACCAGGTCGTCACCGGGTGCATGTTCCTTCGACGCGACGAGGCCGCGCAGCATCGACACGACGGCATCCGACGCTCGCTGCGCCCGCTCGCGCTGCGCCGGGGTGCTCGTCGGGGCGAGCAGCGCGACGAGCTCGGCGCCGAGCCGGTCGCGCTCGTCCTCGGCCACCCCGAGCAGCTCACAGATGACCGTGAACGGCAGGGGGAAGGCGAACGTCGCGACGAGGTCGACGACGGCGTCCGGCCCGCGTGCGGCGATGCCGTCGAGCAGCTCGTCGACGACGCGCTGGATGTGCGGCTCGAGCTGCTCGATGCGCCGGACGGAGAACGCGGCCGAGACGAGGCGCCGCAGCCGCGTGTGGTCCGGCGGGTCGACCGCGAGCATGTGCCGCGCGAGCTCGGGACCGGGCAAGCCCTCGGCGAGCACGTCGTCGCCACTCGCGAAGGCCGCCTGCATGTTCTTGGAGAGCCGGGCGTCGTTGAGGAGCGCGCGGGCCTCGTCGTAGTGCACGACGAGCCACGCGTCGTGCCCGTCGGCGAGCGTCACGTGATGCACCGGCCCTCGTGCGCGCACCGCCGCGAACAGCGGGAACGGGTCGTCGCGGTCGAAGGCGCCCCACGCGCCGAAGGCATCGTCGACGCGCGTCATGCGGTCATCACGGCCGCGCGCTCACGTCGATGACCACGCCGGGTTGCGGCCCGTCAGCGCGAGGAGCCGATCGAGCGCCGACGCGCCCTCGGCCGGCTCGATCACGTCGCCGAACGCCGGCGCACGCGCCGCCTCCATCCCGGGTGCGGAGATCGGCTCGATGAACTCGAGCGACCCGGCGATCGACGCCGGGTCGGCATCGAACCGCTGCCCGGACGCGCGCGCCACGTCCCAGCCGTGCACGACGAGCTCGTCGAGACCGACGCGGCCGATCGTCTCTGCCGGCATCTCCATGCCGGCGATCCAGGTGTTGCCCTCCCATGCCCGTGCGTCGCGCCACGCGGACGGGAGCGCCTCGAGATCGACGGGGATCTGCGTGCGCCAGTCGTCACCGAGGCGCGACCGGTCGCCGATGCGCGGCGGCTCCATGTTGGGGCCCCGCTCCTTGGCACCGGCGGCCGCGAAGGCGAGCGCGACGCCGGCGACGTGGTCGAGGAGGTCGCCGAGGCTGTAGTCGGGGCACGGCGTCGGCGCGTCGAGCTGGTCGTCGCGCACCCCGGCGACGAGCGTGGCGAGGTGCTGGGCAGCCGGTTCCAGGTTCAGCACGCGAGAGCCTCCTCGAGTCGCGGCAGTGGGTCCGCCCATGCTGACACGGGGGCACGACCCACCGATCAGCGGCATTTCGGCGTTCAGCGGGGCGTCCGAGCGGCCGATACGCACAGAGCGCGCCCGCTCGGGCGCCCTGGGGTGCGGCGACATGGCGCAGCAGGACCACAGCGCCCAGCCCGTGATGCTGGGATGGCAGGAGCGGGCCACCGGCCGCGTCCTCGGGCTGTCGGCGGCGATCAGTCCGCCCGTCGGTGTCGCGATCACCGCCGGGTTGCTCGCCGGCTCGTGGGCGATCGCGTACTCGTTGGGCGGCTCGAGCGTCGTTCCTCCGCACTGGTTCTACGTGCCGATCCTGTTCGCGGGTGTGCGCTTCGGAGCGTTGGGTGCGCTGCTGACCGCGATCGCAGCCGCGCTGCTGGCGGGCCCGGCGCTGCCGGCCGATACGGCCACGGGCGCAGCGCAACCCCTCAGTGACTGGGCGGCGCGTGGGGGCTTCTTCGTCGCCATCGGCCTGACGCTCAGCGTCTTGCTCTACGACCGCCGCCCGGCGCGTGCCCGCCGGCTCGACACGCTGCGCGCCGACCGGATGCTCCGGCGCGCGCTGACGCACGACGAGCTCACAGTGCACTACCAACCGGTGTTCGAGATCCGCGGTCGCCGGCAACGCCTCGTCGGCGCCGAGGCGCTGGTGCGCTGGCAGCATCCACGACACGGCCTGCTCGCTCCGGGACAGTTCATCGAGATCGCCGAGGACACGGGCCGCATCCACGAGCTCGGCGAGCGGGTGCTGCGTCTCGTTGCCCGCCAGCTGCACGAGTGGGAGCACCACGCGAGGCAGGATCCGTTGGTGGTGGGCGTCAACGTCTCGGGCGTCGAGCTCGACGATCCCCATCTCGCCGACCGCGTGCGCGCGGCCCTCGACGAAGCTGGCGCGAACCCCGTCCGGCTCGGGATCGAGATCACCGAGACGGCGTTGATGACCAGCAAGCCCACGGCCCAGGCGCAGCTCGTCGAGCTGCGGGATCTCGGGGTCCACCTCGCGGTCGACGACTTCGGCACCGGCTACTCGTCGCTCGCCTACGTGCACCAGTTTCCGATCGAGACGATCAAGATCGACGGCAGCTTCACGTCCCGCATCACCGACGACGACCAGGCGGCCAGCATCGTCAGCACGATCATCGAGCTCACCCACACCCTCGGATACGTGGCGCTCGCCGAGGGAGTCGAGACCAGCGCGCAGCTCAAGGTGCTCAAGGCGATGGGCTGCGACTGCGCCCAAGGCTTCCATCTCGCTCGCCCCGCGCCGGCCTACCAGCTCACCACGCTGCTCGCGAACCAGCGCGCCCGACGGCGGCACTCGTCGCGCACCGCCGCGAACGCGTCGTAGGTCCGCGCGTTCGACCGGCCTGGAGTACACGCTCACGATTCGTCCGCGTTCCGGGACGACGGAGGGGTCGTGGGAAGACGGAGGGCTCCGGTGGCCCGAACG
>DATBSK010000032.1:0-4783 GCA_036559825.1 Acidimicrobiia bacterium | reverse complement strand
TCGGCCGCCGGGAGCCGCCCGACGAAGCGGGGTACCGGCACCGGCGCCGCAGCGGTGAAGGCCCGGTGCATTGAAAGAACTGGTCCGCGGGATCGTCACACCCGGGGTTTATGGTCCGAGGCATGGGTCGAGCGCTGCCGTCGTCGCTGTCGCCGAGCTCGATCTCGTCGTTCAAGGAGTGCCCGCTCGCGTTCCGGTTCGCCTACCTCGACCGGCTCCCGGAGCCGCCGTCACCGTGGGCGTCGAAGGGCTCGCTGGTCCACCGGGCGCTCGAGCTGCTGCTGTGCCGCCCCGGGCCCGACCGCACGATCGACGCCGCGCTCGCCGACCTCGACCAGGCGCGCGCCGAGCTCGCCGATCATCCCGAGTTCGCGGAGCTCGAGCTCACCGACGAGGAGTGGGAGCTCTTCCACCTCGACGCGCAGGAGCTCGTGCGCCGGTACTTCACGTTGGAGGACCCGACGACGGTCCGCCCGATCGGGCTCGAGCTGAAGCTCCAGGCCGACGTCGGCTCGGTCCGCGTGCGCGGCATCATCGACCGACTCGAGCTCGACGACGACGGCGAGCTCGTCGTCACCGACTACAAGACCGGTCGCGTGCCCGCCGAGATGTTCGAGGCGAAGAGCCTCGGGGGTGTGCACATGTACGCGGCGCTGTGCGAGGAGGCGTTCGGCCGGCGGCCGGCGCGAGTGCAGCTGCTCTACCTGTCGAAGCCCGAGGCGATCATCGCGACGCCGACCGAGCAGTCGTGCCGGGGGACGCAGCGCAAGACCGCCGCGCTGTGGTCGGCGATCGAGCGCGCCTGCGCGCGCGACGACTTCCGGCCGCACCCGTCGCGCCTGTGCGAGTTCTGCTCCTTCAAGGCCTACTGCCCCGCGTACGGGGGCGACCCCGAGCAGGCGGAGGAGCTGCGCGGGCCCGGGACCGTGATCGAGCCCGCGTTGCCGCTCGCGGGCGTCTGACCGTCAGGCCGTGGGGCGGCTCGGACCGTGGTCCCAACCGAGCTTCACGAGTCCCCAGCTGACGACCACGAGCACGACGCCGGTGAAGACGGCGGCGAGCACCCCGGTGGCGCTGATCGTGCCGGCGAGCAGGAGGTCGATCATCGTCCACGCGCCGACGCAGACGAAGAACTGCAGGCCGAGCAGGCGCGGCTCGGGGCGGCGTCGTGCATCCCATGGCATGGCGGCATCGTAGGCTCGCACGTCGTGCTGCTCCGTGGGCGCGCCGTGTCGTTCGATGCGCGCGTGGACCGCTGGGTCGACGAGCGGCGCTCGCCGTCCCTCGACCGACTGATGTACGGCCTCTCCTCGGCCGCCGACCACGGCATGCTCTGGCACGTCGTCGGTGTCGCTCGAGCCGTCGCGCACCGCGACCCGCGCGCGGCGCTGCGCTTCAGCACGGCGCTGGGCATCGAGTCCGGCATCACGAACGGTCTGGTCAAGTCCATGTTCCGACGCGTCCGGCCCCAGGAGCACTTCGAGCACGACGATCCGCTCCCCTACGGGATGCGACGGCCGATCACGTCGTCGTTCCCGTCCGGGCACGCAGCGACGGCGTTCATGTGTGCCGGCGTGCTCGCCACGCGGCGCAGTGCGGGCGCGTGGTTCACACTCGCCACTCTGGTCGCGTGTAGCCGTGTCTACGTGCGCATGCACCACGCGTCCGACGTGATCGCCGGCGCGGCGCTCGGGCTTGCGCTCGCACCGGTCGCTCGCCGCTACGTCGCCAGGGGACGAACGCAGAAGCGGTAGCGTTGCCTCGGAAGAGTCTGGAGGCAGGCCGATGCCACGTTCGATCGCGGTTACGTTCGACTACCGCTGCCCGTTCGCCTACAACGGCAACGCCGCCACCATCGCGGCGACGCGCGGCGGTGCGGACCTCGACGTCCGGTACGTGCCGTTCTCGCTCGATCAGGCCCACGTCGAGGAGGGCGAGCCCCCGGTCTGGGAGCGCGCCCCGGGCGCGTGGGGCACGGGCGTCCTCGCGCTGCTCTACGGCATCGCCGTGCGTGATGCGTTCCCCGACCAGTTCGAGGACGCGCACCTCGCGCTGTTCGCCGCCCGCCACGACAAGGGACTCAAGCTCGGCCACGAGGACGTCCTGCGTGACGCGGTGACGTCGGCGGGTCTCGATCCCGACGGCGTCGCGGAGGAGGTCCAGAGCGGACGGCCGCTCGCCGCGCTCGCCGCCGAGCACACCGAGGCCGTCACCCGGTGGGGTGTCTGGGGGGTCCCGACGTTCATCGAGGGCGACGAGGCTGCCTTCGTGCGCTTCATGGAGCGGGGACGCGTCGACGACCTCGAGCGGATGCTCGAGCTCCTCTCCTGGACGCGGTTCAACGAGTTCAAGCGCCCGACCGTCCCCCGGTAGCGGCGCCGGCTCAACGCGGGTGGTTCGGCTCCTCGAGGAGCTCCGAGACCGCGTCGCGCCACTCCACGGAGCCGGGGTCGCGCCACGAGCGGTGCCGGCACTCGGTGTCGAGGTCGACGACGTAGACGTGCAGCGTCGGCGCGTCGTCGGCGAGCTCGAGCAGCTCCGACGACCGTGGATGCGGGGGGGAATCCTCCAGCAGGTCGGCGAGCGCCACCGCGGCGAGCACCCGTGAGCGGCACTCGGGACACGCCGAGACCGTGGCCGGCTCGAGGCCCCGGGTGAGCGCGAGGAGCGAGGCGGCCTCGTCGGCGTCGACGATGACCTCGGTGCCGTCCTCGTCGGCGAACGCCAGAGCGTGTTGCACGATCCCACGGTAGGCGTACCCTCTGGTCAGGAGGTCCGTCCTTCCCGGGGGGTGTCCGCGATGGCAGCACCCGCAGGTCCTGGCCGGCGCTGGGTCGTGCTCGGCATCGCGCTGCTCGCGCTCGTCGGCTGCGGCGTGGGCGTGGCGGTGGTGGTGGGGGGCGGCGGCTCGACGACTCGAGATCCGGCGTCGCTGTCCGCCGTCGCGCACGGGACCCACCCGCCTCGGCTCGTCGAGCGGGACATCGCGCGCGCCACGACGGCGTTCGGCATCGACGGCGAGCCCGAGCGGATCTCCGGCGGCTGGGAGGCCGAGGATCCGGCGCGCAGCATCTACTTCCTGAAGTCCCCGAGCGCGTGGTACCTCACGTACGAGGACTCCTCGATCCTCCTCGAGCCCGCCGGTGACCGGGAGGCGATCTGCGCCGCCCGCAACGCGCCGTTCGCCTGCACGCTCCCCGGCGTCGAGCTCCTCGCCGACACCGCCGCCGACCCACCCAACCGGGCCACGGCGGCTCGCGCCGCGCGCGGCGTGCTCGAGCGCGCCGGTCTGCTCGCCGGCAGCTGGTCGACCCTCGTCATGGAGCCGAGCGTCGACGTCCCGCCGTGCCGACCCGAGCTCCACACCGCGTTCGACTGCAGCCGGCAGGTCGTCCCGACGCGGGCCGTCATGCTGACGCGCGAGTTCGGTGCCGGCACGACGGCAGCGCGCTTCGGTGTCGTCGTCGGCCCCCACGGCCGGGTGCTCAGCGTGACGGGACGAGTGGCGGAGCACACCTCCGACTGATCGCAGGCGCCTACTGTCGGCGAAATGCGCGCGGTCACCATCACCGACGGCGAGCTGGTGTGGCGCGAGCACCCTGATCCCGCACCCGGGCACGGTGAGGTGCTCGTCGCGGTGCGCGCCGCTGGCATCAACGGTGCCGACATGATGCAGCGACAAGGTCTGTACCCCGCACCGCCCGACGCGCCCGCCGACATCCCCGGGCTCGAGCTCGCCGGCGAGGTGATCGCGACGGGCCCCGCGACATCGCGGTTCGCCGTCGGGGACGCGGTCATGGCCGTCGTCAGTGGTGGCGGACAGGCCGAGCTCGCGTGCGTCCACGAGCGTCTCGCGCTTCCCCTCCCCGAAGGCCTCGGATGGCCCGAGGCCGGAGGCTTCCCGGAGGTGTTCACGACTGCACACGACGCGCTGTTCACGCAGTGCGGCCTCACCCTCGGCGAGCGCGTGCTGATCCACGGTGCCGCTGGGGGTGTCGGCATCGCGGCGGTGCAGCTCGCAGCGCGCGCCGGTGCGCGCGTAGTCGCCACGGTGCGCAACGAGGATCTGCGCGCCGGCGTCGCGGAGATCGGCGGTGCGTGCGGCGCTGTCGACGTCTGCGCGCCCGATGCGTGGACCGACCGCGGTCCCTACGACGTCGTGCTCGAGCTCGTCGGGGCGCCCAACATCCCGGGCGACGTGAGCTCGCTCGCCACCGGAGGCCGGATCGTGGTGATCGGCGTGGGCGGTGGCGCGCACGCCGAGCTCAACCTGCTCCAGCTCATGGCATCGCGCGGGCGAATCCACGCGTCGACGCTGCGGGCGCGCCCGCTCGAGGGCAAGGCGGTTGCCGCACGCGCGGTCGAGCATTCCGTGCTCCCCGCGCTCGCGTCGCGTGCGCTGCGGGTCCCGATCGCCGCCGAGCTCCCGATGGCGGATGCCGAAGCCGCCTACGAGCGCTTCGCGAGCGGCGGCAAGCTCGGCAAGATCGTCCTGGTGACCTGACCCCAGCCGCATCAGCTCCATGGGTCGGCTCGCTTCCCTCAGCGCATGACGATGACGCTGACACGCGCCGGCTGGTTCGCCGAGTCGACGGTGAAGGGTCGCTTCTCGTCGAGCCCGATCACCCAGATCACCTTGTCGTCGAGCGGGTTGTCGGGTGTCGGGTCCTCGTAGTCCTTGAGCCACTCGACGATGACGGTGTGCTTCATCCCCTCGAGCGCGAGCCGCTGGTTGCCGCGATAGGTCGTACGGCCAGATCCGGCGAAGCGCCGGTCGACCGTC
>DATBSK010000031.1:0-36499 GCA_036559825.1 Acidimicrobiia bacterium | reverse complement strand
CGCGGCTCTGCACCGCGTACGGCCCGACGACACCGACCCGCCGGCCGATGACGAGCAGCACCTGGCCCGTGACGTCGCCGGCGTCGGGCCCGCACAACCAGCGCACGAGGTTCGCGGCGTGGGCAGGGTCGTAGGGATCCGGTCCGGACTCTGGCTTCGCGAACATGTCGACCTTCTCGGTCATGCGCGTGCGCGCACGCATGGCGACCGCGTTCACGGTGGCGCCGTAGCGGACGAGCTCGGCCGCGAGCTCGAGGGTGAGCCCGACGACCCCGGCCTTGGACGCCGAGTAGTTGGCATGGCCCTGCGCAGGGAAGAGCCCGCCTTCGCTCGCCGTGTTCACGATGCGCCGGCCCTCCGCCGAGCCGGCCTCGCGCCAGTGCGCGGCGGTGAAGCGCGCGGGCGCGAAGTGGCCCTTGAGGTTGACGCGGACGACTTCGTCCCATTCGTCCTCGGTCATCTTGAAGCTCATCCGGTCGCGCGTCAGCCCCGCGTTGTTCACGAGCACGTGCACGTCACCGAACGCGTCGAGGGCCGTCGCGACGAGCTCCTCCGCCGTCGCCCAGTCGGCAACGTCGCCGGTGTGCGCAACCGCACGGCCACCCGACGACGCGATCTCGGCCACGACCGCATCGGCGACGTCGCCGGAGCGGTTGTTGACCACCACGCTTGCGCCGCCCGCCGCCAAGGCGCGCGCGTGCGCACGTCCGAGGCCGCGTCCGGCACCGGTGACGATCGCGACCTTGCCGTCGAGCTCACCCACGGGCGAAGCGTAGGTGTGCGCGCTCGTCGCGGTGCAGGAACACCTCGCGCGCGCCGACGACGACGGCAGCGAGCAGCACGACGACCGGCAAGACATCGGTGACCGTGAGATGGACGAGGAGACCGTTCGCCCGCTCGTTGGCGTGGTGGGGGAGCTGGTAGGCGAGGAGCAGCAGCGCGCCCTGCGCGGCGACGATCCATGCGAGCCATGTCGGGCGCCGCGTCGCGAACGTCGGGAGGCCCCATGTCGTGTACCACGGGAGCACGTAGCTCCCGGCCAGGGCGAACGAGGACGCCGCGCCCGCGGTGCTCGCGGCGGGATCGGGTTGGGTGCGCCCCGCGAGCGCGAAGAGCACGGCGACGCCCACGACCGCGACCAGCGAGACGGCCGGGAGCGCGTCCGCGATACCTGCGTGCCCGGCGGACACGAGCAGATCGTTCACCGGTCCCCAGACCGAGGCTCGACTCACGAGGTCGCCGGAGTCGCCGATCGACGCGATCGCGTCCGGGCCGACCACCGCGTACCCGGCGATCACCGTCGCGAGGCCCGCACCGACGGCGCGAGCGGCGTCGCCTCGACCCCGCCGGTGGACCATCCAGATCGCGAGTCCGCCGAGCGCGAGGAGTGCCGGCAGCTTCACGAGCGCCGCAGCCGCGAGCACCAGGCCGGCAACCCAGGGCCGGCGCCCGCCTGCGAGCACGACGCCAGCGAGGACGCAGAGCATCACGAGCCCGTCGTTGTGGCCGTCGTTCACCACGGCGGTCACGACCACCGGGTTCAGCCCGACCCAGACGAGCGCGTCGGTACGACGCGTGCGGCGCCACAGCACGACGAGCGCGCCCGCGACCGCGAGCGCCTCGAGCGCCTGGAACGCGAGCCGGTTCGGCAGCGGATCCGATCCGGTGGCCCCGGTCGCGACCGCGGAGATCGCGGTGAACGCCGGGCCGTAGGGCGAGCGCGTGCGGTGGTACCCGGATCCCATCCGCGGCAGGAGCGGGTCGTGGGGGAAGTCCGCCGGGACGCGCTCGTAGGGACTCGCGTCGTGCTCCGAGACGATGCGGCCGTACTCCACGTACCCCCAGAGGTCGTGCGAGCCGCGTGGCGGCACCACGACCGCGACCGCCAGGACCGCGCCGATCGCCAGCACGACGAGGCGCGGGCTGCCCGCGTCGCGTGCCGTGAGGACCGCCGCGCCCCACGCGACGAACCCGATGGTCAGGAGCGCGATCGCCCCAAGCGTGTCGAGCCGAGGCCGTGCGACGAGGAACGCCGACGTCGCGGTGGCCGTCGCGAGGACGCTGACCACCGTCAAAGCGCGCCGCTGCACGCTCCCATGGTGCCCCGGCCGGCAATACGCTCGTGCCCGTGGAGTTCGACCCGCTCTCGGCCGACTTCTTCGACGATCCCTACGAGACCTACCGGTGGCTGCGCGACGAGGCGCCCGTGTACCACAACGAGCGCTACGGGTTCTGGGCGTTGTCGCGGTTCGCCGACGTCGTGGCCGCGCACCGCGACTGGAAGACCTTCAGCTCGGAGCACGGGCTCACGATCGACCAGCTCACGGATCCGAACTCGCCGGTCCGCGGCACGAGCATCATCATGATGGACCCGCCCGAGCACGACCGCATGCGCAAGCTCGTGAGCCGCGTGTTCACGCCCCGCGCGATGGCCGCCCTCGAGCCGATGGTGCGCGGGGTCATCACCTCGTATCTCGAGCCGTACGACGGAGCCGACGGGTTCGATGCCGTCGCGGACTTCGCCGCGCCGTTCCCCGTCGAGGTGATCGCCACCATGCTCGGCGTGCCGAAGGACGACCGGCAGCAGATCCGGCTGTGGACCGACGTCATGTTGCACCGCGAGCCCGGTGACCCGAAGCCGACCCACGAGGGCATCGAGGCGTCGCTGTTCCAGATCGGCTACTTCCTCGAGCTCATCGCCGAGAAGCGCGCGCGCCCGTGCGACGACATGATCACGCGCCTCACCGAGGTCGAGGTCGAGGACGACGACGGTGCCACGCACCGGCTCGACGACGGTGAGATCGCCGGGTTCGCGACGCTGCTCGCCGCGGCCGGCAGCGAGACGGTGACCAAGCTCGTCGGCAGCGGCGTCGTGCTCTTCGCGCGCAACCCGGGAGAGTGGCGGAAGGTGCTCGACGACCCGGGTCGGGCCCCGGACGCGGTCGAAGAGGTGCTCCGGTACTGGGCGCCATCGCAGTACCAGGGACGGTTCTCGCACCGGCCGACCGAGCTCCACGGCGTGACCATCCCCGAGGGCGTCCCGGTGTTCCTCCTGACCGGCGCGGCGAACCGGGACGAGCGCGAGTACGAGGACCCCGATCGCTTCGACATCGATCGCGAGGTCGGGCTGCGCGTCGGACTCGGGCACGGCATCCACGCCTGCCTGGGCGCGGCGCTCGCGCGGCTCGAGAGCTGCATCGCCTTCGAGGAGCTGCGCGTCCGGTGGCCCGCCTTCGAGGTCGACGACTCAGGCCTGCGTCGCGTGCAGATGTCGAACGTCGCCGGGTTCTCGCACGTGCCGGTCGAGCGCGCTGCCTGAGGCCCGATCAGGCTCGCGTCGCCGTCCCGGACAGCTCGGCCGAGAGCGCGGACGCATCCATGTCGCGGTCGTCGACCTGCCCGCTGCCCCACCGTCGGGCCGCGTGCGCCGCGATCGCGTCTGCGACGTCGTCGATCGCGGTGTCGACGCCCTCGGCCTCGAGTGACGTGACCGTGGAGTCGCGGATGCCACACGGCACGATGTGGTCGAACATCCGGAGGTCGGGTGCGACGTTGATCGCGAAGCCGTGCATCGAGCGGCTTCGCGTGACGCGCACGCCCACTGCGGCAACCTTCCGACGACCGATCCAGACACCGGGGAACCCGTTCCGGCGTCCGGCGGCAACGACGCCCAGGTCGCACAGCGCGCCGATGACGACGGCTTCGACTCGGTGGACGTGCGCGGGGATCGCATTCTGGACGAACGGCACGTCGACGATCGCGTAGCCCACGAGCTGCCCCGGACCGTGATACGTCACGTCCCCGCCACGATCGGCACGGGCGACGGTGGCGCCGACCGTGACCGGTTCGACCAGGAGGTGCTCGGGTCGCGCACGGACGCCGAGCGTGTACACGTGCGGATGCTCGAGCAGCAGCAGCCATGGCTCGGCGCGCAGCCGCGCGTGCTCTTGCAGCTCGCGGGCGACGTCGTACGCAACCGTCCCCAACCGTCGGACCCGCAGGTGCCCGCTCACGGATCCGCCTCGGCGGGGTCGCGTTCACGAAGCTCGTGGGCGAGCACGACCTCGAGGAGCCCGACGATCGCTCCGACTGACGCTCCGATGATCGCGCTCACGACGAATGCCCCGAGCAGCCTGTGTCCCCCGACGTCGAGGTCGATGCCGTGGAGGAGCTGGTCCTCGACGAGGAACGGGATCGTCACGAGGAAGAAGGCCATCACGAAGTGCGGTCGTACGAGGTGCGCGCTGCGCCGGAACGCCGCGACGACGTGGAGGTCTTCGGACACGACGATCGGGCCGACGAGCCCGAACAGCGTGAAGACGACGAGCCCCGGGATGACGCACGCGAGCGCGGCGATCGCAGAACCGAAGACGAGCACCAGGTCGGCGACCAGCAGCCGGGTCAGTGGCAGCCGGCGCAGCGCGACCCGGAGCGGTGGGTCGGGCTCGTCGTCGAGGTACGACCGGAGAACGAGATCGAGGAGGCCGGCATAGAAGACGATGCCGAACGCGGTCGTCACACTGGCGAAGAGCTGCGCGAGCGCATCGACCTCGATCGGCGCCTGTGCCTCGACGATCTTCACCTCGACCACCGCCGAGATCCACGAGGTCGTCCCGAACACGACCGCCGCGGTGCCCGCGACTCGCCTGGGCTTGTGGCGCAGCACGCGTGCCGCCGTCCGCGCGACGTTCCGAGCCGAGAGCTCGGTCACGCGACCGGGGGCACGCGGCTGCTCAGAGGTTCCAGCCGGCCGCCTTGCGCTCGCGGCACGTCGGGCACACCGGGTAGCGCGACGGATCGCGACTCGGCACCCATTTCTTGCCGCAGAGCGCGACGATGGCCTCGCCCGTGACCAGCGCCCGCGTGATGTCGGCCTTCCGGCAGTAGTGCGCGAACCGGTCGTGGTCGCCGCCGTCCGTGTCGACGGGCGTCGGCGTCGTGATCGGGGTGACGGTCTCGGTGGGCATCGCCGGGAGCGTAGCGGCGGCGCGAGAATTCGAGGTCAAGGGCCGGGCGCCGATGGTCGAGGGGATTCGGATGCGGAGGCTCGCGATCGGGGCGGCGATCACGGCCTTCGCCGCCGCGGCGGCCGTCGGGGCGGCGCCGGGGGCGGGAGCGGCCGTCGGGGACGCCCGCGACGAGGCCGGCTGGATCCTCAGCGCGCAGCTCCCGGACGGGAGCATCGCCTCGCACGCGGATCGTACGTTCGTCGACCCGTACCTGAGCGCGTTCGGAGCCGCGGGTCTCGCGGCGGCGACGCGCGCGACGGGCGACCCCGCGTACGCGCAGGGCGCGTGGCGATTCGTCGAGTGGTACGCCGCGCACATGGACGCGAACGGCTACGTCACCGATTACCGCGTCGTGGGAGAGACGATCTCCTCGACCGGTGACGCCGATTCCACCGACGCCTACGCCGGGCTGTTCCTGCTCGCGGTGGAGGCCGCGAGTGCCGCGGCGCCCGACCCGGCGCGCCTGATGAAGCTCGCGCCCGCGCTGCGGTCGGCCGTCGCCGCGATCCGTTCGACGCAGCGAGTCGACGGGCTCACGGGTGCGAAGCCGGCGTGGATGGTCGCCTACCTCATGAACGAGGCCGAGGCGTACGCCGGCCTGATGGCTGCGTCGCGTCTCGCGCTGACGGTCGGCGACCGCGCGCTCGCACGCGACGCGGCCCTTGCCGCGGCACGGATCCAGCGCGGCGTAGACCGGCTGTGGAACGCGAGCACGGACGCGTTCGACTGGGCGGTGCACCCCGATGGCGCGCGGCAGGCCACGAACTGGGCGCAGCTGTACCCGGACGCGCTCAGCCAGGTCTGGGCGGTGCGCTACGGCGTCGTGCAAGGACCTCGGGCGCGCGCGGTGCTGACCCGCTTCCTGCAGGCGCACCCGAACGCACATGATCCGAACGCACCCGATCTGGTCGACGGACGCGTCGCGCCCACCGGCTACTGGCCCGGCGCCGCGATCGCGCTGCGCCTCGTCGATCCCGCTGCGCCCTCGCGGTACGGCGCCGGCACCGTGTCGGTCGCGGCGGCGACGGGCCGGGCGTGGCCCTACTCGGTGCAAGTCGCCGGGGACCTCGTGCGCCTCACGACGAACCTCTAACGAGCGTACGCTCACCGGCGTGCGCGCCCTGCTCTACGGCGTCCGCCCCGAACCGGTCGACGCGACGGACGATCCCGACCACCCGCTGCTCGCGGGCCTGGCGCGGGCGCCCATGCGGCTCACCGACATGGACGACCCGGGCTTCCTGCTGGCCGACTGGGTGGTGACCCGGCCCCGCCTCACCGGCATCTGCGGCTCGGACTCCAAGCAGGTCTTCGGCGACTGGGGTGAGGTGCAGTCGCCGGACAACCCGATGAAGGCATGGTTCTCGCTGCCGCAGGTGCTCGGCCACGAAGTCGTCGCCGACGTCGTCGCGGTCGGCCCCGAGGCCGAGGGTCTCGACGTCGGCGATCGCGTCGTCCTGAACCCGTGGCTCTCGTGTGCGCCGCGCGGCGTCGCGCCGATCTGCCCTGCCTGCGAGCAGGGTGACCTCTCGCTGTGCTGGAGCTTCGCCGCCGGGCCGATCGCTCCGGGCATCCACACCGGGACTTCGAAAGACGCGAGCGGCGGGTACGCGACCTTGATGCCCGCGCACGACTCGATGCTCTTCAAGGTGCCCGACGCGGTCCCCGACGAGCTCGCCGTCTTCAGTGACCCGTTCGCGGTGAGCCTGCATGCGGTGACCCGGAACCCCCCGCCGCCGGGCGGGCGGGTGATGGTCTACGGAGCAGGGGCGCTCGGTACGTGCGTCACCGCGATCGTGCGGGCGCTGCACCCCGACACCGACGTCCTCGTCGTCGCGCGCTTCGACGCGCAGGCGGAGATGGCACGTCGCCTCGGCGCGACGGTGATCGGCCACGAGCCTGCCGGGCAGGTGATCGAGGAGGCGGCGCGGTGGTCGGGCGGCGTGCTCCAGCCGGCGGACGGTCTCCCGATGGCGTTCCCGGGCGGTATCGACGTCGTCTACGACACCGTCGGCAAGCGCGAGACGTTCGAGGTCGGAGCCCGTGTGGCGCGGGCGCGCGGCCGGATCGTGAAGGCCGGTGTCCACGGCCCGACGTACTGGGAAGACACACCGCTCTACTTCAAGGAGCTGAGCTTCGTGGGGTCGAACGCGTTCGGTGCCGAGGACGTCGACGGCGTGCGCCAGCACGGCATCGCGCACTACCTGGAGCTCGTCCGTAGCGGCCGGATCGACCTCACGGGCATGCTCACCCACACCTTCGATCTCGACGACTGGCGCGGCGCGTTCACCGCGCTCGCGACGCAGGATCTCTCCGGCGCGATCAAGGTCGCGTTCGACTTCCGGGAGGATGCAGTCTCATGAGCGAGCGTCAAGAGAGGCAGGTACTCTGCCTCGCAGCGAGCGGGGCCCGAGCGGCCCGGCGGCGCAGCCGCCACGAGCGGGGACGATGATGGAGCAGGACCTCAAGCTCGACACCGCCGACGGTCCGATGGCGTGCTTCGAGGCCGCCCCCGATGGCGACGCTCGCGGTGCCGTGATCGTGGTGCAAGAGGCGTTCGGGGTGAACGAGCACATTCGTGACGTCACCCGTCGCTTCGCCGCCGCCGGTCACCACGCCATCGCACCGGCGCTGTTCCACCGCGCCGGCGGGGGCACGGCCGACTACGGCGACTTCGCCGCCGTGATGCCGCTCTTCGAGGGCGTCAGCGACGAGGGGATCCTCATGGACGTCGACGCCGGCCGGGAGCACCTGCACGGTGCGGGCTTCGCGGACGCAGCGATCGGGATCGTCGGGTTCTGCTTCGGCGGCCGGGTCACGTTCCTCGCGTCGGCGCGGCGCGCGCTCGGCGCCGGGGTCGGCTTCTACGGGGGCGGCATCGCGAGCAAGGGGCTCCTGCCGTTCGACGCGCTGATCGGCGAAGCCGCGACGCTGCGCACGCCGTGGCTCGGCCTCTTCGGCGACGAGGACGCATCGATCCCCGTCGGCGACGTCGAGGCGTTGCGGGAGGCGCTGAAGGCCGCGCCTGTCCCGGCGGAGATCGTGCGCTACCCGGGCGCGCAGCACGGCTTCCACTGCGACGCGCGTCCCGACAACTACCACGCCGAGGCGTCTTCCGACGCGTGGGCGCGCACGCTCGCCTGGCTGGAGACGCATCTGGCAGACTGACCCCGGGCACCGGTGGGGAACGCACCACCGAGGGAGCAGCATGCTGGGAGGCGCGGTCCGCCTGACGGGTCGGCAACGTCCTGCGCACGCGAGCGATCGCGTGCGCGCCACACGGTCCGCATGGTGGACCTGGCAGTGGCGTGGCTGGGCGCCGTGGCGCCTCGACACCGCGGCGTTGGCGCTCGCTTCGGCCGCCGTGCTCGTCGACGTCGCGAGCGCGTGGGTCGACACGTCGCTCGGCACCCTCGGTCGCATCCCCGTGTCCCCGGCGCTCCCGATCGCCGTCCTGCTGGCGGCTCGTCTCGGAGCCGCGAGCCTCGGCTGCACGCGCGCGGCGGTGCACGCCTGGCGTGAGGTCGCGGCGGTGATGACGGTCGTCCTGGTCGGCACCGTCGTCACGTACAGCGTCGACGTCGGCGGGCCGGGGCAGGCGGTGGGACTCTTCGTCGCCGCGGCCGGTGAGGAGCTCGTCTACCGGTTGGCGGTGATCGTGCTCGTCGGCGCGCTCGCCGCCCGAATCGCCGGACGCGAGTGGCGCCGCGTCGATCGTTGGGGGACCGGGCCCGGCGCGGTCGGGCTCGTCGGCGGCGCGCTCGCGTTCAGTGCCCTCCCCGGCCACGTCGTGCAGATGCAGAGCCTCGCGACCGCGGCACCGTTCGCGAGCCTCGCGATCCTCCTCGGGTGGGTCGTGCTGCGGACCGGGGCGATCTGGCCCGCGATCGCCGCGCACGCGCTCCTGAACCTCACGACGATCACCGTGACCGCGACCGAGGGGCCCGGGGCGCTCCGCCTCGCGCTCGCCGCCGCGACCCTGTGCGCCGTCGTCGTCGGTGCCGATGTCGCGGGCCGGCGCACCGGGCGGTTGCGCCCGGTGCCGAGCGTCATCGACCTCACCGCGGTGTAGCACGATGCCCTGGGGGTCACCCGGGCAACCTCTAGGCTGCCGCGGATGGAGGAGGCGTGATGGCGGTCGGACGCGCGGGACGCGCGATCAGTCCTCTGACGCGTGAGACGCTGCGCGAGAGCGGCGAGATCGTCCGCGAGTTCGACCTTCGTTCGGCAGCCGCGGTGCTGGGGGCAGCGATCGGCGCCGTCTTCCTCATCTTCTTCCTCGCCGCGTTCCTGCCGTGGCTCCTCGCGAACGGCATGACGGCCGCCGTCGAGGGGATGATGCACCAGGTCGGCTTCGACGACTTCCACGCCAACACGCTCGGCGACTGGATCCTCGTCCTCTTCATCGGCGCGGTGTTCACCGCGTTCATCGTCGCGGTGTGCGTCGCGATCCTGATGCTGTACAACGTCCTCTCGCAACGCACCGGGATGGGACTGCGCGTCGTCACCGAGCTGCCGCCGTCCGAGGAGCGGGCCGCGATCGAGACACCCGCACCCCGGACACGAGCCCCCGCGAAGAAGACGACCGCCACGAAGCGCAAGGCTCCGGCGAAGCGCTCGAGCACGACGAAGTCGTCGTAGCGGGCACCGCGGACCGCGGCGATGGGCCGCCTGCGCCGGCATCCCGTCCTCGTCCTGGCCACGGCGGCACTGGCCGCGCTGGAGGCCGGGCTCATCGTCGCCATCGGCCCGGCGGACGCGGCGCCGATCGCGCCACAGGTCGCGGCGCCCGCGCCGTTCGGCGTCTTCCACGACCTGCGCTGGCTGCTCGTGTACCACCCGTCCTGGGCGGTGTTCGCCATGGGTGCGGTCGTCCTCGTGGTTGGCCGCGCCGCGCTCGACTGCGCGCTGGTGCGCGCCGCCTGGCCGCACGATCGAGCGCGCCCGTCGCCACGCACCCAGCTGACGCACGCGCTCCGGTTCACGGCCGTGACCGCCCTGGCCTTGATCCTGTTCGCGGTGCTGACCTTCGCGCTGGCTGTGACCTCGCTGTCGTGGCTCTTCTTCGTCGCGGTGCCCGTGCTGGTGATGGTCGCGTTGCTGCTCCACCACGGCGAAGTGGCTCCGGCGTGGTGGCGCGAGCCACCCGTCCGAGTGAGCGTCACGAGCGTGCTGTGGGTCTTCGTGCTGCTCACCGTCGGCGGCGCGGTGATCTCGGTCGTGCCGTCGCCCGTCGCCCCAGTCCTCGCGGCGCTGACCGGCGTGGGCGTCGCTGCGTGCCGGGTCCGTGGCGTCGAGGCGCTGGCCAGCCGGGAGGTGGCGAAGGGCGCGGTGCGGCGACAGCGGCGTTGGCCGTACGCAGTGGTCGGCCTCGCCGCGGTCCTCGCGCTCGTCCTCGGTGGCACTGCCGTCGGGTTCGCAGTCTCGAGTGCGGTCGAGGCGCAACGCACGCCACCGTCGCGCGTGGCGACGGATGCGTCGGGCTCCCCGGTGCTGGTGGTCAAGGGCTTCAACTCGCGCTGGGACGGCATCACCTACCGATGGGTGCGCGGACACCACCGCATCCGGCGGTTCTCGTATCGCGGGCTCGACGCGCGCGGCCGGCCGCTCACGTACGGGCGGGATGACACGCACCGGGGGCTGCCCGAGCTGGCACGCGAGATGCGCCGGCAGGTCGACGCGTTGCACGAGACGACGGGTGAGCCGGTGGGCATCGTCGCCGAGAGCGAAGGCGCGCTCGTCGCGCAGGTGTACCTGGCGGCGACGCCTCGCGCGCCCGTTGACGCCGTCGTCCTGCTCAGTCCGCTCGCCGAGCCGGGCCGGGTCTTCTACCCACCCCGCGGGAGCTCCGGTTGGGGTGTCGCGACCGGAGCGATCATGCGCGGCATCGCTGCCGTGATCGGTGCGCTCGGCCCCGTCGACGTGTCGGCCGACGAGCCCCTCTTCCGTTCCATCGTCGACCTCGGGCCGTTGCTCGGTGCGCTCCTCGCCTGCCCGCCGCCGCGCGTGCGCTCGTACGCGGTGCTGCCGGTCGACGCGGGCGTGAGCGCGCCGGCGCCCCTCGATGTCGAGATCGACCACCGAGTCGTGCCCGCGTTCCACGGCGGCCTGCTCGGCGACGCGACGACCGCGCGCACGATCGTCGCGGTGCTCGACGGCGGCCGCGCGCCCGAGGGGTCGTCGTGGTGGTCGGCGGTCGGTGGAACGGTCAACGCGCTGGCATCGCCGTGGCAGGCGCCGGGGCTCGAGGCATCGCTCGAGCCCTCGTGGCAGGGACAGCCGGACGCGGACGACTGTCGCGGCGTGCGTCGCGAGCTGCGACGGCTCGTCGGTGCTACGCCTCGAAGATGAAGCGGCTGATCGCTTCGACGACGCATGCAGGCTTGTCGCCGCGCTCGATCTCGACCGTGTTGCGCGTCACGACCTGCACGCCCCCGGGGACGTCCTCGGTGTCGATGATCTCGGATCCCATGCGGATGCGCGACCCGACGGGGACGGGCGCAGGGAACCGGACCTTGTTCGCGCCGTAGTTCACGCCCATCACGGCGCTCGGGACGCGCACCAGCTGCGGGAACAGATCGTTCGTGATGGAGAGTGTGAGATAGCCGTGTGCGATCGTCGTTCCGAACGGGCCGTCCTTCGCGCGCTCGGGGTCGACGTGGATCCACTGGTGGTCGCCGGTCGCATCGGCGAAGAGGTTGACCCGGTCCTGCGTGATCTCGACCCAGTCGCTGTAACCGAGGTGCTCACCCTTCGCGGCGCGCAGCTCGTCCGCGTCCTGGAACTCTCGCATCGCGGCAGCGTATGTCGATCGTGAGACAGAGGTACGCTCCGCGAACGTGAGCCGATCGTGCGCGCCGCAGGTATCCTGCGGCGCAGTGAGGCGGGGCCCGAGCGGCCCGGCGCGTCAGCGCCGAGAGCGGGAAAGATGAACCTGCGCTTCTCCGACGAGGACGAGGCGTTCCGTCGAGAAGCACGCGACTGGCTCGTCGATCGGTTGCAGGGCGAGTTCGCCGTCGTGCGCGGACGCGGCGGTCCGGGTGACGAGCACGAGCTCTTCGAGGAGCGCGCGGCGTGGGAGCGCGCGCTGGGTGATGCGGGATGGATCGGCATCGGGTGGCCGAAGGAGTACGGCGGTCGGGGCCTCTCGTTGACCCAGCAGGTGATCTTCTACGAGGAGTACGCGCGCGCCCACGGACCCGGTCGGGTCGGCATCGTGGGGGAGGGGCTGCTCGGGCCGACGATCGTCCACTACGGCGACGCCGAGCAGAAGCGCCGGTTCCTCCCCGGGATCCTCGGGGGCACGGAGATCTGGTGTCAGGGGTACTCCGAGCCCAACGCGGGCTCCGACCTCGCGAACGTCCAGACGCGTGCCGAGCCCGACGGCGACGAGTGGGTCATCACCGGCCAGAAGGTTTGGACCTCGCTCGCGCACTGGGCCGACTGGTGCTTCGTGCTGTGCCGGACCGATCGCGACGCCCCGAAGCACCAGGGCCTGTCGTATCTCCTGGTGCCCATGCGCCAGGCCGGGATCGAGGTCCGGCCGATCCGCCAGATCACCGGCACCTCCGAGTTCAACGAGGTGTTCTTCGACGGGGCGCGCACCGCGCTCGGGCACGTCGTCGGCGGAGTGAACGACGGGTGGCGCGTCGCGATGGGCACGCTCGCGTTCGAGCGGGGCGCGTCCACGCTCGGTCAGCAGGCCGACTTCGCGAACGAGCTCGAGGCCATCCTCGATCTCGCGCGCTCGTCGGGAGCGCGCGCGGAACCCGTCGTGCGCCAGCGCATCGCGGATGCGTGGATCGGGCTGCGGGTTCTCCGGTACAACGCGCTGCGCGCGCTCGGGCCGCTCGAGCGCGGTGAGATCACGCCGTTGACCGCGATCACGAAGCTCGCCTGGGCGACGTTCCACCGCGGCCTCGGCGAGCTCGCACTGGACGTGCTCGGATCGCACGGCGAGATCGCCGACTCGGCGCCCTACGACCTGACCCCGTTGCAGCGCCTCTTCCTCTACTCGCGCGCCGACACGATCTACGGCGGGTCGAACCAGGTGCAGCGCAACGTCATCGGCGAGCGCGCGTTGGGATTGCCGAAAGAGCCGAAGGCGGAGCCGAGGTGACGCCGGTCGAGCCACCGGCGCACGGGCTCCTTGCCGGCAAGACGGTGGTCGTGACGGCCGCCGCAGGGACCGGCATCGGCTACGCGACGGCGAAGCGGGCGGCGGAAGAGGGCGCCACCGTCGTCGTCAGCGATCACCACGAGCGGCGGCTCGGCGAGGCGGCGGACCGGCTCGCCGAGACGTGTGGCGCGCGCCCGCTCGCGCTCGTGTGCGATGTCACCCGGGAGGAACAGGTGCAGGCGCTCGTCGACCGTGCCGTCGCCGAGCACGGGGCCATCGACGTCATGGTCAACAACGCGGGGCTGGGAGGCACCGCGAACCTCGTCGACATGACCGACGACGAGTGGCGCGTCGTCCTCGACGTCACACTCACGGGCACGTTCCGCTGCACGCGCGCTGCGCTCCGTCTCATGACGACCCGCGGCAGCGGCGTGATCGTGAACAACGCGTCGGTGCTGGGCTGGAGGGCACAGGCAGGCCAGGCGCACTACGCCGCGGCGAAGGCGGGTGTGATGGCGCTCACACGCTGCGCGGCACTCGAGGCCGCACCGTCGGGCGTCCGCGTCAACGCGGTCGCTCCCAGTCTCGCGATGCACGCCTTTCTCTCGAAGGTGACCAGTGACGAGCTGCTCGCAGAGCTGACGGCACGCGAGGCCTACGGGCGCGCGGCGGAGCCCTGGGAGGTGGCCAACGTCATCGTCTTCCTCGCCAGCGACTACTCGTCGTACATGACGGGCGAGGTCGTCTCGGTGAGCAGCCAACATCCATAACCTTTGTCGCTCGCCGCGATGTGACGCTGGGTCGCGGTCAGACTGGCGGGATGAGCGACTGGCTCGTTCCCGTCTCGCGTCATGTGCGCTTCGCGCAAGCGTCGGGACGCACGATCGAGCCTTCGTACCATTCGCTTCGTGCTGCAGCACTCGACGGGCGGCTCGCGCGCGTCGTCTGCGAGGTGCGCGGCCCGCTCGTGAACATGCGCGCCGGTGACACCGTCTGGTGCTGCACGGCGGAGCTCGACGTCGGTGTCTTCGCGGTCGGCAAGGCGCGCGCACCGACCAAGGGCAACCGGCCGACCGTCACCGTGACCCTGGAGCGGGCCCGCACGAAGATCCTCGCCGGCGATCCACTGCCCGCGGCCACCATCCGCCGGTGGGTGCCGGAGCTGCGGCAGGGCGCGGTGAGTCTCGACCTGCGACCTCGCGCGCTCACGGTGCTCGAGGCGTGGCAGCGTGAGCGGGGCGAGCGGGACGTCGAGCTCCTGGCGCCCATCCGCGTCACCCCGTGGCGCTCGGCGATCGGGCGCGGGACGCGCGTTGGCGCCCCGGCGGTGCACGACCTCCTGGCACCGATCGCCCGTCTCCTCCGCTCGCAGGACTTCGCGATCGGTGTCGACCGCTCGGCGACCGACGAGCCCCGGCTCGTCGCACGGCGCGTGCGCGACGTCGTCGTCGTGGACGTCTGCCGCTTCCGTGGTGGCGCCGGCCGAGCGCGCGCGCTTGCCGCGCTCGGCCCCATGCTCCTCGCTCAGTGGCTGCTCGAGCGCGAGGCCTTCGACGACGCGCGCGTGCGCGTGATGCTCTGGCTCGCGTTCTCGGCGCGCCCGCAGGAGGAGGTCGCCGTCTTCCTCGAGGACTCCGGTGTGCTCGTGAGCGTGCTCCAGCGCGCCGGTGTCGTCGAGCTCACCGACCGCTCGAAGCAACGGTGGTACCAGGCCCTCGGCGTGCGGTGACTGAGCGAAGAGCGAAGGGGGCCCGAGCGCCCGGCGCGCGGCGCCGAGAGCGGGACGGGTGAGCGCTCACGGCGAGGTGTTGTGCGCCGCGTCCTCGTAGGCCGGGCGCTCCCCGCCGCCGTGCACCACGAGCTGCTCACCGGTGATGTAGCTCGCCAGGGGTGACGCGAGGAAGAGGCACGCGTCGCCGATGTCGGACGGGTCGGCGAGCCGGCCCATCGGCACCGTGGCGCCGACGGCGGCGACGCCCTCCTCGTCGCCGTAGTACACGTGCGCCTGCTCGGTCAGCACCATGCCCGCCGTGACGCAGACGACCCGCACCTCGGGCGCGAACTCGACGCCGAGCGTCTTCGTGACGTTGATGAGCCCGGACTTGGCCGCGCCGTAGGCGATGCTCCCCGGGTTGGCGCGGGTGCCGCTCACGCTCGCGATGTTCACGATCACCCCGCCCTCCGGCTGCTCCTTCATGACCGCGTAGGCGGCCTGCGCACACACCAGGGGCGCGATGAGGTTGAGGTTGATGATGGCGGCCGTGAACCGGGGGGACGCGGTCGCGGTGTCGGCGGGCGGTGACCCGCCCGCGTTGTTCACGAGCACGTCGAGACGACCGAGCTGGTCGGTGACCGCGCGCACGAGCGCGTCGACCTGGTCGGGCTCGCGCACGTCCGCCTCGACGAACACCGCTTCGCGACCGCCCGACTCCGGGAGCCGGTCGGGCGTCGTTCGCCCGCAGATGACGACGTCCGCGCCCGCGCGCAGGAACGTCTCCGCGATCCCGCGCCCGACGCCGCGAGCGCCACCGGTGACGAGCACGACCTTTCCCGTGAAGTCGAGCGGATCGTCGGCCATCGCGCCCGACGGTACCTGACACCCCCGAACGTCGTCGGCGTCTCACCGATCGCAGCGTTCGCGTCGAGCCTTGTCGCGCAAGGGTCTGAGCCGTATCAGGTGTACGTGGGCGGGGTGCGGCGGTTCAAGAGCGCGGAGATGACGCCGTCGTCGGCGACGAAGTCGTTGTCGGTGGACACGACCGCGGCGAACGAGCTCCAGCTGTTGGTCGCGGACGGCGACGACGGCACGACCTGCGACCACGCCGACTGGGCCGCCGCCCGCCTCACCAAGCCGTAGCGGTCAGTCGCCTGCCGGCTTCTGGACGCTGAACTCCCAGCGGTCGTCGACCGGTTCTGCCCGGAGTGCACGCAGACCGCGCACGGCGAGGTCGACGATCTCCTCCGCGGTCGCATCGCTCGGCAGCGAGTACGTGCAGAACGCCGACGAGCGACGGGGTGCGCCATCGCTCAGGCCCGCGGCGAGCAGCCACCGCTCGACGTCCCGCCCGGACATGCCGGGCAGCGAGAACGTCACCTTCGGGGAGCTGGCGACGAGTCCCGAGCGGCTGATGGAAGCCTCGGGCACCGACGTGTCGCCGCCGGGCACCGGGGTGATGACGACGCTTTCACCGCGACGGAGCAGCCCGCGGATGCCGCCGGCCGTCACCGACTCGTCGACGCAGTCGAGCACCCGCCTGCGGTCCGATCCGGAGAAGGACCCGCTCACCGACATGCCGATGACGGTACGCCCGATCGAGGGGCATGGCGTGGCCACTCGGCCGGCTGGCCTCCTAGAGGTGGAGCTTGACGCGTTGACGGCCGACGTCGAAGTCGCATTCCGACTTGATTCGATCCTTGTCCTCGCAGGTCGTCACGAACGACCGAGGCGCGATCTGACTGATCTTCAGCAGGATGGGTCCGTCCACCGCGGGCTGGCCGCCAGGGGGGTACCTGTCTGTCATCTTCACCGAGTACTCCGCGGTGGCTTGTCCGAAGAAGCAATCGAGGTCGGTGATGACTTCGAAGCTCGTCGCGTCGTAGGTCTTGTCTGACGGATCGCCAGTATCCGTGTTCACGGTGAAGTTGCTCCCTCGCGTGCACGAGGGGTTCTGGAACGTGCCCTCTATCTTCTTCGCTCCGAGGCGCTGGGAGTACTCGATGACGACACCGATGTTGTAGGACGAGCCGCTCTGCGCGGAACGCGCCAGGGGTTGCGGCTGGCCTGACCCCGCGACGCGCGTGTCGGTGTCGAGCCCGAGGAGCTCGACTGGCCCCGAGGGCAGCTTGTGGTCCGCGTCGGTCCGCTCGACCTCTTCCTTGAGTGCGCCCCGCACGCCCTTCGCCGCGACCGGCTCGATGTCTGCCGTCAGTGTCCCCGTCGCGGGGTCGTAGCGGACGCGCGAGAGCGTCACGCGCTCGGTCTCGGTGTCATCGGAGACGCCGGGCGCGCCCCGTACGACGGCGACCACCGAGCGCTGCGTGTCCAAGAGCCGCATCGCGCCGAACGCGCTGATCGCGACCTCGGGTGGCTCCCCCTGGGCGTCGAAGCTCGCCTCGGGCGCGACCCCGCTCAGCCTCAGCGTTCGACCCTTCCGTACCAGCTCTGCCGACGCAGCGTCGATCCCGACCAGAGCCGGTCGCGGCCGTGCGACGAGGCTCTTGCGTGCCGGCGTGGCACCCGTCCCCGCGACCGGCCCCAACGCCAGGCATGCAGCCGCCAGCAGCACGACCCCCGCCGTTCGGGCTGCGACTCGTCCGTGTGACCGAGGTCCCATCGTCGCCACCTACTTCAGTGAACGAAGCCGCGCAGTCTTCCCAGCGAGATTGCAGTTCGAGAACCGTCGCGTCAACCCCAGCCAATCGAACTCGAAGGTCCCTCGTCGGACGGAACCTCTCTCCAACTCTCAGTGTGGTTGCGCGGTGACGCCGCGTGGCATGGGGCCCGCGAGGGCCGCAAGGTCGGCGCCTCGGTGCGCGGCGAAGGGTCGAGCGTGGCGACCGTCCGCCAGGCATGGGCGGCGCTCGTCGCCCGGACCGACCTTCCACGCATCCCGCTCCACGGCGTGCGGCACGCGTTCGAGACGGCACTCCACGAGCAGGGAATGCCGGTACACGTCATCGCTGCGATCATGGGCGACGACCCGGCCGTGAGCCTCCGTACGTACGCGCACGCCCACGACCGAGCAATGCACGCTGCCACCGCGGTTGAGACGCTCCTCACCGGGACGCGGCCCGCGCTGCGGGTCGTCGACGCGCCCGACGAGGGCGCTCGTGACCACACCGTGATCACAGACGCGCACGCGAGCAACATCGGCGGTACGTGACCTGCAGGTTCGCGTCGAGCGTCGTCCAGTAGGACCTGACACCCCCTCAGGTACGCTCCCCGTGTGAACGGTGAGCTTCTCGTGCACGGACCCGGCGGGCGCCAGCAGCGAGCGACGAAGTAGTGATGATCCGTGCGGAGGTCCGCGATCGCGTCGCCGAGGTGATCATCGACAACCCGCCGGTGAACGCGCTCCCCGTCGCGGGTTGGTTCGAGCTCGCGGACACGATCCGCCGGCTCGGCGCGGATGCCGACGTGCGCGCCTTGATCGTCGCGGGGAACCCGGAGCTGCGGGCGTTCCAGGTCGGCGTCGACATCAAGGAGCTCGCGGCAGATCCGACCCACGAGGCGCTCATCGGCGTCAACCGGGGGTGCTACGAGACCTTCGCCGCCGTGTACGACTGCGCGGTGCCCGTGATCGCGGCGATCCACGGGTACTGCCTCGGCGGTGGGGTGGGGATCGCCGGCAACGCCGACATCGTCGTCGCCGCCGACGACCTCGAGCTCGGCCTCCCAGAGGTCGACCGGGGCGCGCTCGGTGCCGCCACCCACCTCTCGCGCCTGGTGCCGGCGAAGAAGATGCGATCGATGTTCTTGACCGGCGCGACGGTCGGCGCCGAGGAGCTCCTCGCGTTCGGCTCGGTCGAGCGCGTAGTGCCGCGCGCGCAGCTGCTCGACGCCGCCCGTGAGATCGCGGCCCAGATCGCGGAGAAGAGCCCGATCGTCATGCAGCGTGCGAAGGAGTCGTTGAACGCGATCGATCCGGTCGACGTGAAGCGCTCGTATCGCTTCGAGCAGGGATTCACGTTCGAGCTGAACCTGTGGGGCGACTCCGAAGAGCTCCGGCAGGCGTTCGTCGACAAGCGGGAGGCGGACGTATGACGCGAACGGCTGCGGCGCAGGTACCCTGCGCCGCAGAGAGCCGACCGGTGGAGTAGATGGCCAAGACCCGCGTCCCCGTGGTCGAGGGGCTCTTCCGCGAGGCGGAAGACGGCTCGGCCCGGTTGCTCGGCGGCCGGTGCCCGCGGTGCGGTGCGTCCTTCTTCCCGAAGCAGTGGTCGTTCTGCCGCAACCCGGCGTGCGCGGGGACCGAGCTCGAGGACGTCGAGCTCTCGACGCGCGGCTCGCTCTGGTCGTTCACCGACAACCGCTACGCGCCGCCACCGCCATACCGCGCGCCCGATCCGTTCGAGCCCTACGGCGTCGCGGCCGTCGAGCTGGCCGACGAGCGGATGATCGTGCTCGGCCAGCTCGCCACGGGCGTCGACGTCGGGGCGCTCGCCGCCGGCCAGGAGATGGAGCTCGTCGTGGAGCCGCTGTACGAGACGGCCGACGAGATCCGCACGGTCTGGAAGTGGAGGTGCGCATGAGCGAGCGTGCGAGATGAGCACCCGCGATCGCGTGGCCGTCCTCGGCGTCGGCATGCACCCATGGGGGAAGTGGGGCCGGAGCTTCGCGGAGTACGGCGTCGTCGCGGCGCGCGCAGCGCTCGCCGACGCCGGGCTGGAGTGGTCCGACGTCGAGTACCTCGCGGCCGGCAACACGATGCGCAACGGCTACCCGGGTTATGTCGCGGGCTCGACGATGGCGCAGGCGCTCGGGTGGCGCGGCATCCCGGTGTCGTCGAGCTACGCGGCCTGCGCGAGCGGTGTCGTCGCGATCGACGCCGCGCGCGCGCGGATCCTCGCCGGGCTGGCGGACGTCGCCGTCGCGGTCGGCGCCGACACCGCGCCGAAGGGGTTCTTCGGGCCTCTGCCGGGTGATCGCCCCGAGGATCCCGACTGGCTCCGCTTCCACGTGCTCGGTGCCACGAACCCCACGTACTTCGCGCTCTACGCGCGGCGCCGCATGGAGATGTACGGCGCGACACCGAAGGACTTCGCCGCGGTGAAGGTGAAGAACAGCCGGCACGGCGTGACGAACGCGAACGCGCGGTACCGCAAGGAGTTCACCGAGGACGAGATCGCCGAGTCACCGATCGTCGCCGACCCGCTCCGCCTCGTCGACATCTGCGCGACCAGCGACGGCGCCGCCGCCGTCGTGCTGGCGAGCGCCGAGTTCGCAGCGTCGCGCCGCGACGCGCGGCCCCAGGTCGAGATCGCGGCCGTGTCGACCGTGACGCCGTCGTACCCCAACACCGCCCTCGACCTGCCCGACCTGGCGACCGACTCCGGCGTCGGCGCGCCTGCGCCGGAACGACCGTTCCGCGACTCGATCGCCGCTGCCGCCTACGACGAGGCGGGGCTCGGGCCCGACGACCTCTCGTGCGCGGAGGTCTACGACCTCTCGACCGCGCTCGAGCTCGACTGGTACGAGAACATCGGGCTGTGCGCGCCCGGCGACGCCGAGTCGCTCCTGCACTCGGGCGCGACGGCCCTCGGCGGGCGCATCCCCGTGAACCCGAGCGGCGGTCTGGCGTGCTTCGGTGAGGCCATCCCTGCCCAGGCGATCGCGCAGGTCTGCGAGCTCACCTGGCAGCTGCGCGGCGAGGCGGGGGAGCGCCAGGTCGAGGACGCGACCGTGGGCCTCTCGATCAACCAGGGTCTGTTCGGCCACGGCTCCTGCGTGATCCTCACGCGCTGAGCTCGCGGGCGACGCGGTCGAGCTCGCGGCGGCAGTCGTCGAGCGTCTCGCCCCACACCGGCACGATCCAGCGCCTCACACCCTCTGCCGCGTAGCGCGCCACGACACTCCCCTTCGCCGGGCCGCTGTAGCTGATCTCGATCGAGTCGGGGTCCCGCCCTGCCTCGAGCGCAGCCGCGCGCATGTCGTCTCGGCGCGCGGCGAAGTCGTCGCCGCGCAGCCCGATCGGGAACCAGCCGTCGCCGGTCCGCCCGGCCCGACGCGCGGCGGCACGGCTGTGACCGCCGACGAGGATCGGGATCCCGCAGGGTCGCGCCGGCTTCGGGTTCGACATGGCGCGGGTGAGGCGCGTGAACGTCCCCTCGAACGTCGCTTCGCGCTCGCGCCAGAGCAGGCGCATGACCTCGATCGCCTCGTCGGTCCGGGCACCACGGTCGTCGAAGCTGGTGCCGACGGCCTCGGCCTCCTCGCGCAGCCAGCCGACCCCGATCCCGAGCCGGAGCCGTCCGCGCGAGAGCGCGTCGACCGTCGCGCACTCCTTGGCGCAGACGACCGGGCTTCGCTGCGGGAGGATCAGCACTCCCGTCCCGAGGAGGATCCGGCGGGTGACGCCGGCGAGGTACGCGAGGAGCGCGAGCGGGTCGGGGATGTCCTCGTCGTCGATCGAGAGCCGTCCCTCGGGGCTGTACGGGTAGCGCGATCCGTAGCCGGCCGGGATCACCATGTGCTCGAAGACCCAGATCGACTCGAATCCCGCGTCCTCCGCGGCGAGCGCGTAGGCCTGGATCGTCTCGGGGGTCGAGAGGAAGCCGCGGTGTGGCGGTGGCATCACGCCGAGCTGCACGCCCGGCGTCACTCCGGGACGTCCGGGGCACCCGGGTCGACGGGAGCAGTGTCGTCGGCGATCGCGGTGAGCGGGAACCCGCCGTCGTCGTCCTCGACCGACGTGAAGTCGAGGTCGTCCGTCGTCTCCTCCACCGACCAGATGCCCACCGGCTGGACGGAGATCCCGCCGGCGTCGTCGTCATCGGCCGTGTCGAAGCGCGGAGCGCCGTCGTCGTCCGTCACGGTGAAAGCCGGGCCGGGCACGCCCGTCCCGAAGTCGGTGTCGATCTCCGCGCCGGACTCCTGGCTCGGGGGGGCACCTCCGGGGTCGACCCGGAATGCCTGGTCGAGTTCGTCGGGCATGCGGTGACCCCCTGTTCCGCTGAAGCGGTGCGAACGCGCGCACCGGTGGTCGGTGAGCGTACGCCTGGCTGGTTCGACGCGCCTAGGGTGCGCGCCGCATGGCGGACAAGCGATGCACCGAAGAGGATGTCGTCGCCGAGCTGCGCGATGGCATGACCATCGGCATCGGCGGGTGGGGGTCGCGTCGCAAGCCGATGTCGATCGTGCGCGCGATCCTGCGGTCGGATCTCCGTGATCTCACGGTCGTGGCCTACGGCGGTCCTGACGTCGGGATGCTCTGCGCCGCAGGCAAGGTTCGCCGCGTCGTGTACGGGTTCGTGTCACTCGATTCGATCCCTCTGGAGCCGCACTTCCGGCTCGCGCGCCAGCAGGGGACGATCGAGGCGATGGAGCTCGACGAGGGCATGCTCCAGCTCGGCCTGCGCGCCGCGGCCTGGCGCGTCTCGTTCCTCCCCTGCCGCGCCGGGCTCGGCTCGGCGATCATGGACGTGAACCCCGAGCTGCGCACCGTCGTGTCGCCGTACGACGGCCAGGAGCTCGTGGCGATGCCGGCGCTCCGGCTCGACGTCGCGCTGCTCCACGCCAACCGGGCGGACCAGCGCGGCGATGCCCAGTACCTCGGGCCCGACTGGTACTTCGACGACCTGTTCGCGATGGCCGCCGACCGCACGTTCGTCTCGTGCGAGCGCGTCGTCGATCCGTCGGACTTCGTCCGTGAGGGCCCGCTCGAGTCGATTCGTCTGAGCCGCATCTTCACTGACGGCGTCGTCGAGGCCCCGTTGGGTGCACACTTCACCCACTGCGTGCCCGACTACGACCGCGACGAGCAGCTCCAGCGCGAGTACGCCGCGTCGGCGAAGGACCCGGACGCCTGGTCCGCGTTCAAGGCCACGTACGTCGACGTCTCCGAGCGCGAGTACCGCGCGCTCGCGAAGCGCTCGCTGGCCGAGGGTGCGGCATGAGCGAGCGTGAAGCGAGCCGGGTATCCCGGCTCGGAGCGAGCGGGCCCCGAGCGGGCCGGCGGCGAAGCCGCCAGGAGCGGGAAAGGTGAGCGAGCGTGAAGCGAGCCGGGTATCCCGGCTCGGAGCGAGCGGGCCCAGAGCGGCGTGCCGGCGAAGCCGCCAGGAGCGGGAAGGATGAGCGACGCGTCGCGCGCCGAGGTCTGCGTCGTCGCCTGCGCCGAGGCCTGGCGCGGTGACGGGGAGATCCTCGCGAGCCCGATCGGCGTGATCCCGACGCTCGGTGCCCGGCTTGCCGCGCTCACGTTCGAGCCCGACCTCGTCTACACCGACGGTGACGCCATGCAGCTCGCGGGGCCGATCCCGGTGGGGGCGGACGCGGACGCGCCGCGCGTCGCGGAGGCGTGGCTCCCCTTCGGCAAGATGTTCGACATCGTGTGGGCGGGGCGGCGCCATGTGATGATGGGCGCGACGCAGGTCGACCGGTACGGCAACCAGAACATCGCGTGCATCGGGCCATGGGCGAAGCCCAAGGCGCAGCTGCTCGGCGTGCGCGGCGCGCCCGGGAACACGGTCAACCACCCGGTGAGCTACTGGGTGCCGCAGCACTCACCCCGCGTCTTCGTCGACGCGGTCGACTGCGTCTCCGGCGTCGGGTACGACCGGGCTGCGGCCGCGGGCCACACCGCATCCGAGCACCACGAGATCCGCCGCGTCGTGTCGAACCTCGGTGTCTTCGACTTCGAGACGCCGGACAGGGCCATGCGGCTCCGCTCCGTGCACCCCGGGGTCACGGTCGACGAGGTGACCGCGGCGACGACGTTCCCGCTGGTGGCGCCGGACGCGGTGCCGGAGTCGCGCCTGCCGACCGACGAGGACCTGCGGCTGCTCCGCGAGGTGCTCGACCCGGGATCGCTGCGGGATGCCGAGCTCTAGCGCTCCGGCGCTCCGCACCGCGCTCTGTGACCTCTGCGGCATCGAGCGCCCCATCGTGCAGACGGGCATGGGATGGGTCGCCGGGCCCCGGCTCACCGCGGCGACGTCGAACGCGGGCGCGCTCGGGATCATCGCCGCGGGGACGATGGACTACGAGGAGCTGGTCGGCGCGATCCACGAGACGAAGGACCGCACCGACCGGCCGTTCGGCGTGAACCTCCGCTCGGACGCGCCGGACGCGGCCGAGCGGATCGAGCTCCTCATCGCCGAGCGGGTGAAGGTCGCGTCCTTCGCGATGGCGCCGAGAGAGGACCTCATCAAGCGGCTGAAGGGCGCCGGTGTGGTCGTGATGCCGTCGATCGGCGCGCGCCGTCACGCCGAGAAGGTCGCTGCCTGGGGCGTCGACGCGGTGCTCGTGCAAGGCGGCGAGGGTGGTGGCCACACCGGGTCGGTGCCGACGTCGTTGCTCTTGCCGCAGGTGGTCGACGCCGTCGACATCCCCGTCGTCGCGGCCGGCGGCTTCTTCGACGGGCGCGGCCTCGTCGCGGCGCTCGCCTACGGCGCGGCGGGCATCGCGATGGGCACACGTTTCCTCTTGACGTCCGACAACACCGTGAGCGACGCGGTCAAGCAGGTCTACCTCGGCAAGACCGTGACCGACACGCTCGTCACCACACAGGTCGACGGCGTGCCGCATCGCGTGCTGAGCACCGACTTCACCGAGCGTCTCGACCGCGGCGGCAGGATCACGAGCCTGCCGCGGGCGTTGCGCAACGCGATCCGCTTCCGGCGACTCTCGGGGATCTCGTGGCGCGACATGCTCCGGGAGGGCCGGGCGATGCGCGCCTCGCAGGACCTCACGTGGAGCCAGGTCGTCATGGCCGCGAACACGCCGATGCTGCTGAAGGCCGCGATGGTCGACGGCCGACCCGATCTCGGCGTGATGGCGAGCGGCCAGGTGGTCGGGCTCATCGACGACCTGCCCACGGTCGCCGAGCTCGTCGACCGGATCATGGACGAGGCCGAGGCCGTGCTGCGGAGGCTGGGCTCGTGAGCACGGAGGTCCACGGCGCGGTCGCGCCCGGGTTCGAGCGGGTGCGCGACGAGTTCGCGGCGAACTTCTCCGAGCACGGAGACGTCGGTGCGGCGTGCTGCGTCTACCGCGGCGGCGACGCTGTCGTCGACGTGTGGGCCGGTCTCGCGGACCCCGCGGCGACGCAGCCGTGGTCGCGCGACACGATCGTGATCGTCTTCTCGTGCACGAAGGGCGTCACCGCGGTCGCGGCGAACCAGCTGATCGAACGCGGGCTCCTCGATCCGGACGCACCGGTGTCGGAGTACTGGCCCGAGTTCGCGCAGCAGGGCAAGGGTGCGATCCCTGTCGCGTGGGTGCTCTCGCACCGCGCCGGGCTCGCGGCGATCGACGACCCGAACCTCACGCTCGACGACGTCGCGGCATGGCACCCGGTCGTCGAGGCGATCGCCGCCCAAGCGCCGAACTGGGAGCCCGGAACGACACACGGCTACCACGCCCGCACCTACGGCTGGATGACGGGCGAGCTCATCCGGCGCGTGACGGGGCTGATGCCAGGCGCGTACGTCGCGCAGGAGATCGCCGGGCCGCTCGACCTCGACTTCGTGATCGGCGTGCCCGAGGCGTGGGAGTCGCGCGTCGCGAGGCTCCTGCCCCCCGCGTACGACGACCCCGAGCTCGAGCGACTGGTGCACGAGGCGCTCCGCGATCCGTCGACGATGCTCGGTCGCGTCATGGGAGGCCCGTCGGGGCTCTTCGGCTACGACGACATGTGGAACACGCGGCAGATGCGAGGCGCGCAGCTCCCTTCGTCGAACGGACACGGCGACGCGCACTCGCTCGCACGCATGTACGCCGCCTGCCTCGGCGACGTCGACGGGGTGCGGCTGCTCGCGCCCGACACGGTCACGCGGGCGACCGAGGTGCGCTCGAGCGGCACCGATTGCGTGATCGGCCAGCCGCTCAGCTTCGGTCTCGGTTTCGCGCTCGCGCCGACGTACGGTCCGGTGCCCGGGCCGAGGACCTTCGGGCACTCGGGCGCGGGCGGCTCGGTCGCGTTCGCCGATCCGGATGCCGGGCTCTGCTTCGCATACGTGATGAACCAGATGCGGCTGTCGATGTCGGAGCAGGACCCGAGGGGGCAGCGGCTCATCGACGCGGCGTACGCCTCCCTCGCGGCGGTCGCCTGACGAGTGCGGGACGAGCCGCCGCCGGCGTCGAGCGGCCTCGACGGTCGACGCCGGAGGAGACGCCGCTCCCGGAGTCGACCAGTGGAGCCGGCGCTCGAGCGTGGCCACCCGTGCCAGCATGAGCGGCCATGGCGCTGACCCTCGCCGACGCCCGGGCCCTCTTCGACCGCCGCCGTGCCGCCTGGCTCGCCGAGGACCTCGACGCCTACCTGGCGTGCTTCGCCGAGGACGTCGTCCTCGAGGTGCCCGGCCGGATGGTGCGCGGGCACGCGGAGTACGAGCCGATGGCGCGCTCCTCGTTTGTGTGGGCGCGTCCGGTGGACTTCGAGTTCCACCACATCGCGGTGGGTGACGACGACGTGGTCATGGCGGACTGGACGATCACCGTCGAACGGCGACGCGACGGGACGCCGGTCCAGTGGCGCGGCATGAGCGTCTGCGCGATCGGCGACGGCCGCATCCGGTGGTGGCGCGAGTACTACGAAGACCCTGTCGCGCTCGGCGCGGCCGCGCGCGGCTGACGTGGACCTGTCGTTCACCGCCGACGAGGCGGCGTTCCGCGACGAGTGCCGCGCGTGGCTCGAGGCCAACGTCCCGCGCGGCTTGCCGTCGGGTGACACACGCGAGGGCTTCGCCCGGCATCTCGAGTGGGAGCGGGCCCTCTTCGACGCCCGGTGGGCGGTCGTGTCGTGGCCCGAGGAGCATGGGGGTCGGGACGCATCACCGATGGAGTGGCTGATCTTCGAGGAGGAGTACTACCGGGCCGGCGGTCCCCAGCGCGTGACGCAGAACGGCATCTTCCTGCTCGCGCCAACGGTGTTCGCCTTCGGGACTCGCGAGCAGCAGGATCGGATCCTGCCGCGCATGGCGGCGGCCGAGGACCTGTGGTGTCAGGGATGGTCCGAGCCCGACGCCGGCAGCGACCTCGCGGGCATCACGTCCCGCGCGGCGCGCGACGACGGCGCGGGTGGTTGGCGGCTGTCGGGCCAGAAGACGTGGACGACCCGCGGCGCGTTCTGCACGCACCTCTTCGGCCTCTTCCGCTCGGATCCCGACGCGGAGCGTCACCGGGGTCTCACGTACTTCCTCGTCCCGCTCGACGTGCCCGGTGTGACCGTCCGCGGCTTCGGGCGACTCGACGGCGACGAGGGGTTCGCGGAGGTGTTCTTCGACGACGTGTTCGTGCCCGATGCCGACGTCCTCGGCGAGGTGCACCAGGGTTGGCGGGTCGCCATGGCCACGACCAGCTCCGAGCGTGGGCTCACCTTGCGGAGCCCGGGCCGCTTCATGGCCGCGGCTGCGCGGCTCGTCGACCTCTGGCGAGAGCGCGGCGACGCCGACGACGCGAGCGCGCGCGACGACGTGATCCGTGCGTGGATCGACGCCGAGGCCTACCGCTGGCAGACGTTCCTCACGGTCACGCGCATGACCGACGGCGAAGACCTCGGTGCGGAGTCGAGCCTCACGAAGGTGTTCTGGTCCGAGCTCGACGTCAGGCTCCACGAGACCGCGCTGCAGCTCCTCGGCACCGCTGCCGAGCGTGACGAGTCGGGGTGGATGAAGGGCTTCCAGTTCGCGCTGTCGGGCCCGATCTACGCGGGGACCAACGAGATCCAGCGAAACGTGATCGCCGAGCGCGTGCTCGGGCTCCCGCGCGCGTAGGCGTCGTGCGCTTCGCGTTCACCGAGGACCAGGTCGCGTTTCGCGACGCGGTGCGCGACGTGCTCGCGAAGGAGTGCACGCCCGCGACGGTGCGCGCCGCGTGGGCGGGAGGAGGCTCGGAGGACGCCTGGGCCGCGCTCGGCGCGATGGGCGTCCTGGGCGTCCTCGCGCCCGAAGCCGCCGGTGGGCTGGGTCTGACCGCGGTCGACCTCGTGCTGCTGCTCGAGGAGTCGGGGTTCGCCGCGCTGCCGGAGCCGCTCGTCGAGCACGGCTGCGTCGCGATCCCGCTTCTCGATGGACCGGAGCCGGAGCTGCTTGACGGCAGCGTGCGTGTCACCGCGCCCTTCCATCACGACACCGTCGTGCCGTACGCCGACCACGCCGACTGGTTCCTGTGCTTCGACGCAGGCGCCATCCGTCTCGTGCCGCGCGCCGCGGTCGAGCTCGAACCCCTCGAGTCGGTCGACGGGGCACGCCGTCTCGCCCGCGTCCGTGCCCCCGACGATGCCGGCGCCGTCGTCGCCGACGGCAGCGCCGTGAAGCAGGCGTTCGAGCGCGGCGCCTTCGGCACCGCGGCGCAGCTCGTCGGGTTGGCGCGCCGCATGATCGAGATGACGGTCGAGTACGCCAAGGGGCGGCGCCAGTTCGGGGTGCCGATCGGGTCGTTCCAGGCGGTGAAGCATCACCTCGCCGACGCCCGCATCGCGCTGGAGTTCGCGCGGCCGCTCGTCTACCGCGCCGCCTGGTCGCTCACGCGCGGCGACGCCGACGCGTCGACGCACGTGTCGATGGCGAAGTCCACAGCGAGCGACGCCGCCGTGCTGGCCGCGCGACGGGCGCTGCAGTGCCACGGGGCGATCGGGTACTCGTACGAGTACGACCTGCACCTCTTCATGAAGCGGACGTGGGCGCTCGCCGCGGCCTGGGGGGACGCCGCCTGGCACCGCGACCGCGTCGGGCGCGCGATCCTATGACCGTGACGGATCTTGTCGCGGCGTGGGAGGCGCACGTCGCTGCGGAGTTCGAGCAGAAGGACGCGCACGCGGCGGTGCAGACGATGGCCGACGACGCGGTGCTCGTCCACGTGCCGGTCGCGACCGGCGGTCGCGGGCGCGCCGCGATCGAGCGCTTCTATGCCGACGTGTTCGTCCCGTCCTGGCCGGACGACACCACGATCGCACCGGGATCTCGGACGGTCGGCGACGACCAGGTCGTCGACGAGCTGCTCGTGAGCGGGACGCACGACCGCCCGATGCCCTTCTGGCTGCCCGGCGTGGAGCCCACCGGTCGCCGGTTCTCGCTCCTGCTCGTCGCCGTCGTCGGGTTCCGCGACGGCCTCATCGCGTCGGAGCACATCTACTGGGACCAAGCCTCGTTGCTCGTGCAGCTCGGCCTGCTCCCCGACGCGGAGTCGCTGCCGGTCCTCGGCGTCGCGCAGACTCGTGCGTACACCGACCGCACCTACGCTCTGAACGAGCTCATCGAGCGAGCACCGAGCACCTGAGGAGCGACCGATGCCCGAGGCCTACATCGTGGACGCGGTCCGGACCCCCGTCGGCAAGCGGGGCGGCGGCCTGTCGCAGGTGCACCCCGCCGACCTCGGCGCCCACGTGATCACCGCGCTCGTCGACCGCACGGGCATCGCCCCCGAGGCGGTCGAGGACGTCTTCTTCGGCTGCGTCGACGCGCTCGGGCCGCAGGCCGGCGACATCGCCCGCACGAGCTGGCTCGCGGCCGGCTACACCGAGGACGTTCCCGGCACGACCATCGACCGCCAGTGCGGGTCGTCGCAGCAGGCGCTCCACTTCGCCGCCCAGGCCGTGATGAGCGGCACCAACGACGTCATCGTCGCCGGCGGCGTCCAGAACATGAGCATGATCCCGATCGCGGCGGCACTCACCGCCGCCGAGCCCTTCGGCTTCTCGGACCCGTTCTCGGGCTCCGAGGGCTGGGTCGCGCGGTACGGCGACCAGGAGATCTCACAGTTCCGCGGTGCGGAGCTCATCGCGGAGAAGTGGGGCATCACGCGCGAGGACATGGAGGTGTTCGCGCTCGAGAGCCACGAGCGCGCCATCCGGGCCCAGGACGAAGGCCGCTTCGACGGGCAGATCGTGCCCCTGCGCGGCGTCGGGCAGGACGAAGGGCCGCGGCGCGGCACGTCGCTCGAGAAGATGGCCCAGCTGCCACCGCTCGAGGACGGCGGGCGCCTCACTGCCGCGGTGGCGTCGCAGATCTCGGACGGCGCGTCCGGCTTGCTCGTCGTGTCCGAGCAGGCGCTGCGCGACCACGGCCTCACGCCCCGGGCGCGCGTGCACCACCTGTCGGTGCGCGGCGACAGCCCGGTGCTCATGCTGTCCGCGCCGATCCCCGCCACCGCGTACGCCCTCGAGAAGACGGGCATGACCCTCGACGACATCGATCTGATCGAGATCAACGAGGCGTTCGCCTCGGTCGTGCTCGCATGGCAGCAGGAGACCGGCGCCGACCTCGCGAAGGTGAACGTCAACGGTGGCGCGATCGCGCTCGGGCACCCGCTCGGCGCGACGGGGACGCGGCTCATGACCACGCTGCTCGACGAGCTCGAGCGCACCGGCGGGCGCTACGGCCTCCAGACCATGTGCGAGGGCGGCGGCCAGGCGAACGTCACCATCATCGAGCGCCTCGGCTGAGGATTCTCGGCACGCTGAACCACTTCTGCGGTGGTTGAACGTGCCGAAAACCCAGCGGGTGTCAGTCGAGCGAGATGAGCGTGACGACGCCACCGATGAGGATGATGGCGCCGATCAGCAGGCAGCCGAACTTCAGCCATGCGGGCGCGTTGCCGAGGCCCATGACGTCGGCGACCGCGGACCGCTCCAGCTCCTGCTCGTGACGAGCTTCGGTGAGGCTGTCGCCGTGGTGCGCGCCGACCTTGTCGAGGTGCTGGCGTCGCCTGCCCTTGCGCGAGCGCTTCATTCCCTGAGAGCCCATCGGGTGAGAACCTAACCGCTCGCGACCACGTCGGCGAAGCCGTCGAGCACGCCGAGCACGCGATCGGCGCCTGCGGTGGGGACGCGCAGCACGATCTCGTCGATGCCGAGGGACGCGTAGTACTCGATCTTGCCCGGATCGGGGATCGTGCCGAAGGGGACGACGCGCACGGACGTGGGGTCGCGCCCGGTGGCTTCGCAGGCGCGGTGCAGGTCGGGCAGCGCGGCGCGCACGCCGGCACCCCCGATGGGGAACCAGCCGTCGCCGTACTCCGCGATGGCGGCGAACATCTTCGGTCCGGGCGCGCCGCCGACGAGCACAGGGGGGCCGCCGGGCTGCACGGGCTTCGGCCACGACCACGACGGACTGACGTGGACGAGGTCGCCGTCGAACGATGCGACCTCCTGCGTCCAGAGCGCGCGCATGGCGAGCACTCGCTCACGCACGAGATCCCGGCGCGTCGCGACGTCGACGCCGTGGTTCTCCATCTCGTCGTGGTTCCAGCCGAACCCGATCCCGAAGTCGAAGCGCCCACCGCTGAGCACGTCGAGCGTCGCGACCGCCTTCGCGGTGACGATCGGGTCGCGTTGCGCGACGAGGCAGATCCCGGTGCCGAGGCGGATGCGCTCCGTGACCATTGCCGCGCCCGCCAGTGACACGAACGGGTCGACCGTCCTGCGGTAGTCAGCTGGGAGCTCCGGGTCGCCGGTGGGTGGCGGCGTGCGCCGGCTCGTCGGGATGTGCGTGTGCTCGGGGATGTACAGGGACACGAACCCGCGTTGCTCGGCCGCGCGCGCGAGGTCAGGCACCGACATGGACTCGTCGGTGGCGAACATCGTGATCCCGAACCGCACGCGGGTACGGTACCCGCCGCATGCCTCTCTGCGACGGCCGTGTCGTCATCGTCACCGGCGCGGCGCGCGGGCTCGGGCGTGCACATGCGCTCGCGTTCGCCGCCGAGGGCGCGCGGGTCGTCGTCAACGACCTCGGCGTGGAGCTCGACGGCACGAGCGCGCGAAGCGGCCCAGCCGAGGAGGTCGTCGACGAGATCCGCGCCGCCGGTGGTGAGGCGATCGCGAACGGCGACGACATCGCGGATTGGGACGGCGCGGCGCGTCTCGTCCGAGCGGCGATCGACGCCTTCGGGGACGTCCACGTCGTCGTGAACAACGCGGGGTTCGTCCGCGACCGCATGTTCGCCAACCTCGAAGAGGACGAGTGGGACGCGGTCACGCGCGTCCACCTCAAGGGGCACGCCGCACCGAGCCGGCATGCGGCGGCCTACTGGCGCGACCGCGCCAAGGCCGGCGAGGCGGTCGATGCCCGGATCGTGAACACGAGCAGCGGCGCGGGGCTGCTCGGCAGCGTCGGGCAGGCCGCGTACTCGGCTGCGAAGGCGGGCATCGCGGCGTTGACGATCGTCCAGGCGGCCGAGCTCGGGCGCTACGGGGTGACGGCGAACGCGATCGCGCCGTCGGCGCGGACGCGGATGACGGAGGGCGTGTTCACGGAGATGATGGCCAGGCCCGATGCAGGCTTCGACGTGATGGACCCGGCGAACGTCTCGCCGCTCGTCGTGTGGCTCGGCAGCTCGGAGTCGCGCGACGTCACCGGGCGCGTCTTCGAGATCGAGGGGGGCAAGGTGAGCGTCGCCGACGGTTGGCACCACGGGCCGGCGCGCGACCAGGGTGAGCGGTGGGTGCCCGCCGCCCTCGGCCCTGTCGTGCGCGAGCTGCTCTCGGACCTGCGCGATCCCGACCCCGTCTACGGCTCGAGCTCGTAGACGCTCAGGAGCGCGATCGGGATCACGCTCCGCACCCGCAGACCGGCGCGAGCGAACAACGCCTCGAACTCGGCACGGGTGCGCTCGCGTCCCGCCGCGTCGACGAGCATCTCGAGGTCGACGGCCTTCACCACGTGGTCGCCGTCGTGGCCAGGAACGGTCTGCTCGAGCACGAGGACCCGCCCGCCGGGCGGGAGCGCCTCGCGGCAGCGCGTGAGGATCCGGGCGCACGAGTCGTCGTCCCAGTCGTGGATGACCGCCTCGAGCACGTAGCGGTCGCACCGGGATGGCAGCGCGTCGAAGAAGTCGCCGGCGACGAGCTCGACGCGTCCGGCGACGCCCGCGCGTTCGAGCACGGGTCCTGCCTTCGTCACGACCACGGGCAGGTCGAGGAGCACCCCCGAGCAGCTTGGGTTGGCGTCCAGGATCGCGGCGAGGAGCGTGCCGGTGCCGCCGCCGACGTCGCACACCCTGCTCCCGGACGGCCACGGGTACTTGGTCGCGATCACTGCCTGCTGCAGGCGTGACACCGCGGCCATCGCGTCGTCGAAGACCTGCCCGGCGCCGTGGTCCACGGTCGTGAGGTACGCCCAGAAGTCGTGGCCGAGCGCCTCGCCCGCGGCGGCGCGGCCCGTCGTCACCGAGTGATCGAGCCGGTTCCAGATGGCGACGTGCCAGGGCGCGCCGAAGAAGCGCGCCCACGCCCGTAGCGATCCGACGTCGTCCTCGCGCAGCAACGTCGAGGTGCGGTTGTTGGCGTAGCGGCCGTCACGACCCCTGCGGAACACGCCCCTGCCGACGAGGAACCGGAGGAGCCGATCGACTGCGTCCGTGTCCACGCCGAGCGAGGACGCGAGCTCGCCCGCAGACCGGGGACCGTCGCCGAGCGCGTCCGCGATGCCGAGGTCCGCAGCGACCGCGAGCGCCTTCGTGTCGACGATGCCGAGGCTGCGCTCGAAGATCGTGACCTCGGGTGGCGCGAGACGCTGGTGGACGCGCGCGATGCCGTTGCGGGTGGCGATCAGGGGGCGTACCAGCCAGGCAGGCGGGACGCGTGACCTCGCCACGGCGTTGCTACGTGATGCGCTCGATGATCATCGCCATGCCCTGACCACCGCCGACGCACATCGTCTCGAGTCCGAACCTGGCGTCGCGGTCCTCGAGCCCGTTCAACAGCGTGGTCATGATCCGCGCGCCGGTCATGCCGAACGGGTGCCCGAGCGCGATCGAGCCGCCGTTGACGTTGAGGCGCTCCCACGGGACGCCGATCTCCTTCGCCGAAGGGATCACCTGGGCCGCGAACGCCTCATTGATCTCGACGAGGTCGATCTGGTCGATCGTCATGCCGGCGCGCGCGAGCGCCTGCTTGCTCGCGTCGATCGGGCCGAGGCCCATGATCTCGGGGTCGAGCGCCGACACGCCCGAGGAGATCACCCGCGCGAGCGGGGTGACGCCGAGCTCCGACGCCTTCGTGTCGCTCATGACGACCACGGCCGCCGCGCCGTCGTTCAAGGGACACGCGTTGCCGGCGGTGATCGTGCCGTCGGGGCGGAACACCGGCTTGAGCTCCGCGAGCTTCTCCTTCGTGGTGTCGGGTCGGGGACCGTCGTCCTTGGTGACCTCGCTCCCGTCGGGCAACGGGACCGGGGTGATCTCGCGCTCGAAGAAGCCGTTCGTCTGTGCCTCGACGGCCCGGTTCTGCGAGAGCGCCGCGAACTCGTCCATCTCCTCACGCGTCGTCTTCGTGTACTCGGCCACGTTCTCGGCCGTCTCGCCCATCGCGATGTACACGTCGGCCAACCCGGTCGGCGGCGTCCAGTCGCCTTGCCCACCCTCGTGGCGCTTCATGGTGCGTTCCTCGGCCTCGGCGAACGCAGCGTTGTGGGTGTCGGGGAGCCCGTCCGACATGCCTTTGAGGAACCGGCTCACGGTCTCGACGCCACCCGAGACGAACACGTCGCCTTCGCCGGCCTTGATGGCGTGCGCGGCCATCCGGATCGTCTGGAGCGACGACGAGCAGTAGCGGTTCACGGTGACGCCGGGCACGTGCGGGATGCCGGCGAGGATCGCGACGACGCGCGCCACGTTGTACCCGGCCTCGCCCGCAGGCTGGCCGCAGCCCCAGAGGACGTCCTCGACGAGCGCGGGGTCGAGTGCGGGGACCTTCTCGAGCACGGCCTTGACGATCAGGCCCGACAGGTCGTCGGGGCGGCACTCGACCAGCGATCCCTTGTTGGCTCGCCCGATCGGCGTGCGGGCGGTCCCGACGATCATGGCTTCGGGCACGGTCGCTCCTCCTCTTTCTCTTTCTTTCTCTTTCGGCTCAGCCGGCCCTGTCTACCAGGCTCGTGCGCCGATCCCTCCGGGCGCGCATCCGTGCGCGGCGTGGTAACGAATCACCAGCGGGCGAGCCTGGAGGGTGACGGTGGGGTACCAGCCGATCGAGGACTACGGGATCATCGGCGACCTGCACACGGTGGCGCTCGTCGGGAAGGACGGCTCCATCGACTTCCTCTCGTTCCCGCGCTTCGACTCGCCGACGGTCTTCTGCGCCCTCCTCGACGACGAGCGCGGCGGGCGGTTCCGGATCCATCCGCGCACCGAGACCGATCTGACCCTCAAGCAGATGTACCTGCCCGACACGAACGTGCTCATCAGCCGCTTTCTCGCCGCGGACGGCGTGGGCGAGGTGTCCGACTTCATGCCGGTGGGCTTCTTCCCGCACGATCACCCGCGCCAGCTGGTGCGGCGCATGAAGACGGTCCGGGGCTCGGTCCGCTACGACGTCCGGTTCGAGCCACGCTTCGACTACGCGCGCGCCGACCACACCGTGGAGCAGCGCGACGGTGAGCTCATCTTCGCCTCCAAGGGCGACGACCGGACCGTCCTGCGCCTCCGGACCGAGGTTCCGCTGACGGTGACCAGCGACGGCGCCGCGATCGGCGACGTCGAGCTGCGCGCGGGCGAGACGGCCGCGTTCGTGCTGGAAGAGGCCGTCCCGGGGATGCCGAGTCCGTCGGCCGCGCCCGACTTCACGACCCGTGTGTTCAAGGAGACGGTGAACTTCTGGCGCTCGTGGATCGGGCGCTCGCGCTACGAGGGCCGCTGGCGCGAGATGGTCAACCGCTCGGCGCTCGCGCTCAAGCTCATGTTCTCCCAGACCCACGGGTCCCTCGTCGCCGCACCGACCTTCGGTCTGCCCGAGGGCATCGGCGGCGAGCGCAACTGGGACTACCGCTACACGTGGATCCGCGATGCGTCGTTCAGCCTCTACGCGCTCATCCGGCTCGGGTACACGGACGAGGCGGGCGCGTTCATGCGCTGGATCCACGACCGCTGCATGGACCTCAGCCCCGACGGCTCGTTGCAGATCATGTATGGACACGACGGGCGCAAGACACTGACCGAGGAGATCCTCGGCCACCTCGAGGGCTATCGCGGGTCGTCGCCCGTCAGAATCGGCAACGGGGCGTACGACCAGCTGCAGCTCGACATCTACGGCGAACTGCTCGACTCGGTGTACCTCTACAACAAGTACGGCGAGCCGATCCCGCACGACCTCTGGGTCAACCTCTGCCGGCTCGTCGACTACGTGTGCGCGCACTGGCAGGAGCCCGACGAGGGGATCTGGGAGGTGCGCGGCGGCCGCCAGGAGTTCCTCTACTCACGCCTCATGTGCTGGGTCGCGGTCGACCGGGGCATCCGTCTCGGCGATCGGCGGTCGCTCCCGTACCCGTTCGACGCGTGGCGCAAGGCTCGGGACCTGATCTACGACGACATCATGTCCACCTTCTTCGACGAGGGTCGTTACTCCTTCATCCAGTACAAGGGCACCACGACGGTGGACGCGTCCAACCTGCTCATGCCGATGGTGAAGTTCATCTCGCCGACCGACCCGCGGTTCCTGGGGACGCTCCGCGCGATGACCGACGACCTCGTGGACGACTCGCTCGTGTTCCGCTACCGCATCGGCGACGCCGCCAGCGACGGCCTGATGGGCGAGGAGGGCACGTTCAACATGTGCTCCTTCTGGTTCGCCGAGGCGGTGGCGCGCTCCGGTGACGTCCAGCGGGCGCGGTTCTTCTTCGAGAAGATGCTCGGCTCCGCCAACCACCTCGGTCTGTACGCCGAGGAGCTCGGCCCGCGGGGCGAGCACCTCGGGAACTTCCCGCAGGCGTTCACGCACCT
>DATBSK010000030.1:0-14079 GCA_036559825.1 Acidimicrobiia bacterium | reverse complement strand
CGCGGGCGTCAGCAGCGGAGCGAGCGGCCGCGGGCCGGGTATCCCGGCCCGCAGCGGGCGACGCCATGGAGGTGATGCCGGGCCGACGCGGCGGCGGAGCGCGAGGGGGATCGGGAGTCGACCGCCGCGCCGGTGCCCGGGCACGGTGAGCAAGACCCGCGGTCCGGCATCCGGTGACGTGCCGCCCCGGGTCAGACGTCGATCGTGGAGAGCTCGGGGATCCAGCCCGTGGCCCGCGCCACGGCTTCGTGCCACCGGTCGCGGTCGAGCGGTGCCCGCGGCTCGACCCGGCGGGCAGGGCGCCACGTCGCTGCGATCTCGTCGTCCCCCGACCACACGCCGAGCGCGAGGCCGGCGGCGAACGCGGCACCGAGCATCGTCGCCTCGCGCACGGGAGCGACCTCGACGACGCGCTGGGTGGCGTCCGCGAGCGCCTGCACGAAGGTCGTGTTCGCCGACATGCCGCCGTCGACGTGGAGCGCGTCGATGACGACCGCGGTGTCGGTGACGGCGGCGTCGACGAGGTCGGCGCCACGGTGCGCGATCCCTTCGAGCACCGCGCGCACGACCTCGGCGCGCCCGGTGCCGCGGGTGAGCCCGAGCAGGGTGCCGCGCGCGCCGTAGTCGAAGTGCGGTGTGCCGAGGCCGAGCAGCGCGGGGACGTACCAGACGTCACCCGTGTCGTCGCACGACGCGGCGACGGCGTCCGACTCCTCGGCGGTCGTGATGAGGTGGAGGTCGTCACGCAGCCACTCGACGTTCGTGCCCGCCGCGAGCATCGCGGCCTCGACGCCCCAGGTGTCGCGACCCCCGCGTCGACGCGTCACGATCGGGAAGCATCCGGTGCGCGAGCGGTCGGCGAAGGCGGGATGCTCGTCGCCGACGACGACATCGAGCATGCCGCCGGTGCCGAACGTGATCTTCGCGTCGCCTGCGTGCACGCAGCCCTGCCCGAGCAGTGACGCCTGTTGGTCGCCGAGGATCCCGGCGATCGGCGGTGCGCCGGGCAGCGCCGTCGCGGCGCCGGCGACGCCGGTGGAGTCGACCACGGCAGGCAGCACCCGCTCCGGGATGCGGAGGGTCCCCAGCCGCGTCGCGTCCCAGCCGTCGTTCGCCGGGCTGCGCAACGCGGTCACCTGCGCGTTGCTGGCGTCGATGACGTGGAGCGCCCCCTCGGAGAGGTTCCACGCGACCCAGGTGTCGACCGTGCCGAACGCGAGGTCGCGCTCACGGTCGGGGTCGACGGCGTCGAGGATCGCCTCGAGCTTCGTCGCACTCAGGTTCGGGGCGATGACGAGCCCCTCGGCGCGCAGCACGAGGCACCGGCCGACCGTGCGCAGGTCCTGCCACCCGATCGCGGGCGCGACGGGCACGCCCGTGCCGCGGTCCCACACGATCGTCGAGGCGCGCTGGTTCGCGATGCCGACCCCGTCGACCGGACCGCCGTCCGCGAGCGCGCGCTGCGCGAGGTCGTGCACCGCGTCGGCCATCGCCGCGGCGTCGAACTCGACGAGCCCCGGCGCAGGCGAGTCGGGGAGCAGCGGTGCGCGGTGCTCGACGACCACGCGCGCGTCCGCGTCCACGACCGCGGCTCGCGCCGACGACGTCCCGACGTCGACGACGAGGATCATCCCGCAACCACTAGGGCCAGGCGGGGCTGGGGCCGAAGGGGCTCGGGAGGCCGAGCTTGCCGGGGTTGAGGATGCCGTGCGGGTCGAGCGCAGCCTTGACCGCGACGAGCACGTCGAAGGCGGGCCCGAGCGCCTCGCGCATGTAGCGCGCGCGGTTCAGGCCGACCCCGTGGTGATGGCTGAGCGCGCCGCCGTGCGCGAGCACTGCGCGGGTGCCGGCGTCCCACGCGGCCCGGTAGTACGCCTCGCGGCGGTCCGCGGGCGGCTGCGCCGCGAAGGTGAAGTAGAGGCACGCGCCGTCGGAGTATGCGTGCGACTGGTGCGCCGACGCCACCAGCGTGTGCTCGACGCCGCGGATGGCCGCCGTGGCGGCGTCGTAGATCTCGGGCAGTGCCCGCCACGCCCCCGAGATCTCCATCGTGTCGACGACGTACCCGCGGCTGACGAGCGCCTCGAGCGCGCTCACGTCGTTGCGGTGCTCGAGCCAGCGACCGACGAGCGCGTCGTCGAGTGACGTCGCGGCCGTGCACTCCTCGCGCACGACCGTCATGCTCCCGTCGACGACCGCGGCGTCGCCTTCGTCGAGGACGAGGAGCGGATGGGCACCCGGCCCGGTCTCGAAGTTGCGCTGGCCCTCGATGTCGTCGTAGAGGCGGAGCACCGCAGGCGTCGCCCCCCGCCGCAGGATGCGGCGGCACGCGTCGAGCCCCGCCGCGAACGAGTCGAAGCCGTACGCGGCGCGCCGTTCGGTCGTGGGCACCGGGTGCAGCCGCAGCCGCGCGCCGGTGATGACGCCGAGCGTGCCCTCGCTGCCGACGAACAGCTGGGTGAGGTCGGGGCCCGCGGCGGCCCGCGGCGCGCCGCCCGTCGACACGATCCGCCCGTCGGCGAGCGCGACGTCGAGGCCGATGACGATGTCCTCGATCTTGCCGTAGCGCGTGGAGAGCTGACCCGCGCTTCGGCACGCGAGCCACCCGCCGACGGTCGAGAGCGCGACCGACTGCGGCCAGTGCCCGAGGGTGACGCCGTACGTCGTGCGCAGCTCGTCCTCGAGGACGTCGCCGAAGGTGCCGGCACCCACGTCGAGCATCATCGACACGTCGTCGACGTCGACGACCCCGCGCAGTGCGCAGCAGTCGAGCAGGACCCCGCCGTGCACCGGAACGCTGCCGCCGCACACGCCGCTCCGCCCGGCCGCCGCCGTCACCGGGACGCGCGCGTCGTCGCAGACGCGCAGGACGGCCGCGACTTCCTCGGCGGAGCCCGGCTGCGCGATCGCCGAGCCGCGTGCCCCGACCTCGTCGTCGAGCGCCCAGATCATGGCGAGGGGCCACCAGTCGCGACTGGCCTCGCCGATCGCCGCGGTGTCGCGCGTGACCGAGGAGCAGACGCCCTCGAGGCGGGCGACGAACGCGTCGTCGACATCGACCGAGCCAACGTCGAGATGGGGGCGCGCGGTCGCTGCCGCGCCGCCGAACGCGATCGGCGGCGTCGGTGCGCCCCGGTTGGCCTGCATGCTCTCGGGCTACGCGCCGAGCGATGCGTCGAGCGCCGTCTCCGGGAGCCCGATGGCGGTCCGCTCGTGCTCGACCGCGGCCCGGTAGGCGCTGACCTGGCGCGCGGTCTCGGCCGAGTCCCAGCCCAGCTCCGCCGCCAGGAGGGTGCCGACCGCGTCCGCCGCCGCCGCGGAGGCGTCGCGAGCCAGCAGGCGCGCGCGGGTCCGCCGCGACAGCACGTCGTCGAGCGTGCGGGCCATCTCGTGGCGGACGGCGTGGACAGCCTCCGCCTTGAGGTAGGGGAGGCCAGGGACGAGCGCGTCCGCGAGATCCGGGTCGGCCGCGACGAGGTCGAGCACGGCACCCGCCTCGGTGCCGTATCGACCGGCGAGGTGCTCGTGCACGCCTCGATTGGTCGGCGCCGCAATCGCCTCGAAGCCCTCGCCGCCGACGAGGCGTAGGTGCTGGGTGCGCGAGCGCGATCGCTTCCCGAGGACGCGGGTCGCGGCGTTCACCGTGTCCGCCGCCATCCGCCGGTACGTGGTGAGCTTCCCGCCGGTGATCGTGACGAGACCCGTCGACGACACCTGCACGCCGTGCCGACGGGAGAGGTCGGCGGTGCGCTCGCTCGACGCCGTCCGCAGGAGCGGGCGCAGCCCCGCCCAGGTGCCCATCACGTCGGCCGGGCCGAGGGGCTCGGTGACGGCGTGGTTCACCGCGCCGAGCAGGTAGTCGACGTCCGCGCTCGTGCACTGCGGGTCGTCGAGGGGCCCGTCGTAGTCGGTGTCGGTCGTGCCGATGTACGTCGTGTCGCCCCACGGGATGACGAAGATCGAGCGCCGGTCCTTCGGGACCGGGACGATGGCCGCGATGTCGTTGCGCACCTTCGACCACGGCACCGTCACGTGGATGCCCTTCGCAGGCCGGATGGACTCGGGGTGCGAGCCCTCGTCCATGGTTCGAACGTCGTCGGACCACACGCCGGTCGCATTGATCACGACGCGAGCGCTCACCTCGAGCTCGGTCCCGTCGGCCTCGATACGTGCGCCGCGCACCGACCCGTCGGCCTGCTTGAGGAGCCCGGTGACGCGCGCAGAGTTCGCAACCGCGGCGCCGTGCGCTGCGGCACTGCGCGCGATCGTGAGCGTCAGCCGCGCGTCATCGACTCGGCAGTCGTAGTAGATGTACGCGCCCGCGACGTGGTCGCGGCGAAGCGTCGGCATGTGCACGAGCGCCTCGTCGGTGGAGACGCGCTCGTGGTGCTTGCGGATGCGAAGCCCGCCGGTGAGGTCGTACATCCACATCGCGCCGCCGAGCGCCCGCGCGATGCGCCGGTCGATGAGGCCGTCGCGGGTGAGGATCGGGATCAGGAACGGCAGGACCCGCACGAGGTGAGGTGCGTTCTCGAGCGCGCGCTGGCGCTCGCGGAGGTTCTCGTAGACGAGCCGGATCTCGCGCTGCTGCAGGTACCGGATGCCGCCGTGCACGAGCTTCGAGCTCTTCGACGATGTCCCCGACGCGAAGTCGTCGCGCTCGACGAGCCCGGTGCGCAAGCCCCGGCTCGCGGCATCGAGCGCGCAGCCCGCACCCGTGATCCCACCGCCGATGACGAGGACGTCGAGGGGCTCGTCGGCCAGCCGGCGCAGCGCGTCTGCTCGGTCGAACACCGGGAGGGAGCCCACGGCGCCAGGTTACCGACCGGTAGCCAGGACCACCGGTCCGGCGTCCCACACACGAACGTGGGGTCAGTACGCGAGGAGGTGGCGGAGGTCGCGGGCGATGTCGTCGACCTGCGGGAGGATCGCGTCCTCGAGACCCGGCTCGTAGCCGACGGGCGTGTCGACCGCCGCGAGACGCAGCACCGGCGCGTCGAGGTCCTCGAAGCACTCGTCCGCGATCCACGCCGCGACCTCGGCCCCGAAGCCCGCGGTCAGCGTGTCCTCGTGCAGCACGAGCACGCGGCCGGTCTTCGCGATCGACTCCGCGACGAGGTCGCGGTCCCACGGCACGATCGTCCGCAGGTCGATGACCTCGACCAGCGTGTCCGAGGGATCGACGTCGTGGGCGGCCTGCACCGCCCGGTGCACGGTCGCGCCCCACGTCACGACGGTGACAGCCGTTCCCGGCGAGACGATCGCGCCGCGCCCGAACGGCAGGAGCCAGTCGGCCGGGGGATGCGGGTCGCGGTTGTATCCCTGTCGGTACAGGTGCTTGTGCTCGAGGAACATCACGGGGTCCTCGCAGCGGAACGCGGTGCGGAGCAGCCCCGCCGCGTCGCGAGCGCGCGATGGCATCACGACGTACAGGCCCGGGATGTGCGCGAAGATCGACTCGCCGCACTGCGAGTGCCAGATCGCGCCACCGGTGAGGTAGCCGCCGATCGCGACGCGCAGCACCGTCGGGCACGAGAACGCACCGTTGCTGCGCCAGCGGATCGTCGCGAGCTCGGTCTTGATCTGCTGCATCGCGGGCCAGATGTAGTCGAAGAACTGGATCTCGGGGCTCGGCCGCAGTCCGCGCAGCGCCTGCCCGCACGCGCGGCCGACGATGTTGGCCTCGGCGAGCGGTGTGTTGAAGCACCGCGCCTGCCCGTGCTCCCGTTGGAGGCCGAACGTGATGCCGAACACGCCCCCCTTGCCCGGGACCTCCTCGAGCGCGTCGGGGTCGGCGTCCGCGACGTCCTCGCCGAAGACGCGGATGCGCTCGTCGCGCGCCATCTCCTCGTGCAGCGTGAGCCGGATCGCCTCGCCGAACGTGACGACCTCCCCCGACCCGTGCGGTTCCGGCGGCAGCTCGGTGACGGGCGGCGGTCCGAAGAGGTGGTCGCGCACGGTCGCCGGGTCCGGGCGGCGGGCCTCGAGCGCCGTCGCCGCCGCCTCGGCGACGAGCGCCGTCGCCTCCTCGCGGATCTCCGCGGCGCGCGCCGCAGTGAGCGCGCCGCACGCCACGAGCTCCTCCTCGAGCGCGGAGATGGGATCGTGCTCCTCCTCGGCGACGAGCTCGGCGGACGGTCGGTACTTCTTCTGGTCGTCGGAGAGCGAGTGCGAGTACGGGCGGGTCACGGTCGCGTGGATGAGGCCCGGGCCCTCGCCGGCGCGCACACGTTGGATCGCCTCCGCCCCGCGCTTGCGCACCGCGAAGTAGTCGCAGCCGTCCACGCGCGCGACCGCGAGCCCGCGGAAGCCTACGACGAGCTCGGAAATCGGCGCCGGCGCCTGATCCGTCGCGCGCACCGAGATCGCGTAGCCGTTGTCGGCGACGACGTAGAGCACCGGCAGCGCGAGGCGGCACGCGGTGTTGAGGCTCTCCCAGAACTCACCCTCGGACGTGGCACCTTCGCCGAGGGAGACGTACGTGACCTCGTCGCCGTGCGCGACGCACCCCGGCAGGTCGCGCCGGACGATGTAGCGGCCTGCTTCGGCGCAGCCGACGGCGGGAAGGCACTGCGTCCCGGTGGCGCTCGACTGGGTGACGATGTGACGCTCGGCATCGCCCCAGTGGCACGGCATCTGGCGCCCGCCCGACGCGGGGTCGTCGGCCGACCCGACCGCCTGCAGCAGGATCTCGAGCGGCGTGACGCCGAGGCCGAGCACGAGCGCGCGGTCGCGGTAGTACGGGAAGAACCAGTCGTAGCCGGGCCGCAGCTCGCGCGCGAGCGCGAGCAACAGCGCCTCGTGACCGGCGCCCGAGATCTGGAAGAACACGCGGCTCTGCGTGCGCAGGGTGATCTCGCGGTCGTCGATCGCACGCGAGACGCACGCGAGGCGGAAGTCGTCGACGGCCTCGGCGAGCGCGACCCCGCGGTGCCGGGCGGTCGTCCCCTCCGCGCCGCGGTGGTGACCGGTGAGCCGGTCCCTGAGCTTCACCCGAATACAGCGTACGACCGCTTCCCCCGCGACCTGGTCACTCGATACCGTCCTGGTAGTGCAGGCGTCGCGCGGCGACTTCCTCTCTCCCGTGGTCCGCCGCTTGCTCGCGGAGCACTCGCTCGATCCCGCACAGATCCGCGGCACCGGAACTGACGGACGTGTCACCCGCGCCGACGTGCTCGCGGCCGTCGCCGCGCGCGTGGTCCCAGCCCCGTCCGGCGATCGTGCGGCGGCGTTCTCGCCGATGCGGAGGCGGATCGCGGAGCACATGCTGGGCTCGGTCGCGACGTCCCCCCACGCGTTCTGCTCGGTCGTCGTCGACCTCGAGGGAGTCGATCGGGTGCGCCGGGAGGCAGCCGAGCGGTGGCGCCGCGACGAGGGCTTCGGCCTCACGTACCTGCCCTTCGTCGCGCGCGCCGTCGTCGATGCGCTCCGTGACCATGCCGAGCTGAACGCGTCGGTCGTCGACGATGGGCTCCTGGTGCACCGCTCGGTGCACCTGGGGATCGCGGTCGACCTCGACCGGGAGGGTCTCGTCGTCCCGGTCGTACGTGATGCCGACGTCAAGCGACTGCGCGGCATCGCCCGTGACGCGTTCGACCTCGCCGCGCGTGCCCGGAGCCGCGACCTCGTCCCCGACGACGTCCGCGGCGCCACGATCACGATCACGAACCCCGGCCCGTTCGGGACGGTGCTGTCGATTCCGATCATCAACCAGCCGCAGGTGGCGATCGTCGTCACCGATCGCGTGCGGAAGGTGCCGGTCGTCGCCGCAACCGACGACGGCGGTGAGGGCATCGCACTGCACTCGGTCGCGACGATCGGCGTCTCGTTCGACCATCGAGCGGCCGGCATCGGGTCAGCCGCCGCGTTCCTCCGGCGGGTGCGCGCGGTGCTGGAGCAGCGCGACTGGACGATCGAGCTCTGACCCCCGCGGGGAGTGTGTGCATCGAGGGACGTCATGTGTCCTTCGGCGCACAAACCCGGCAGTGCTACACGATCGTGCCGGGGCTGCCGTCGTCCGCGACGAACGGGTGGCCCGCGGCTGCCCACGCCTTCATGCCGCCGGCGACGTTCACCGCGTCGTAGCCGGCCTGCACGAGCGCGGCGGCGACCTTCCCCGAGCGCGCGCCCGACCGGCAGATGACGACGAGCGCGCGGTCGCCCGGGAGCTCGTCCTGACGCGCCGCGATCTCGCCCATCGGGATCCAGAGCGCGCCGTCGACGTGACCGGCCTGCCATTCGTCCGTCTCGCGCACGTCGAGCATCACGGCCCCCGCGTCGGCGCGGGCCCGCGCTGCGTCCACCGACACGTCGGGGACGCCGGATCCCGGTGTGCTCACCTCATGATCCTCTCACCTCGCCACACGCGCCCCAGCAGAAACGCCCGCGGCGCCCAGGGCGAGTGATCACGGGGGATTTCCACCGGCCGGGCTCAAGATCGACCGACCGGCCTGCCGACACCAGGAGCAGGGGCGGGGCAAAACCGGAGGAGCAATCCCAGTGCCACGGATCAGGAGCACGGCGGCCCGGCTGGGCGCCTTGGCGCTCGCCGCCTGCTCGTTGATCGCGCTCGGCGCGGGAGTCGCGGTCGCAGGCAACGACCATGGGAACGGCCAGGGGAACGGCGGGGGTCAGGGTCACGAGTCGCACGACACCGGCGGCGGGAACCAGGGCGGCGGCGACCACGACAGCGGCGGCGGAAACGACAACGGCGGCGACAACGGGAACGACGGGAACGGGAACGGCGCGAACGCGAACATGCACGGGCCCGGCGGCGGGAACGGTGGTGGCCAGATCTGGGGCTGCCACGGCGACGGGGGCTGTCACCACGTGACGACCGCCACGACGGCACCCCCGACGACCGCGCCTCCGCCGCCCCCACCCGCGCCTCCGCCGCCCCCACCCGCGCCTGCGCCCGCACCCGCGCCCGCGCCACCTCCCCCGGCGTCGTCACCACCGGCCGGCGGGTCGCCGTCGAACCCGTCCGGTGCCACCGCTGCGACACCCGCGTCGCTCGCCTTGGCGTTGCCGAGCGCCGGGCTCGTCCAGAGCACATCGGCGGTGGCGGGTGCCCTGCCGCCGATCTCCGCGGCTGCGGTCGGCCCACCCGCACTGGGTCCGGCGAACGCCGCTCCGCCCGCGGCGACCCCACCCGGGGCCCCGGCGAAGTTCGTGCTCGCGGCCGACCCCAGCTCGGCGACCGTGCCCATCGGCATCGCGGTCGGCCTGGGCATCGCCGGCCTCGCGACCGGCTTCCTCGTCGCGCTCGGCACGCTCGGCAAGCTCGGCGCCAGGCGCCCGGACGCGTCCGGCTGAGGCGCGCTAGCGCTCGCGACCGGCCTCCGCGAGGTCGGCCGCGAGCGCGCGCAGGCGGCGGTAGTCGGCCTTCCCGGCAGCCGAGCGACCGAGCGTCTCGACGACGAAGAGCCGGCGCGGCCGCTTGTAGCCCGACAGCCGGCCGCGACACCACGCGTCGAGCGCGGCCTCGTCGAGCGACTCGCCTTCGCCTGCGACGACGAGCGCGACGACGGTCTCACCGAAGCGCGGATCGGGGACGCCGACCACGAGGCAGTCCGCGACGCTGGGATGCTCGCGGAGCAGCAGCTCGACCTCCTCGGGGTACACCTTCTCGCCACCGGTGTTGATGCACGCGGACCCGCGGCCGAGCAGCCGGATCGTGCCGTCGGCGTCGACGGTCGCGTAGTCGCCGGGGATCGAGTAGCGGACGCCGTCGACCGTGCGGAAGGTGGCGGCCGTCTTCTCCTCGTCCTTGTAGTAGCCGAGCGGGATCGGTCCCGTGACCGCGACCAGCCCGACCTCGCCGCTGCCGGGCGTCACGGCCGTGCCTCGCTCCTCGTCGAGCACCCGGACCCGGTCGTTCACCTCGAAGCGCGCCGGCTTGATGTCGGCACCGGACGTCGACGTCGTGCGCGTCATGATCCCCTCGGACGCACCGAGCGAGTCGATGAGCGTGACGTCGGGCAGGTGGCGCAGGAGCGCGGCCTTCACCTCGGGACTCCATGTGACGCCCGACGACGTGACGGCGCGCAACCCCGACAGGTCCCACCGCGTCGGTTCGCGGTCGAGCGCCTCCACGAGCGGGCGCGCGAAGACGTCGCCGACGATCGTCAGCACCTCGACCGAGTGGCGTTCGACCACGGACCAGAGTCGCCCCGCGTCCAGGCCGGTCTCGGGGACGAGCACCACCGTGCCGGCGCCGGCGAGCGTCGACAGCGTGATGAAGAGACCGGTTCCGTGCATCAGGGGGCAGGCCGGCAGGCAGGTCCCCGCGCGCTTCCCGTCCCGGGCGGCCGCCGCGGGGTCGGGCGGCTCGCTGCGCGGCCGGGCCATCTGCCAGAGCGCCCGGTACAGGTCGTCGTTGCGCCACATGACGCCCTTGGGCATCCCGGTCGTGCCGCCCGTGTAGAGCAGGATGAGGTCGTCGCCGTCGGGAGCACGCGCGTCCGGCCCGAGGTCGGGCGCCGCGTGGTCGAGTGCCTCCTCGTAGGGAGGTCCGGTCTCGAGCACGACCACCGGCTGTTCGGCGAGGCCCGCGACCGCGTCGTGCACCGCCTCCCGGAACGCCGGGTCGTGCACGACCGCGCGGGCGTCGGCGTTGTCGAGCACGTAGCGCACCTCGTCGGCGACGTACCGGTAGTTCACGTTCACCGGGACGGCTCCGAGCAGCAGCGCGCCGTAGAACGCCTCGAGGTACTCGGGGCGGTTCGTCATGTCGAGTGCGACCGTGTCGCCGGCGGCGAGACCCGCGGCCGCGAGATGCGACGCCAGCCGCCGCGAGCGCTCGGCAAAGCTCCGCCAGCTGACCGCGCGGTCGTCGCAGATCAGCGCATCGCGGTCGGGGACCTCGGCCGCGACCGCGGACCACACCGCGGCGAAGCTCCAGTCGGCCATCGACGCAACCTACCGGGCAAGATGGAGGCGATGGCCGTCCCGGACCCGCTCGGCGTCGTCGGTGCCGCGTCCGGCGTCGTGCGCGGCGGCGTCGCCCGAGCCTTGCGGCTGCGCATCACGGGAGCGCCGCGAGGGACGAGCATCGCCGACGAAGGCGATCCGGGCTGGTTCGGCCCCGACTCCGTCGCCTGGCGGGTGCACGCCGATCTCGCGACCGTGGTCGGCGGGCTGCGCGCGCTGCTGTACCAGACGTTGCACCCGCTCGCGATGGCCGGCGTTGCCCAGCACTCCGACTATCGGCACGACCCCTGGGGCAGGTTGCACCGCACCGCCGAGTTCGTCGCTGCGACGACGTTCGGCACGAGCGAGGAGGCCATGCGTGCTGTCGAGCGGGTTCGCCGCGTGCACGAGAAGGTGCGCGGCGTCGCGAGCGACGGGCGCCCCTACTCGGCTGACGACCCGGCGCTGCTCGCGTTCGTGCACGCCACCGAGGTGGACAGCTTCCTCGTCGCGTACGAGCGCTACGCCGGATCGCTGTCGCGGGGCGATGCCGACCGCTACGTCGACGAGATGTCCGTGGTCGCGCTCGCGCTCGGCGCCGACCCGGTGCCCGAGGACGTTGCGGGCCTCCGCGAGCTGCTCGCGTCGGCGGAGATCCGCTCCACACCCGAGGCGCGCGACGCGGTGCGGTTCCTCATGCTGCCGCCGATGCCGCTCACGGTGCGGCCGACGTACGCGCTCATCGCCGCCGCCGCGGTGGAGCTGCTGCCGCTCCACGCGCAGCTGGAGCTGCGCCTCGTCGTCCCCCCGCTCACCGGCCCTCTGGTCGTGCGCCCCGCGCTCCGTGCCCTGCTCGGCACCCTGCGCTGGGCGGTCGGGGAGTCACCGACGCTCGGCACCGCCCGCCGGCGCGCCGGCGCGTCCACAACCGCATGATGCGTCCCTCACCGTCATGGCGAGGGTTCAGAGACGCACCTTGATCAACACTGGCGCGCCGCGGCGGCGCGTCGAGCGTGGCTCAGTGCGCCCACGCGACGTTGGTGTCGGTGCTGACCACCCGCGCTGACGCGGTGATCGGGAGCGGGAGCGCGCGCACCGCGTCCGCGGTCCGCTGCGTGTCCCACCCCACGTAGGCAATCCCGGCCACTGGCACGAGCCCGGCGCCCCAGCGCGCCAGGAGCCGGCGGGCGACCGTCTTCACGACGTGCTTCGTGACGTGGCGCCGGAACCCGCCCTTCTCGTGGTCGCCGGTCATGGCGAAGATGACGTCGTCGGCGACCTGCTGCGCGGTGGGCTCGATGCCGCTGGCGCGCAGGTCGTGGACGCGCAGCGACGCCGCCACGTACAGCTCCACGGCCAGCGCGACGAGGTTGGCGCCGATGACGACGGGAAGCGTGGGGGGTACCGCGCCGCCCGCGGAGACGAGCGCGGCGATGGTCTCGATCTCCTCACCGGCGGCGGCGAGACCGCCGGCGGTGGCGAGGATCGCCTTCGCGCTCGCGGTGCGCTGCACCGGCAGCGGATGCGCGACGAGCAGTGGCATCACGACGGTGAGGAGGTGCTCGGTCTCGGTCTCGACTGCCTCGCTCGCCTGCGCCGGCGTGCGCACCTTCCGCAGGCGGTACACCGACTTGGCCAGCTCGGGGACCGCCTCCTTCGGCAGCGCATGCAGCGTGCCGCGGGTCGCCCCCGCGAGCCGGGACGTGGTCGCGGCGAGCTTCGTGCTGGAGGTCGCCCCGGACACAGCCGAGGCAGCGCCGCGCGTCACGTCGCGCGCTGCGATGCGCACGGTCCCGGCGAGCCCGCGGGCCGCCTCGCTCACCTTCGCCGGCATCGTCTTCGTCAGGGTCGTCGACATGCGCATGATTGCAACGCTCCCGCCGGGGGCCGTGTTCCCGGTTCTCCGAGTAGCTAGACCGGGTCCCGCTCGTTCAGGCCGAGCGCGTTGTCGCGCAGCACGAGCCTGCGGTCGGCGTCGTCGAGCTCCTTGAGCTCGTTGACGTAGTCGAGCGGTTGCGGCATCCCCTCGATGTGGGGCCAGTCGCTCCCGAAGATCACCCGATCGGCACCCATCAGGTCGACGACCTCGTACACGTCGTCCTCCCAGAACGGGTTGATCCAGACGTGGCGGCGGAACGTCTCGGCGGGATCCTCGTCGAAGTAGCCGGGCATCTTGCGCCGCGTCGACGCGAGCTTCTTGAAGAGGTCGGGGAGGAACTCCGACCCGTTCTCGACCGATGCGACCCGGAGGTTCGGGAACCGGTCGAAGAGCTTGTCGAACGCGAGCGTGATGAGGAAGTCGTACGCGGCGCGCTCGATGGCGAAGACTCGTACCGACGGTGCCCACCCGCCTCCCGAGAACGCGGCGCTGAAGCGGTCGTCGGCGTAGCCGTTGCTTGAGTAGCCGCTGTCACCCGCGTGCACCACCACGGTGATCCCGGCCTCGTTCGCACGCGCCCAGAACGGGTCGAACATCGGGTGCGTCGGCCGCAGCTGGCCGTGGATCGTGGTCGGCGCCGCCGGACGCACCACGACCGTGCGCGCGTCGTGCTCGAGCGCCCACTCGAGCTCGCGCACCGCCCAGTCGGGATCGCACAGCGAGAGGTACGGCGACGCGAAGATCCGGTCCTCGTAGCTGCAGCCCCAGTCCTCGTCGAGCCACCGGTTGAAGGCCTCGCACATGATCGTGACGCCTTCGACGTCGTCCTTGAGCAGCTCCTCGTAGAGGATGCCGAGGGTCGGGAACAGCCAGACCTTCTCGACGCCCTGGGCGTCCATGACGGCCAGCCGCGCGTCGCGGTCGCGGTACTCGGGGCGGATCGGCTCACGGTCGCGCAGGAACTCGAGCGGGCTCTTGCCGTCCGGGTTCCCCCGGAAGTAGTCGTGCATCGCGCCCGCTTTCGCGATCGGATCGAAGGTCGGGTTCACGACGGCCCGGCTCACGCGCCCGCCGACGACGTGGTACTGGCGGCCGTCGATCTCGCACCACTGGACGATCCGCGGGCCGAGCGCCGGGTCGAGATGACGGGTGAAGGCGTCGAGCGCCTCGTAGTAGTGGTTGTCGGCGTCGAAGGCGCGGTAGCCGAGCTCGATCACCACGGTCGCGCTCGCTCGGCCGCAGGGTACCTGCGCCCGCCCTTCGGGACGCTCGCCTGCTCCATCACCATG
>DATBSK010000029.1:0-10575 GCA_036559825.1 Acidimicrobiia bacterium | reverse complement strand
ACCAAACAAGATCACGTGGACGGCGGTGCCGAGGGCGTCGGTGGTGCCGCGGTCGGAGGCGAGGTGGTCGGCGCGGCCGTCGTCGGCGGGGCGGTCGTGGTCGGTGCCGGCTTCGGCTTGGTCGTGGTGCTCCCCGGCGTGGTCGTGGACGGGGTGCCGGGGGCCGTCGTGGTCGGCGAGCCGTGGTCCTGAGCGGGCTGCTCCGCGTCCGCGGTCTGGAACGGGTTGGGCGGGTTGCCCGGGTTGGTGCCGCCGAACCCGATGATGAGCGCGACCGCACCGGCGACCGCGACGCCGCCGAGCGCGCCGGCTGACACCGCGGCAACCGTCGAGCGCTCCCGCAGCCACTCCGTCGCCCGCCGTCGCTCCAGCTGCTCCGAGAGCACTGTGTGCTGGTTCAGCCACGCCATGAACGGCGCGCTCGCGTAGACGCTCGCCTGCCAGGCGAGGAGCACGAGCACGAACGGTGTCGCCGCGTCGTTCACGAGCGCGAGGACCGCCAGCGTCACGAGCACCGCCGCCCAGAACGTCTCCGTGTGCGCCGACCAGAGCGCCGCGCTCAGATGGTGGCGGTCGTCCGTCTTGGGCGTGCGCAGGAAGACCCCCTTCTTGCGGGTCAGACCCTGTACGCAGGCGATCGCGACGGTCCACGACAGCGAGAGCCAGTTCACGAAGGCGAGGAACGCGCGCTTCCCGCTGATCCCCGTCCTGACTCGCACCGCCCACAGGGCGCGGATCACCCCGGAGACGACGAGCGCGCTGGGGAGGAGGACCGCCGCGCCGTAGAGCGGGCGCAGACCGAGCGGACCGTCGTTGACGAGGATGATCGCGCTCATGATCAGCACGATGGTGAAGGCGAAGTACACGAGGTCGTTCATCCACTGGACGCTGCCCAGCGTGTAGTCGATCCTCTGCGGGATCGTGAGGTGGTTGTCGCGGCTGCGGCGCCACGGGACCAGGTCGCGCCAGTGCATGCGCAGGATCTGCATGCCGCCGAAGCACCACCGGAACCTCTGGCTCTTCAACGCCGGGAAGGTCAGCGGCATGACGCCGTGGCCGTACGACTTCCCGACGAACATGCCCTCGTAGCCCGCCTTGAGGATGCGCAGCGAGAGCTCGGCGTCCTCGGTGATGCACCACTCGTCCCACCCACCCACCTCCTCGACGACCGAGCGGCGCAGCAGGCCCATCGTGCCGGCGAAGATGATCGAGTTCCGCTCGTTGCGCGACGGCATCGTCGTGACGAAGAAGTACTTGTACGCGTCGTAGCACGCCTGCAGGTAGGCGTCGCCCTCGTACTCTCGGTAGTCCTGGGGTGACTGGACGAACGCGACGGCCGGATCGGCGAAGTAGCCGGCGAGCTCGCTGAGCCAGTTCGGCTCGACGAGGTAGTCAGCGTCGACGAGCGCGATCACCTCCGCGTCGGGGTGCGTGTGCTCGCGCAGCACGAGGTTCAGTGCGCCCGACTTGTAGCCGGGCCACGGGTCGACGTGCACGAACGTCACCCCGGGCCGATCCCGGCAGTAGTCCTCGACGGGCTGCCAGACCTCGGGGTCCTTCGTGTTGTTGTCGATGACCACCACCTCGTAGCGCGGGTAGTCGAGCGCTTCGAGCGACTGGATCGTCTGGATCAGCATGTCGGGCGGCTCGTTGTACGCCGCGAGGTGGATGGAGACCATCGGGGTGTACGAAGGGTCCGGCTCGGGGAAGCGGCGCGAATGGCGCGTCCGGCACAGGGTGTCGCAGCTCTCGAACGTGAAGGAGATCGACAGCGCGAGCGCGATGAGCTCGAAGACGAGCAGCAGCCCGGAGGCGAGCCGAGCGGCCGGGCTCAGGCCTTCGCTCAGTGTGGTCTCGACCCCGAACAGCAGGTAGGTGGCCGCGGCGGCGATCAGCATCGCGAAGAAGGCCTGACCGATCGGGTTCCAGACGCGTCGTGCGGCCACGATGAGCAGCCCGACTGCGACGAGCCCGATCTGTGCGGCGAGGACGGTGTCGTTGTCGACGGTCCAGATCTCGTCGGCGATCAGGCCCGCGAGAAAGCTGATCGCGACGACGAGCACGAGCCCGAGGAGTGGTGACGTGATCCGGACGCGGTGCCCGATCGTCAGCAGCAGGACCGTCGCCATCACCAGTGCCACGAAGCACACGAGGAAGAGGGTCAGCAGCTGCACGGTTCAGTCCAGTACCTCGTCGAGGACCCTCGCTTCCTTCTCGAAGTGGTGCGTCGGGAGGAAGCAGTCGCAGACGCGCTGACGAGCCGCGTCACCGATGGCCTCGGCGCATGCAGGGTCGCCGAGGAGCTCGGCGACGGCGCGACCAAACGTCTCGACATCGGTGGGGTCGTCGAGGAAGACACCGCTCTCCCCATCGACGATCTGGTCCTGGATCCCACCGACGCGCGAAGCGATGACCGGTCGCTGCTTCCACATCGCCTCGGCAACGGTGAGGCCGAAGCCCTCGGCGAGGCTCTTCTGCACGACGACGTCGGCACGTCGCTGGAGCGCGTTGACCATGGCGCTGTTCGCGTCGTCGTCGTCCATCGGCAGCCGCACCAGATGGGACCGGTCGCGCGCCGCCGAGGGCAGTCCCTCCCAGTCGCGTACGACCTTCGCGAACGTCTCGGCGCCCTCCGGGTCGTCGTCGACGGCAGCCGTCTCGGGGCCGGCGAGGACGAGGTGCGCGTCACCGTGCTTCGGGAGGACGCCGGCCGCGAAGCCGTGGAGCACACCCTGGGGGTCCTTCAGCCGATCCCAGCGCGACACCTGCAGGACGATCGCCGCGTCCGTCGGGATCGGCGCGGTCTCCGTCACCGCGGCCCGCCGCTGCACGGTGCCAGGAGTGCCGTCCGTGCCGACGAACTCGGGTATGCCACCCGTGCCCGACGCGGGAACGACCCCGATGATGTCGAGGACGGCCGCGGTGGTCGCGTCGCTCATCGGGTGGTTCTTCGGTGACGCCACGTCGATGCAGGGCGGGATGATCGCGACGCGCTCGGGATCGATGCCCTCCCAGACGTAGCTGGGGCGGGAGAAGATGCACCGCTGCGCGGCGGCGACGTCGCCCGACAGGAACGACCAGGCGTCCTTGGCGAGCGGACCTGGCTCGTCGACCCCGATGTGGCACCGCCACAAGGTCGTCGTGCCTCGGGCGCCGACGCTGGGGAGCAGTCCCGCCGTCTGCGGGTCGTGCAGGATCGCGAGGTCGCCGGCGCCGACGACCGTCTCCACCGCGGCGACTTCGCGGGCCAGGCTCTGGTCGTAGACGGTGCGATCGCCGTCACCAAGCGGGCGGGCGTCGCCATCGGCGTCGTGCAGGTGGTTGTGGAGCCGCTTCGTGAGCTCGAAGAACTCCTCCGTGCCCTCGATGACGAGCCAGTGCACGTCGACGCCCGCGCCCGCGAGATAGGGCAACAGCGTCGACAGGAGCTCGGCGACTCCTCCGCCCTGCTTGGTCGAGTTCACGTGCCAGAGCCGACGGTCCCCGAGGACGTCGCGGAACCGCTCCACCGATCGCTCGAGCCGGTGGTGGTCCGCAGGTTCCAGGAGGGCCCGGAAGGCCTCGAGGGAGCGCGGCTCGACCGGGACCTCGAACATGGTGCCGGCGTTGTTCCCGAGCGGTGCACCCGCCAAACGGAAGCTCAGAGGCGAGCGGCTCAGTCGGCGGCGCGGCGCAGCTTCTCGGGGTGCTCCTCGAGGTCGTGCAGCTTCGTGATCAGCTTGTCGAACGTCTCGTCGAACGACTGCTGCTTCCGGGCGCGCTTCAACGGGTTCGCGAACGACACGATCTGCGCGCCCACGAACTCGTGCCACGCGCCCATCTCCTTCATGAGGGCGGTGATCCGGTGGACCAGCTGGTGCGCTTCGACCACCTTCTCGGCGCGCGCCTCGCGGATCGGGAGGCACTCCGAGACGGGCTGGTCGAGGAACCCGTCGCATTTCCGCAGGATCGGCTCGTACTGGCTCCCGGCCAGCCGTCCCGATGCCGCGTATGCGAGCCCGAGTGTGACGTAGTGCGCGAACAGCACGGCATCGGCGACCGACGGGTCGTCCTCGGGCAACGCCGGCTCGGTATCCACGAAGTCGCGGTAGATCGACAGCGCGACCGACGCGCGCTCGCGGATGTTCGGCTCCTTCTCGACGTTCAGCGCGAGCATCCGGCGCGCGAGATCGTGCGGGACGATCACGGCCGGGACCTTGCGCAGGCCGAGCTCCTTGGCGGCGAGATATCGGTGCTGGCCGTCGATGATGAGGTAACCGTCGGACCCGTCCTCGTCCTCCACGACGACCACCGGAGCGAGGAAGCCGACGCGCTCGATCGAGTCCGCCACCCGCTTGACGTGGGGCTCACTCGCCTTGCGCTGGTGCGAGATCACCGCGAGCTTTCCCATGGGCAGCATGTCGAAGGCGAGATCGCGGCGCTTCGCCGGGTCCTTGAAGGTGAGGCCCTCCGGCCCCGGTTGAGGTGCTCGCGCCGACCGACGGGCCATCCGCGCCGATGCTACCGGCATCGATGCACTCGTAGGCTGGCCCGGTGCATGCGCTGCGAGTCGCGATCGCGTTCACCGCGGCCGCGGTGCTCTCGACCGCGTCGGCCGCGGCCGCGCCGGTGCCGTACCCACCGGTGCCCGCCGACGCGCAGGCGACCGCCGACGAGCTCGCTGCGAGCCTCGCCGCCTTCCGTGCCAGCCTGCCCAAGCGGCCGCCCGCCCGCGCGAAGCCGCCCGTCGTCGCCTCGGAGCTGCTGACGGCCAACGGCAACCTCGGCGAGCGCCTGCTCGACCCGGCTGCACGCGTGAAGAACCTGGTGATGCTCGACGCGCTGCAGCGCATCGGCGCGCGTGGCGTCGGCGTCGACATCCCGTATCCGCTGCTCGATCCCGGCTATCCGCGCAACGAGGAGTACCTGGCCTACTACGAGCAGGTCGCGCGCGACGTGCGGGAGCGCGGTCTCACGCTCATGGTGGAGAGCCAGGTCGTGTTCACGAACACGCCGTACTCCTCGCTGGCGATCGACTATGCGTCGATGCCGCTCGACGAGTTCCTCGCCGGGCGCACGCGCCAGGTCGTGCGGATCGCGCGGGAGATCCGACCCGATTACCTCGCCTTCACCACGGAGCAGGGCACGGACCAGATGCTGACCCACCAGCCGGTGTCGACGGACCGGTACGTGCAGTTCGTCGACGACACGATCGCGGCGGTGGGCGACGTGAAGGGCGTTGCCCTCGGTGCCGGGAGCGGCAACTGGGAGGGATCGCAGCTCGTCGACCGCCTCGCGGCCGATCCGGGCGTCGACTTCATCGACGTCCACATCTATCCGCTGACGGTGCCGGGCCGGAACCTGCTCGATGCCGCTCGCAGCATGGTGGCCACGGCGCGGCGGCACCACAAGGATGCGGTGATCGGCGAAGCGTGGCTCTACAAGGCCTCGGCGGCGGAGCTCGCCCGAGGGGTCGACTTCCTGTCCGTGATCCCGCGCGACTCGCTCGCGTACTGGGCACCGCTCGACGCCGAGTACGTCGACACGATCAGCCGGTTCGCGCGCGCCACCGGCGTGTCGTTCGTGAACTTCTACTGGGCGCAGTACTTCTTCGGCTACCCGGCACTGGCGGCGACCTCGGCGACGGATCCCGCGGCCGCGCTCGCCGCAAGCAGCTCGGCGGGCGCCGCGGCGATCCTCGCCAAGGAGACCACGCCGGCCGGCGAGGCGTTCCGGCGTCACGCCTCCCGGCGTGGGTCGGGGAGGTCGAGCAGCGCGCGGTAGTCGACGAAGGCGCGCAAGGTGTGGCCGCCGTCGACGGTGATGTGCTGACCGGTGACCCACGACGACTCGGGCCCGGCGAGATAGCGGATCGCCGCCGCGATGTCGTCGACCTCGCCCCCGCGCGCGATCGGCTGCCGGCTGAGGAACGCGGCGAGCATCTCGTCGTTCGCGAACGCGGCCTTCGTCGTCGCGGTGCGCGTGAGCCCGGGGCGCACCGAGTTGACGCGCACGCCGTACGGGCCGAGCTCGTCGGCGGCGACGCGCACGAGCTGGTCGCCCGCGGCCTTGCCCGCGGCGTACGACGCCAGGTAGCGGGTCGAGAAGCCCGCCGCGGTCGACGAGACCGCGACGAACGATCCGGATCCGGCGCGCAGCATCGCCTGGCCCGCGTACTTCAGCAGGAGGAACACCGGTCGCAGGTTGCGCTCGACCTCGGCGCCGAACTCGTCGTCGCCGAAGAGCAGGACCGGCCGGATCGACCCGCCGCCCGGGACGGTGACGGCGATGTGCAGACGGCGGGCGTCGTCCGACGCCGCGTCCACCGCGGCGCGCACCTGCTCGGCGTCGAGGGCGTCGCACGCGACCGGGCAGAGCTCGAGGCCGTCGTCGCGGGAGGCCGCGACGGCGTCCGCGAGCTTCTGCTCCGTGCGTCCGGCAATCGTCACGTGCGCTCCGTCGCGGGCGAGCAGCCGCGCCGCTCCCAGTCCGATGCCACTGCCCCCGCCGACAACCAGCGCGTGCATGCCGTCGAGCGGGCGGGTCATGTCTCGATGCGCCGCGTGTCGGTCCAGTCGACGAGCACGCGGCGCTCGACGATCCGCCAGCCGTGCACGCCCCGCTCGTACGCGTCGCGGTAGCGGATGTACATCACGTGGTCGGTGCGTCCCTCGTCCGCATCGGTGCCCGCGGTCACGTGGTGCGCGATGCAGTAGACCTCGCCGCTCGCCCGGTCGCCCGTGACGTCGTAGCGAGAGTTCCCGACGTGGTGGAAGGTCCGGTCGTATCGGGAGATCTGCCTGATCACGGCCGCCAGCTCGCCGGTGCCGCGTCGCGTCCCGCGCGGCTCCGGGGCCTCCGAAGGCTCGAACACGAGCAGGGAGCCTCGCTCCGGATCGAACGCGCTGAGGAACAGCTCGGTGTCGCGCCGGTCGACGCCCGCTGCGTACCGATCCGCCAGGTCGCGGAGCGCGGCGCGGTCGTCGTCGCTGTCGCCGGTCACCGGGTGGCGTCGCGGAACGCGCCGACGACGTCGCTCAGGTACTGCTGCGCCGCGCCTCCCTCCGGGATCGGGAGGTGGGCCCGGAAGTCCGTGACGCCGGCCTCGACGAGCGGCGCGAGACGCGTCATCGTCACGGCGAGGTCGACCGACCGGTCCTCGGTGCGCGCGATCGGGAGCGTGCCGGCGACGCCGATGCCCGCGGGATCGCGGCCCGTCTCGGCGACGGCGGCGCGCATCGCCGGAATCGACGTCACGAGGTCGTTCGCGTCGTCGCCCCACGGGATCCAACCCGATCCGAACCGCGCGAGGCGCTGCACGACGCGGTCGTTGAGGCGGCCGCTCACCCAGATCGGCACCCCCCCGGGCTGCCGCGGCTTCGGCATCATGTGGATGCCGTCGAACGCGAGGTCCGGTGTGTCGATCCCCGCCCGCTGGTCGCGCCAGAGCGCCTGGCAGACGGTCAACGTGTGGTCGAGCAGCCGCCCGCGATCGCCGAAGTCGAGCCCGGCGGCCTCGTACTCCTCGCGCTGCCAGCCGATGCCGACGCCGAGGTCGAGCCGGCCGCCGGACAGCACGTCGAGCGTCGACGCGCTCTTCGCGAGCACGACGGGCCGTCGCAGCGCGGCCAGGAGGATGTTCGTGCCGAGGCGCACCCGCGTCGTGAGCCCGGCGACGACCGACAGCACGGTCAGTGGCTCGAGCCAGTGGCCGTCGGGGCCGGTGGGCTGCTTGCCGCCGTCGACGCCTCCGGTCTCGGGGCGTCCGTACGCGTCCATGTGCTCGCCGAACACGACGTGGTCCGACACGAGCAAGCGGTCGATCCCGGCCGCGTCGGCCGCGCGCGCGAGGTCGAGCACGGGCTCCCACCCACCGGGATCCTCCGCTGCGAAGGCGCGCAAGGTGATGGACAGCTGCGGATCCGAGGACGGGTCGGGCACGGCGGTCACCGTAACCGCCTGGTCTCTTGTTTGGTCACGAGAGGCCGCCAGAGCGGCCTCGAGTGACCAAACACGTCATCGGCGCGTCAGCACGACCGTGAGTGTCCAGTCCTCGAAGGCGTCGGCCTCGGGATCGGCGGCGAAGCGTCGTTCGAGCCGCGCGAAGTAGTCGTCGGTCGCGCTGTCCGGTGTGCCCGAACGGGCGCCGGGGGCGAAGAGGTGCTCGCGCAGGTTCGACTCGGTGAAGCCGCGGACGAACGCGGCGTACGCGGTGCCGTACGCGGCGGCGTCGTGATCGGTGCGCCAGCGGTCGAGGTATGGGTTCGCGACCGGATCGGTGCGCGCGAGGACGACAGCGAAGCGATCAGCCAGTGGCCCGCCGGCATCGACGGGTGCGCGCGCCTCGTCCACGGTGCGCGCGCAGACCGGCAGCACGTAGCGGTCGACGACGCCAGCGTCGAGTGTGCCGTCGCGCACCATGTCGGCGGCGACCTGTGCCATGGCGCTGAGCAGCGCTCGCGCCGTGACCCGCGGTTCCGCCGACGCGGGAGGCGTGTCGGTCCCGACCATCTGCACGATCAGCCGCGCGCCTGGAGCGAGGTCCTCGGCGCGCGCCGCGAGGAACGCCTCCCAGTCGGCCGCGCCCTGCGTGCGCAGGGTCTCGCGGGCCGGACCCGTCGCCTCGCAGAAGTAGAAGCCTTCGGGAACGGTGACGTCGGGTTGGGTCCGGAGCCAGTGCGCAGCGGAGAACGACATGCCGAGGTGCACGGTGGCCGCCGGCGTCGCCGGCTCGAAGAAGGAGCGCGCGGACGCGAGCGGCAGCACGGCCGGGCCGCTGGCGCGCAGATAGCTGTGTGGATCCTCCCTGAGGTTCGCGAACAACGTGTTCCAGTCGTTCGTCGGCACGTCGTTGTGGATCGCGGCGACCGGGCGCCGCGGGTCGCGGGTCCGAACCGCGTCGACGGCGGTTCGCAGCGACGCAATCGAGTTCCGGCCCGTCGAGCAGCCGTAGTCCGCGATGACGAAGGTCGCGCCTGCCCGAAGATCCGGCGCGTGCGTCACGGCGTCGCGCACGAGCTCGTCACCGGACGCCGCGACCTTCCGCTGGTACTCGGAGTGATCGTCGTAGTACCCGCCCCGCTTCATGCCCTCGGTCGTCGCCACCGCGAGATCCTCGCATCCGGCCTCGTCTCAAGCGACCGTCAGGTTCTCGCTGTCCCGCGTCAAGAGCGCGTCAAGATCCGCCGCACGCTGCGCCGGGCCCGGTAGGTGTCGATGGTGGCCTCGACGGTCGACACCGAGCCGGGCGCACGCCCGGCCACCGCGTCGCGTGCGGAGCCGGCGCCGATCCCGATTGCCGCCGCGCTCCCCGAGCCGCGGACCCACCGCATCAAGAGCCGCCTGCTCGGGCGCCCGCTGGCGACCGAGCAGCTGACCCACGAACGCCTGGGGAAGCCCACCGCGCTCGCCGTCTTCGCGTCCGACAACCTCTCGTCGTCCGCGTACGCCACCGAGGAGATCCTGCGCGTCCTCATCCCCGCGATCGGCGTCGCCGCGTTCGCGATGGTCGTGCCGATCACGGTCGCGCTGCTCGTCGTGCTCGCGTTCTTGATCCTCTCCTATCTCCAGACGATCAAGGCGTACCCGAGCGCCGGCGGCGCCTACATCGTCACCCGCGACAACTTCGGGCTGCTGCCCGCGCAGGTCGCGGGCGTTGCGCTGCTCACCGACTATGTGCTCACTGTCGCGGTCTCGGTTGCGGCCGGCACCGCCGCGCTCGGGTCGGCGTTCCCGGGGCTCGCGCCGTACTCGTTGCCGATCTCGATCGCGTTCGTCTGCATCATCGCGTTCGGGAACCTCCGGGGCGTACGCGAGTCGGGCCGCATCTTCTCGGTACCGACCTACTTCTTCATCGTCAACATGGTGATCCTGCTCGGGATCGGCATGTGGAAGCTGGCGATGGGCACGCTCCCGGTCGCGTCGCTCCACCATGCCGGTCTCGTCGACGTCGGCACCGCCGGCAACGGGATCTTCCTCGGGGCGACGCTCTACGTCGTGATGCACGCCTTCGCGTCGGGTGGTGCCGCCGTCACGGGTGTCGAGGCGATCTCGAACGGCGTGCCGGCCTTCCGCGAGCCGGCGTGGAAGAACGCGCGGATCACGCTCGTGATCATGGGCGTGACCCTCGGGATCATGTTCCTCGGGCTGTCGGTCCTCGCCGCCCACGTGCACGCCGCGCCCTACGAGAGCGGCACACCGACCGTGATCAGCCAGGTCGGGCGCCTCGTCTACGGCTCCGGCGCGGCCGGCGACGTGCTCTTCTACGCGTTGCAGGCCGGCACCATGCTCATCCTCGTGCTCGCGGCGAACACGAGCTTCGCCGACTTCCCGCGTCTGGCGAGCTTCCACGCCGAGGACAACTTCATGCCGCGCCAGCTCACGAAGCGCGGGCACCGCCTCGTCTTCTCGAACGGGATCATCTTCCTCGCGGTCGCGGCGATCGTCGTGCTGATCGTCGCCGACGCCAAGGTCGACAAGCTCATCCCGCTCTACGCCATCGGCGTGTTCACGAGCTTCACCCTGTCGCAGTCCGGGATGGCGAAGCACCACCTCACGCACCGCGAGCCGGGCTGGCGCGTCGGCTTCGCGATCAAC
>DATBSK010000028.1:0-3600 GCA_036559825.1 Acidimicrobiia bacterium | reverse complement strand
GCCGTCGAGCCGCACCCGCCCGCCGTTGGGCGTCGTGACCCCCGAGACGACGTCGAACAGGGTGGTCTTGCCGGCGCCGTTCGGACCGATCAGCCCGAGGACCTCCCCCGCGCCAGCGCGCAGATCGACGTCCGCGAGTGCCGTGATGCCCCCGAAGCGCACCGTGATGCCCTGGAGCTCCAAGGCGGGCGCGGTCGTCGGCGACGGAGCGTCTCCAGCGGTGCTCGCGACGTCGGTTGTGACCACGCCCTGCTCCCCCCTCGCGAGCCGCCGCGAATCCCCCGATCGTGGCGTGATCTGACGCTATATCAGGAACCTGGCATTGCACAGGTCACCCCTGGTCGCGCCCCTTCGTGGGGTGCTGACCAGCGACACGGCGCCCTCTCAGAGCCGCGGGACGAGCTCCGCGAGCAGCGCGTCGATCTCGGCGACGCACTGCTCGAAGTCCGGCAGCTCACCACCGGCAGGGTCGGCGACGTCCTCCCACGGCTCGACAGCGAGCGCCGCCAGGTCGAGCGCGGCGAGGCGCAGCGCCAGCGGCTCCGAGTCGCCGTCGAGATCGCGGGCGAGGCGCTTGAGCGTCGCCGTGCGGGCGGCCGCGTCCGGATGCTGGCGCCGGACGTACGTGACGTGCTCGCCGGCCATCGCGACGACCACGTCAGCGACGGCGACGTCCCCGTCGCGCAGCTGGTGGCTGCGGTGGCCGTCGGCGCTCACGCCGACCGTGGCGAGCGCATCACGGGTGCGCCAGCTCATCGGCATGCCCTCGACGACGTGCGTCCCAGCCGTGATCACCTCGAGGTCGCCGCGAAGGTGCCGCGCGATCGCACCGGCCATGACCGACCGCGCCGCGTTGCCGGTGCACAGGAAGACGACGTGCGTCACGGCGGGATGGTACCGGTGCGGTCAGGCGAGCTCGGAGGCCGGGACGTCGACCGTGCGCGCCCGGATCCGAGGGCCGGCGTCGACCGTGAACGTGCCGTCGCGGTACACGAGCACATCGCGCTCGACCCAGGTCGGGCAGCAGTTCGCGTCGGTCCGCTTGTACACCGGCACCCACGCGACGAGGTGCCCGTGGCGGAACACGACGCTGCCCTTGTACAGCTGGTCGTGAGCGAGGATCCGCGGCGAGCCGTCGGGCTCGGTGCCGACGATGTCGACGTCGAGGATCATCCCGGTGCCCTCGGACCGGTAGCCGATGACGAGCTCGTCCTCGCCGTCGCCGGTGACGTCCACGGCCTTCGCCGTCACCGCCCCGTAGAGCGGGGGATCACCGTCCCGCAGCTCCGTCGCGAGCGCGATCTCCCATGCCTCCGGGAGGCTCGTCGAGGGGCGGTACACGCGCACGGTCCACGGACGTGACACGAGGATCTTGTCGATGCGCCGGCCGGGCTCGACCGTGACCACCAGCTCGCCGTGGCCCGTGCGCACGACCGTGCAGTCGCCCGTGCCGGTGTCGAGCAGGACGTGGCATCCCTGGTCGGCGTGGAGCTGGCGGGAGACCGCCGTTGCCGGCGGGGCGAGCACCGCATCCTCCTGACCGAGGACCTCGTCGCGCGCCGCGGCGATCTCCATGCTCGCTCCGAGCCCGACGAGGAGCGCAACCGACCAGACCAAGAGCCGCAGGAGCACCGCTCGACCCTACCGATCGAACGGTGGCGCCGGGTGATCGCGCGCGGCGCCGCGTACCATCGTCGCGATGGTGTCGGCGGTCGCGAGCACGCGCGACACCGGGCCTGCGCAGTCGTTCGGCGCTCGCACCGTCTCCGGCCTGCAGGCGCTGTTCCCGTGGCGCCCGGTCGTGCTGCCCTGGCTCGTGTCGCGTGCGTTGTGCGCGGGCGTGATCATGTGCGCGACGTCCTGGCCGTTCGGTGATGGCCTCCGGTTCTGGGGCTTCCAGAGGTGGGACGGCGTGTGGTACACGGCGATCGCACGTGACGGCTACGGCGCGCTGCCGGTCGGCGATCTCCAGACGCGGTGGCCGTTCTTCCCGCTCCTCCCCGGCCTGATGCACGGCTTCGGCGAGATCGGCATCGGCGACCAGGCCGCCACCGTCATCCTCAACGAGCTCGTCCTGCTGCTCGCGTTCGCGGGGGTGTACCGGATCGCTCGCCGGCACGCGTCGACGGAGGCGTCGGTGCTCGCCGTCTGGGCGCTCGCGCTGTTCCCGGCCTCGTTCCTCTTCTCGATGATCTACCCGTCGTCGATCTTCCTGGCCGCGTCGGTCTGGGCCTTCGTCCTCGTCGAGGACCGTCGCGACATCGGGGCGGCCGCGGTCGTGGCCGGCGCCACGATGGTGCGCCCGAACGGGATCCTGCTCGTGCTCGCGATCGCCGTCGCACTGCGCTCATGGCGTCGCATCGCGCTCGTGTGCACGCCCGCCGTCGTCCTCGTCGCGGCCTGGTGCGCGTGGCTGTGGGACCGCACCGGTGACCCGATCGTGTTCTGGAACGCGAAGTCCGCGTGGCCCGAAGTCACCGTCTTCGACCTGTTCGTGGAGCCGTGGCGATACGACTACGCGTGGCCACACTTCCTCCTCGGGGTCGCGGCGGCGTGGGTCGTGTGGCGGCAGCGACGACGGTTGCCCGTCTCGTGGATCGTGTGGACCGGGCTGCTGCTGCTCGTGCCGATGTACTCCGGCATCGTCGGGCTCGGCCGCTACGCCAACGAGTGCTTCCCGCCGTTCGTCGCCGCGGGTCAGGTGCTCGAGCGGTGGTCGCCGCGCGCCCGCCGGATCGCCTTCGGCTTGTCGGTCGCCGGCCTGCTCTTTGCCGCGGTGATGGTGATCCGCTACGACCGGATCCCGTAGCGACGCGGCTACGGAGCGCCACCGCCCTGGGTGAGCGCGCAGATCGTGGGCACCTCGCTCCCACGTGCGCCCGCGGCATCGCACGACACGGCGATCGTGCCGTCGGCAGTCGTGCCGTCCCCGAAGACGACGGTGTAGGTCGCGTCGAAGCCGGTGAGGTCGGCGCGCAGGCCTCCCACGAGCGTGAAGCTCTTCACCTTCGGCCCCGGCACGGCGTCCGCCGTCAGGACGAGCTGGAGCCTCTCGTCGATGCGCCCGGTGACCGGGCCGAAGGCATCCGTGTCGGTCGTGATCGCGGCGTTCGGGTCGCCGAGCCTGACGGTCCCGTTGATCTGGCGCACCTGCTTCGCGCCACCGCCGAAGAGGTCGCCGTCGAAGTCCGCCAACGCCTCGAGATCGCCGGTCGCGGGGTCGATGCGGACCTCGAGCGACACGGGTCCGCTCGTGTGGAAGGTCGTGTTCGTGAACGTGCCGACGTAGCGACCGTCGTACTGCTGCGCGAGCGCGACCACGGGGTTCGTGGACTTCGGCACCGCCGTCGTCGACACCGGCAGCGTCGTCGTCGACGTCGGACTCGTCGTCGACGTGGTGCTCCGCGGCGCGCCGGCCCGCTTTGCGTCGCCGCCATCTCCTCCGGTGGCGACGAGCGCGGCTCCCGCGACTGCCGCGACCACGAGCAGCGATCCGCCGGCGAGCGCGGCGACCAGCACTCGACGTCGCTTGCGACGGCGGCGCGAGACCCGCGAGCCCGCGAGGTCTGCCGGCATCCGTGCGAGCGTAACGTCCGGCGC
>DATBSK010000027.1:0-6170 GCA_036559825.1 Acidimicrobiia bacterium | reverse complement strand
CCCCCCAAACAGGGGCTTCACAACGAGAGGAGGTGGGTGCGGAGGTCGACGGCCCAGGCGATGGGGTCGTCGAGGGGCCAATCACGATCGGGCAGGTCGAAGTACTCGACCGACACACAGCCTCCGTAGTCGAGGTCGTCGAGCCGGCGGAGCACCGCCGCGAAGTCGACGACGCCGCGCGGGTCGTCGACGTGCAGCTGGGCCGAGCCGGCGCAGCCCTGGCGCAGCTGGACGTGGTCGGCGTGCTCGAGCAGCTCGAGCGGGTCACCGCCCCAGTCGGCGACGTGCCCCGTGTCGACGAGGAGCCGCAGCCCGGGCACCTCGGCCTGCATCGCGCGCACCGTCTCGATCGAGCTCACGACCGCACGTGCGTGCGGCTCCATGAGGCAGCCCGGCGAACGCCTCCACCATCGGACAGCGTTCTCCCACATGTCGTCGCCGCCGATCGGCGCCGGCGTCGAGCACCAACCCGGTTGCGGCTTGGGGTACGCCGTGGGGCACCCGACGGGCAGCACGAGCGTCGCCGGGTCGACGTCGACGAGCACGTCGATGTGCTCGAACCCCAGCGCGGCCGCATGCCGGTCCCGCTCCGGCTCGGGGTCGCCCCAGAACGTGACGTCGACGACGCCGAGCCGGTACCTCACTGCTTCTCGCCGGAGAACTCCATCCCCGTGGGCATGACCATGCCGACGTGCTGGAGGTGCTGACCGAGCACGTCGTCGAAGTGCTCGGCGACAGCCGACGGGGTCCACCCACCGTCGCGCCACATGAACGCGATCTGCTTCGGGTGCTGGAACACGGTGTACGCGTAGTCGGTGCGTCCCAGGACCTGTCCGTTGACGTGCGCGGCGCGCTCGGATGCGAGGAAGGCGACGAGCGGCGCGTTCAGTGCAGGATCGGACTCGGGTGGCGGCGTCTCACCGGATCGCTCGAAGAGACCGGCGGTCATCCGCGTGTTCCCGGCCGGCGCCACCGCGTTGACCGTCACGCCGTAGCGGCCGAGCTCGAGCGCCCAGATGAACGTCATGCCCATCAGCGCGGCCTTGGCGCCCCCGTAGTTCGTCTGGCCGAAGTTGCCTCGCAGACCGGCCGACGACGTGATGTTGATGATCCGTCCGTAGCCCTGGTCCTTCATGAGCGGGGCCGCGTGCCGCGCGCAGTTGAACGACCCCTTCATGTGGACCGCGACGACCGCATCGAAGTCCGCCTCGTCCATCTTCACGAGCGTGCGGTCGCGCACGATGCCCGCGTTGTTCACGAGGATGTCGATCTTCCCGAAGGAGTGCACCGCGGTGTCGATGATCCGGGCAGCGGCGTCGAACTCGGTGACGGAGTCGTAGCTCGGCACGGCGCGACCACCCGCCGCCTCGATCTCCTTGCACACCTGGGCCGCAGGATCCTCCTCGGTGCCCCTCCCGTCGAGCGACACACCGACGTCGTTGACGACGACCGCGGCGCCTTCGCCCGCGAGGCACAGCGCGAGCTCACGCCCGATGCCGCGCCCCGATCCGGTGACGACCGCGACGCGCCCGTCGAGCAACCCCACGCGCGCGCCTCAGGAGCAGACCGCGGTCGCGGTGCCGGTGAGCACCTCGACGCCGTCCTGGTTCTTGGCGACGCACTCGAGGTCGACGAGGCGCTGGCCGTCCTCCTCGCGCTTGTCGGTGACGGTCGCGCTGAACGTGATCGTGTCGCCGGGCCAGACCTGCTTCGCGAAGCGCACCTGGAACTTCCGCATCGCCTCGGGCCCGAACCAGTCCTTGACGACGCGGGCCATCAGGCCTGCCGTGAGCATGCCGTGCCCGAACACGGACGGGTTCCCGACCTGCGTGGCGATGGTGTCGTCGTGGTGCATCGGGTTGAAGTCGCCCGAGGCCCCGGCGTAGCGGACGAAGTTCGTGCGGGTGAGGTTCTCCACGACGAGCGGCGGCGCTTCGCTGCCGACGTCGAGCGCGTCGTAGGTGGGTGCGGAAGCAGTCATGACGCGGAGAGTATCGCGAGCCGCCGCAAAGGTGACACGGGCGTCAGCCCGCTCGTAGCCTCTCCGTCCGATGAGTCGAGCGGCACCGCGCGGCGGTGTGCCCACGCGGGGTCGCGAGCTGCGCGCTCGTGGGCAGCGCACGATGGCCCGGCTGCTCGACGCGGGGACGGCGGTGTTCGCGGAGCGCGGCTACCACGCAGCGCGCGTCGACGACATCGTCAAGGCGGCGCGGACGTCGCACGGGACCTTCTATCTGTACTTCTCCTCCAAGGAGGACCTCTTCCGTGCGATCGCGGAGATGGTGGCTGCCGAGATGGTGGAGCTCGCGCGTCAGCTCCCGCCCCTCGACGCGGTGAGCGACGACGACAGGCCCGCACCCTTCCGCGAGTGGCTCGATCGCTTCACCGCGCTGTACTCCCAGCACGGTGAGTTCGTCCGCACCTGGACCGACGCGGAGATCGGGGACGGCGACCTCGGACGGATCGCACGCGACCTCGTCGCCGAGTTCTCGCGCCAGCTCGCCGTGCGCGTCCGAGCCGCCGCGCCCGATCTCGACGCCCGCATGACGGCGTTCGCACTCGTCTCGATGATCGAGCGGATGAGCTACTACGTCCAGTCGGGCCAGGTGCGGGTCGGGACCGCGGACGCGCTCGACGTCCTGGACCGGGTCACCCGGGCCGCGCTGCACGGCGCCGTACGGGCCGAGGCCTGAGCGCGACTCCCGCCCGATCACGGTCGGTGCTACGTTCCTGACGCCATCGTCAGTTGGGACCAGCGGCGCGCTGGCCCGAACGCAAGGACCTAGGGGGGAACATGCGTCGACGGGCAATCGTCGGGTTCATCGCCGTCCTCGCCGCGAGCGCGCTCGTGGTCGGGATGTCGGTGGCCGTCGCAGGGGCAAAGGCCAAGCCGCCGCCGCTCTGTGCAGGCAAGACCAAGGCGGCAGCGTTCAAGGCCATCAAGGTCGCGTACGACCACTTCCTGAACGGGCAGAAGTTCCCGGATGCCCCGCAGAAGGAGCCGTACATCGAGCACCTGAGCCCGCCGGGCGTCAACGCCGAGCTCGTCACGTTGTTCGAGGACAGCGCGACCAAGAACGCCGATTCGGCGAAGCTGACCAACGTGAAGGTCAACAAGATCACGTGCGCCGGGAAGAAGAAGGCGAACGTCGACTTCACCCTCATCTTCAACGGCGCGCCGCTCGAGGGCATCGCCCCGGCCGACGCAGCCGCCGTCCTCTCGGGTAAGACGTGGAAGGTCACCGACGACACCTTGTGCAACCTCACGGCTGCCGGTGACGCGTCCGTGCTCGAGTCGGGGCCCTGCTACGACGTCATCACAGGCCCGTAGTCGACGCACGAAGAACGGCGACGGGGCCGCCCTCCGGGGCGGCCCCGCTCGCGTCTCGAGGCGTCGCTACCGGGCGCCGTTGCCCGACGGAGCCACCTCGCCGTGTACCGCGGGAAGGATCCGATCGGAGACGTCCCCGAGCTCCGCGGTCGCGCCGGCGAGCGCGACGCGACCCTTCGAGACGACCACGACGTCATCGGCAAGGCTGAGCGCCTTGTGCACGTGCTGCTCCACGATGAGCAGGGATGTCCCCGCGTCGCGGATCGTCGCGAGCGTCTGGTACACCTCGTCGATGATCACAGGCGCGAGCCCGAGCGACAGCTCGTCGGTGATCAGCAGCTTCGGCGCACGTACGAGAACCCGTGCCAACGACAGCATGCGCTGCTCCCCGCCCGACAACGTGCCCGCAAGCTGCTTGCGTCGTTCGCCGAGCCTCGGGAAGAGGTCGTACGCGCGGCCGAGCGCGGCACGCGATCCGCTGCGCCCGAAGACCTGACGGAAGGTCAGACCGAGGTTCTCCTCGACGGTCAGAGAGGCAAAGACGGACCGACCTTCGGGCGCGTGCACGATTCCCATACGTGCGAGGCGGTACGCCCGCCGGCCGGTGATGTCGACGCCCTCGTAGAGCAGGGAGCCGGCCGTGGGCTTGAGGAGCCCGCACGCGACGCGCACGACCGTCGTCTTGCCCGAGCCGTTGGCGCCCAGCACAGCGAGCACCGAGCCCTCGCGTACGGCGAAGGAGATCCCGAAGAGCGAACGGAACGGACCGTAGCTCGCCTCGATGTCGCGCAGCTCGAGCAGCGGCACATTGTTCGCCGAGGACCCCGAGGCAGCCGCGGTCGGTGCCGTGGCACTCATATGACGTCTCCGAGGTACGCCTTGCGCACGGCCGCATCACCGAGCACGTCGTCGGTCGGGCCCGACGCGATGAGGGTCCCGAAGTCGAGGACGTAGAGACGCGTGACCAGGCTCTGCACCATCTCGACGTCGTGCTCCACGAGGAGCACGGCGAACTCGTGCTCCTCCTGCACCGTCGCGAGCCGCTCCGCGAGGGCTGCGGTCTCGCGGACGTCGAGGCCGGAGGACGGCTCGTCGAGCAGCAGCAGCTTGGGCCGCGTCATCAGCGCTCGCCCGAGCTCGACCAGCCGGCCCCGGCCGAGGCTGAGCGACTCGACGGGTTGGTCGGCCTCGGCCTGGAGACGTAGGAGCTCGATCATCCGCTCGGCGCGCTCCAGCTCGTCGCGCGTGGGTTTCGAGAGGTTGAGCACGTCCTTCCAGAGGTGGCCGCTGCCGTTGCGCTGCCGCTCGGTGACGAGGAAGTGGTCACGCACGGTGGTGCCGCTGAACAGCTCGAGGCGCTGGAACGTGCGGCCGATGCCGAGCCGCGCGCGCTTGTGGACCGGCAGGGCGCTGATGTCGCGGCCGTCGAGGAGCACGCTGCCGCCGTCGGGACGCAGCATGCCGAGCAGGCAGTTGAAGAACGTCGTCTTGCCGGCGCCGTTCGGGCCGATGAGCCCGACCATCTCGCCGTGCCGGACATCGAGGTCGACGCTGTTGAGCGCGGTGATGCCCGCGAACCGCTTCGAGATGCCCGTGGCCTCGAGCAACGAGGTGGGCGGGCCCGGTGTCGAGGTCGCGGGTGCCGCGGCCACGTCCGTCACGTGCCACCTCCCGTCGTGGCCGGGACCGGCACTTCGACGCTCATGGCGCGAACACCCGTCTCCTCGGGAGGCTCGAAGCCCTCGCCGCCGATGGCGAGCTCGTTCGCCGCGCCCTGCACCGACGCCACCCACTGCACCCAGATGATGACCGTGATCGCGGCCACGAAGAACACGGGCCATCCGCTGGGCGGGAAGCCCTTGTCGAAGAAGATGCCGGTCGTGCTCGTGTCGGTGACCGAGGTGCGGAAGAACAGGAACGCGCCGAAGAGCAGGAACCCGAGCGGCGCGCGCCCGACGTGCCAGGAGATCGGCGAGCCGAGCCAGCCGCGTGCCCGTGCGATCCGCGTGATGTGCACCGGGAGCAGGAAGAAGGCGACCGCGGCGATGCCCGCGGGGATCCCGACGAGCACGCAGTCGAGCAACGACGCGCGCGGCACCCAATCCTTGGCCTCGAAGAACCAGCCGACGAGCGCACCGCCGGCCGCGCCCGCGGCGAGCAGGGCGGGCCCGTTGGCGTACCCGCCGATGCGCCGGAGGCGGGAATCGGTGAGCACGATCCACACGAGGCCGAAGACGAGGCTCGGGACGATGAAGCACAGGAGCGTCGTGCTCCGCACCGAGACCCAGTGTCCCTGGATCGGGCTGCGCACGAGGATGTAGAGGAAGTACAGCGCCGGCCCGGCGAGGATCGGCACGACGACGTGCCAGACCGGGCGGTACTGCGCTGGCAGCCGGTCCTCCTTCGCGAGCTCGTCAGCGCGTTCCTTCAGCGCGCGCTGGCGTATCTGCGCGAGCACGCTCTTCCGGGTCTGGAACTCGACGATGCCCTCGGGATGCCGTGCGTACGTGATCGCCCCGAGCCCGAAGCCGATGATCGCGAGCTGGGGTGGGAACCCGAGCGTCTCCAGCAGCCACTGCGAGATCACGAGACCGAGCGCCGCGTTCACGGCGCCGTCGACCGTGCGCGAGCCCAGTGTGACGACGAGCACGACCCACAGCACGCCGAAGATCGCGGGATAGCTCGAGATCGGATTGATCGTCCCGTCGTCCATGGCCAACAGGCCACCGCCGATGCCCGCGACCCCGGCAGCCAGCGCAAAGAGCACGAGCCGCAACAAGGTCGCGTTGATGCCGATCGATGCGGCGGCGACCTCGCTGCCGCGCAAAGCGCCGAAGTA
>DATBSK010000026.1:0-9729 GCA_036559825.1 Acidimicrobiia bacterium | reverse complement strand
CTCGCGGTCGCGGCGATCGCGGTGCTGATCGTCGCCGACGCGAAGGTCGACAAGCTCATCCCGCTCTACGCGATCGGCGTGTTCACGAGCTTCACCCTGTCGCAGGCCGGCATGGCGAAGCACCACCTCACGCACCGTGAGCCCCACTGGCGCGTCGGGTTCGCGATCAACGCGATCGGCGCCTTCCTCTCGCTGGTCGTCGACATCATCATCGCGATCACGAAGTTCACGCATGGTGCGTGGTTCATCATCGTGATGGTGCCGGTGATGGTCTTCTTGCTCGTGCGCCTCAACCGCCAGTACGAGGAGGAGCTCGAGGAGCTGAAGGAGGACGCCCCGAACGCGGCGCAAGCCCCGATCCTCCGCCGCCACGTCGTCATCGTCCTCATCGACCAGCTCGACATCGCCGCGGCGCGCGCCATCCAGTACGCGCGCACGTTCACCCCCGACGACGTGCGGGCCGTGCACTTCGACCTCGACCCGGTCAAGACGGAGGACCTGATCGCCGCGTGGCGCAACCTGGGCTTCAGCCGCCTGCCGCTCGACATCGTCGAGTGCCCCGACCGGCGGATCCCGCGTGCCGCCGCCGAGGTCGTCGCGACGACGCTGGCCGACGGCGAGACGGAGGTCAGCGTGTTGATCCCACAACGCCAGTACAAGCACGTCTGGCACCGGCTGCTCCACGACCGCACCGCAAACTCGATCGTCCAAGCGCTCGCGCTCTTGCCTCACAGCAACGTGACGATCGTGCCGTACCACCTCGGTCGACGGGGCGAGGCGCCCGCGGCGCAGGAGCACACGCCCGCGCCGCGCCCGAAGCGCAACGGCGGGAACGGGCGGCGCCGCGGCGCGCCGTCGACCGCGGTCCTCGAGGCGGAGGCGATCCCCGCCGTGCTGCTGCCGGCGAACCGGACGCCCATCGCGCAGGCCTCGTACCGAAGCACGGCCGTCATCGCCGGCCGCGTGCGCGAGGTCCGTGTGCAGCCCCATGGCGGCGTCGCCAGCCTCGAGTGCACGGTCGTGGACGAGACCGGCGGCATGCTCCTGGTGTTCCTCGGGCGGCGGAGCATCGCCGGGATCGCCGTGGGGTCGCGCGTGATCGCCGAGGGGATGGTCGGCGAGGACCGAGGGAGGCTCGCGATCCTGAACCCGACGTACCGGCTGCTCTAGTTCTTGATCTCTAGATCTTGATGATCGACAGGTAGGTGGCGCCCTCGTCGGTGCCGAAGTCGGCGTGCGTCGACCCGCCCGCGGCGACGTACGCGTCGCCCTTCGTCATCGTCCGCCCTTGCGTGTGCAGCGACCCGTCGACCACGTAGAGGAACTCCGTGTGCAGGTGCTCGTGCGGGTCACCGCGATAGCCGGGCTCCGCCTCGACGACCGACAGATAGAACCCGTCACCGCTCGCGAGGGTCTTGGCCCGCGCGTTCCCGCCGGATCCCCACGGTGACCACTCGGCATCCTCGAACTGGCCGATGTCCCAACCGTCGAGCGAGATGTCCATGTCGGCGTCCCTACCTCGCTGCCGGCGCGACGAGCTCGATCTCGAGGCCGTCGGGATCGTGGAGCTGCAACGACGGCCGGCCCTGCTCGTCGGCGACGCCGCCGTGGGGGATCCCGGAGGCGGTGAGCGCGTCGGCCCACGCGCGCAGCGCCGCGCCGTCGGGAACGGCGAAGGCGAGATGGTCGAGGCGCCCGACGCCGTCGACGCGGTCGCGCTCGCTGAGGACGATCACCATGCCGCTCGCACGGTGACGCAGGGCGACGTACCCGCGGTCGGCGTCGGCCGCGAGCCGGGTGAGCCCGAGGACCGTCGTGTACCAGCGCTCACTCGTCAGGAGATCGCTGACGTAGAGCTGCGCATGCGAGAAGCCGGTCACCGGCGCCGCCGGTGTCGTCGTCGGAGCTTCGGTCATGGGGAGATCATGCACCTTGTGAGCGAGCGGCCGCAGCCCGCTCCGGGCTGCAGCGAGCGAGCCCATGGAGCAGGATCACGGGCGTGGCCGGGCCCCGCGACGTCGACGAGGTCCTCACGACCACGCGGGCGGTGCGCCGCCGGCTCGACCTCACGCGGCCTGTCGACCCGGAGCTCATCCGCGAGTGCATCGAGCTCGCGCTGCAGGCCCCCACCGGCGGCAACGACCAGGGGTGGCACTTCGTCGTCGTCACCGATCCGGCGACGCGTGCGTCGGTCGCCGACGTGTTCCGCCGCGGTGCCGCCGACTACGCCCAGCGCGAGCATCCGCGCCGGGCGTCGCGACGGGAGCGCTCCGACGACGAGCGCACGGTGCGCCGGCGCGTGATGGACTCGTCGGGCTACCTGTTCGAGCACCTCCACGAGGTCCCCGTGCACGTGGTCCCGTGCATCGAGGGACGGCCCGACGGCGTGCCGCTCGCGGACCAGGCGACGCTCTTCGGATCGATCCTCCCTGCGGTGTGGAGCTTCATGCTCGCGGCGAGGTCGCGCGGGCTCGGCACCGCGTGGACGACCGTCCACGTCGAGCACGAGGCCGAGATGGCGGCGCTCCTCGGGATCCCCGCCGACAGCGTGACGCAGGTCGCGCTCGTCCCGGTGGCCCACACTGTCGGGGACCGCTTCCGGCCCGCATGGCGGCGGCCCGTCGACGACGTCGTGCACTGGGACCGGTGGTAGTGGCCGCGCCGCCCGCTCGCACCCGCGGGATGCTTGACTGACAGGATGCGCGTGACGCGAGCGACGATCGTCGGCCTCGCGATCACCGCGCTCTGCACGTGCGCGACCGGCGCTGCGAGCGCGCGGACCTCCCACGTCGTCGTTCGAGTTGATCCTGTGCTCGCGGCGCGCGTCGATGAAGCGCGCGCCCTGAGTGCCGCGCCGCTGCTCCCGACGGATCGCGCCCCACGCGTCGTCATCGCGGGCGACAGCGTCGCGGCGACGCTGGTGATCCCGCTCATCGCCGAGGCCGCGGCGCGCGGCATCTCGGTGCTGAGGAGCGTGCGACCGGGCTGCGGCATGCTCCGTGGGGAGCCCACGACGCTCGACGGCTACACGCCACCGTGGGCGTCAGCGTGCGACGGCGCGGCCGCTGAATGGCGGGACGAGGTTGCAGGCATGCCGGCAGACGTCGTGCTGCTGCTCTCGACCTGGGACGGCGCGCCGCGGCTCCTCGACGGAGTCTTCGTCGATCCTCGGACGCCGGAGGGACGCGCCACGACGGCCGACCTCTTCCGCGAGGTCGTCGACGCGATCGCGCCCGTCGGCTCGGGGCGCACGGTCGTCTTGCTCGGCGAGGCGATCCCGACCGACGGCGACTACACGGGCGTGGCGTCGCCGGCGCGCGTCGCGGAGGCGCGCCGCCACCTCAGCGTGCTCCGCATGGTCGCCCGCGCCGACCCGGCGCGCGTCAGGCTCGTCGATCTCGATCGGTGGCTCTGCCCGCGGGGAGCACCGTGCCCGACCAGAGTCGCCGGGATCGTCCCGCGCCCCGAGGACGGTGGGCACTTCTCCGTCGAGGGTGCGGCCTGGCTCGCTCCGCGGCTGCTCGACAAGCTCGGCCTCACCGCGCGCTGACGAACAGCTCCGCGCCCTGGCGGGCGCGGCGGCACTTCAAGGGCGCCCCCGCGAAGCACACCTCGGTGCGTCAGCCGCGCGTGAAAGCCGGGCTGCCGGAGTCCTCGGGGACCTTGTCGAGCGGCACGCGCACCTCGTCGACCGTCGGGCCGACACGCGCGGCGATCGGCGCGAGCGCGTCGAGGTCGAAGTCGTAGACGTGCGCCGCCGTCCGGCTCGTCACTTGGCGCACGTCGTCGGGATCCCAGTCCGAGAACGCGAGCCGGAGCCCCTCGGTCGTGTACGGGAAGGTGCTCTCGTGGTGCGGGTAGTCGCTGCCCCACATCGTCTTGTGGAGCCCCAGCTTGCGCATCGCCCGCGCCTCCGACGGGCTCGGGAAGCTCACCCCCACGAAGCAGCTCCGCTCGAAGTACTCCGACGGCTTCAACGGCAGCACCTGGTCGTCGGAGTAGTTGATCTCGCCGATGCGGCCCGAGGACATCTGGGCGTGGAACCCGTCGAGCGCCTGGAGGACCCCGGGGATCCACGAGCATCCCTGCTCGGTCATGACGAACCTCAGACGCGGATGACGCTCGAACACACCGCCCACGATGAGGTGCGTCAGCGCACGGTGCGAGAACCACGACGTCTCGGCGATCCAGAGGACCATCGAGAACGCGTACTTGCCGTAGTCGGGTGACCCCTGCCCCGAATGGTGCGTGACCGGGACGTCGAGGTCCTCGCACGCCGACCAGAGCGGGTCGTACACCGGGTCGTAGAGCGGCGGCACGTCCGAGTCGTCCGGCCGGCCGGGGAGCAGCGCCCCGCCGCGCAGGCCGTGCTCGGCGATGAACGTGACGTCGGCGATCGCGTCCTCGACGTCGTTCAGGAAGATCTGCCCGACTCCGGCGCGCCGCTCGGGCGCCACGGCGCAGAAGTCGACGAGCCACCGGTTGTGCGCACGGATGCCCGCGTGCCGGAGCTCGTACTCGTCCGGCGACGGTGGCCGCGCGATCACCGCGCCGGTCGGGAAGAACGGCGGGACGGTGTTCGGGAACAGCACCTCGGCCGCGGTGCCGTCCGCCTCCTCCTCGGAGAAGCGCCGCTCGTTGTCCCAGTTCTGGTTGCGCTTCTTACCGTGCAGGTCGCGGAACGGGTTCTTGTAGCGCTCGCGCCAGGCGTCGAACTCGTCGCGGTACGCCGGATCCAGGTACTCGCGGTACTGCTCGTGGTTGCCGCCGGCATGCGTGTCGGCGGAGATCAGCGTGTAGCGCGGTTCGGTCGCGGTCACGTCACTTCTCCAACCTGAACACCTCGATCGCGTTCTCGCGGAGGAACTTGGGCCACACGTGGTCGCGGAACGGGACGTTCGGCATCTCGGTGAAGATGCGCTCGAGGCTGAGACCCATCGGGTAGTAGCCCGCATACATGACCTTGTCGGTGCCGCGGGTGTTCGCGTAGTCGATGATCGCCTGCGGGTAGTACTTGGGCGCGAACGCCGACGGCATGTAGTACAGGCCGGGCCACTTCAGCATGAGCTTGACGGCCAGGTCCTCCCACGGCTCGGCGCCGTGGCGCATCACGATGCGCAGGTCGGGGAAGTCGTAGCAGACCTGGTCGAACCGCATGACGTGCTGACAGTCGGACGGGAAGCGCGGCCCCGCGATGCCGGCGTTCACGATCGCCGGGATGTCGAGCTCGATGCACGTCGCGTAGACCGCGTACATCTTGGGGTCGTCGACGTTCACCTGCGGTAGGCAGCCCGACGGGAAGATGGTGATCGCCTTGATGTCGAACTCCTCGTGCGCGGCGCGGATCTTGCGCACCGATCCCATGACGTCGTTGGGATCGACCTCGAGCGAGAGGTGGACCCGGCCGGGGTACCGCTCACGCGCCTCCGCGCCGAGCTTCAGGTTGCCGAAGAGGCCCTGTTCGACGCCGTACTTGTCCATCTCCGCGAAGGCCTCGTCGACGGGGTCGACGTCCTCGTCGACCCGGTCGGGGACGTCCTTGAACATGTACTCGGCCGGGAAGGTGAACGACTCCTTCGTCTCCGCGTCCTTGATGCCGCGCATCAGGTACTGGTAGACGGCCTTCTGGTCGCCCATCGGGAAGCCGATCATGAGGTCGACGATGCCGATGTCCGTCGGGTAGGGCATCGAGCCTGAATCTAGACCGGAGGCCCCGAGACCCGACTCGCGGTCACGGCATGTCGCGGGCCCGGTCCGCGGCGGGCGGGAACGGCGGTGTCGCGGCGGGCATCTGCTCGTGGGCCTGCCGCTTGCGCCAGAAGAAGATCGCTCCGGCGATCGCGGCACCGATCGCGGCGAGCTTGGTAACGGTCTTGCCTGCGCCCATGTCGCTGCTCTCCTTTCCGTTCGCGCTCGCTCGTCCGCAGGGTACCTGCGGCCGCCCTGCGGGAGGCTCGGCTGCTCCTCCTCTCGGGTCGCACGCGCGAGTCTGTCGTCAGCGGAGCGCGGATGCCAGGCTGTCGACGAGGTGGTCGATCTGCCCGTCGTCGATCACCAGTGGCGGGCAGAACGCGAGCGTGTCGGGACCGATCGGGCGGCAGATCACGCCGCCGTCGAGCATCCCGTCGCGGACCGCGCCGGCGTCGCGGGCGGCGTCGAGCCCGACGGCCCACACCGCGCCCGCGCCGCGCACGTCGGCGACGAGCCCGTCCGCCTCGATCGCGCGGAGGCCTGCCGACAGGCGCGCGCCGATGGCCGGAGCCCGCGCGAGGAGGTCGTCGTCGCGCATCACCGCGAGGTTCGCGAGCCCGGCGGCCGCGCACGTCGGGTGGCCCGAGTACGTGTGGCCGTGGCGGAGCAGGTAGGTGGGGTCGGCTTCGAGCGGCTCGTGGACGGACGGTGCGATGACGACGCCGCCGAGCGGGACGTAGCCCGAGCTCACGCCCTTCGCGAACGTGATCATGTCGGGGACGACCCCGTAGTGGCGCGCGCCGAACCACTCACCGAGGCGGCCGAAGGCGCAGATGACCTCGTCGAGGATCAGGTACGCGCCGTGCTGGTCGCAGAGGCGCCGGAGCGCGGCGAGGTAGCCGTCGGGGGGCGGGTGCACGCCGCCCGCACCCTGCACCGGCTCGGCGAGCACGGCCGCGACCTCGTGGCCGCGCTCCGACATGAACGAGGCCCAGGCCTCGATGTCGTCGGGCGGGAGGTTCTCGAAGCCCTCGACGTGCGGGCCGAAGCCCTCCTGGTTGGGCGGCAGCCCCTGCGCAGCCATGCCGCCGAACGTGACGCCGTGGTAGCCGCGGCCGCGGCTGAGCACGAGCGTGCGCTCGGGGCGCCCGGCGCGCACGTGTGCGAGGCGAGCGAGCTTGATCGCGGAGTCGACGGCTTCGGACCCCGACGTCGTGAGGAACACGCGTGCGCCGGTCATCGGCGCGACGGCGGCGACCTCCTCCGCGAGCCGATCGGCGGGCTCGTTCGCGAACGGCTCGAACGTGTGATAGCAGGCGAGCGTCGACATCTGCGCGGTGACGGCATCGACGATCTCGCGCCGCCCGTGGCCGACGTTGACGCACCACAGGCTGGCCATCCCGTCGACGTACTCGTTCCCGTCGGCGTCCCAGACGAGCGCGCCCTTGCCGCGCTCGATCGTGAGGAACGTGTCGCGCGCCGGCTTGCAGAAGGGATGGAGGTACGCGGGCAGCGTCACGCGCCGCGCCCGATCTCGGCGAGCAGCTCGTCGACGACGCGTTGCAGCTCGTGGGTGAGGACGGAGTCGGGACGGCGCTCCGTGAGCGCGTCACGCAGCCCCTCGTAGTACCAGGCCTGCTCGGCCGCGCCGGCATTGAAGCCGCGCTCGGAGAACATGCCGGGGCCGTGCTCGCGCAGGTCGGTGAGGATCGAACGCGCGTTGTGGAGCTTGTCGGCGCCCGACACCCGGTACACCGCGGTCGGCAGATCGTCGTACGCCAGGTGCGCGAGGTAGGCCTCTTTGCGCTCGCGCCACGGGAGCTTCTCGCCCTGCGGGCCGCGCGGCTCCGTGCACGCGACGACGAGGTCGGCGACAGGTGCGCCGAAGCGAGCACGGATCTCGGCCTGCGACGCGCCGCAGTCCTCGATCGCGTCGTGGAGCACCGCAGCGATCGCCTCCTCCTCGGTGCCGCCGTCCTCGAGCACGAGGGACGCCACCGCGAGGAGGTGCGAGATGTAGGCGATGTTCGTGCCCTTCCGGCACTGGTCGGCATGGAGGTGCGACGCCCAGCGCACCGCCTCCGAGAAGCGCGCGGTGAGCACCGCCGAGGGAAGAGGATCCGTCGTGGCCATGACGCGAACCTACGTCACTCGTCGGTTCTCACGATGAGGACCGCGCAGCCGGCGCGGTGCGCGAGGGTGTTCGGCACGCTGCCGAGGAGCCGCTTCGCGCCGGCCATCCCGCGGTTGCCGACCACGATGAGATCGGCGCCGACCGCGTTCGCGGTCTCGAGGATCACCGGTACGGGGCTGCCCGACACGACGTGGGTCTCGACCGTGACGCCCCGCTCGCGCAACGACGCGGCGAGCGCCTCGAGCCCGCCGCCGATGGCTTCGGCCTCCTCCTTCGCGACGTCACCGAGCTCGGGCGACGGGGTGACCATCGAGCCCGATGCCATCGCGGTCGCCATCGTCTCCTCCACCCCCTTGTACGCCTGCACGATGTGGAGCGTGGCGTCGAGCGTGCGCGCGAGATCGGCTGCCTGCTCGACGGCCCGGGTGGCGCGCGTGGAGCCGTCGGTCCCGACGACGATCGTCCGGAAGATCGGGGTGTCGGCGCTCATGGCTCCGGCTCCTCCGCCGTGGGCACGATCAGCACAGAGCAGGAGGCGTCGTGCGAGATCGAGTTCGGGATGCTGCTGAAGTGCCCGCGGCGCCCGGTCATACCGCGGTTGCCGATGACGATGAGATCCGCGCCGGCGTCGTACGCGAAGTCGAGGATCACGTCGGCGGGATCGCCCTGCATCGCGTGCGTCCGCACCTCGACGCCGCGTGTCCCGAGCATCTCGGCGAGCTGGTCGGCAACCGCGCGCGCGGTGTCCTCCACCTGCTCCCGGGTGCCCTTGTACGCGTGCACGACGTGGAGCGTGGCGTCGTAGGCGCTCGCGAGCATCAGGGCGCGCTCGACGGCCTGGCTCGCCCGATCGGATCCGTCGGTGCCGACGACGATCGTGGTGAACATCGACCTCCTCCCTCGCTCAATGCCCGCGGGCGATCCACTCGTCGAGGCGCGGTGCCTCGTCGCCGATCGTCGTCGTCTCGCCGTGTCCGGTGTGCACGACCGTGTCGGCGGGCAGCACGAGCAGCCGGTCCCGGATCGACTCGATGATGGTGCCGAAGTCGGAGTACGAGCGGCCGGTCGCGCCCGGGCCGCCCTTGAAGAGGGTGTCGCCGCCGAAGACGTGCGCTCCGAGCCCCACCAGGCAGACCCCGCCGGGGCTGTGACCAGGCGTGTGGACGACGCGCAGCCGCTCACCGGCGACCTTGAGCTCGTCACCGTGGCCGACCGCGTCATCCGGCTTGCGGTCGGGGTAGACGACGTCCCAGAGCATCTCGTCGTCGGGGTGCAGGAGCACAGGGGCGTCGCCCGCCGCGCGCGAGAGCGCGTCCGCGGCGTTGATGTGGTCGTTGTGACCGTGCGTGCAGAGGATCGCCCGCACGTGACGGTCGCCGACCGCGGCGGCGATGGGCGTGGCGTCGTGCGCCGCGTCGACGACGATCACCTCGTGGTCGTCGCCGACGAGCCAGATGTTGTTCTCGACGTCGAAGTCCTCGCCGTCGAGCGAGAAGACGCCGCTGGTCCTGACGAGCTCGATGCGCGCGGCCACCGGTGGCGTCAGATCGTGACGACCGACCGGAGCACTTCGCCGCGCTCCATCTTGTGGAAGGCGTCCTCGACATGGTCGAGCGAGATCGTCTCCGAGACGAAGCGGTCGAGATCGAACCGCCCCTGGAGGTACAGGTCGATGAGGAGGGGGAAGTCGCGGCTCGGCAGGCAGTCGCCGTACCAGGACGGCTTGAGGGCGCCGCCCCGACCGAAGAAGTCAAGCATCGGGATGTCGGGGAAGCGCATGTCGGGCGTCGGAACGCCAACCTGCACGACAGTGCCCGCGAGGTCACGCGCGTAGAACGCCTGCTCGAGCACCTTCGGGTTGCCAACCGCCTCGATGCACACGTCGGCGCCGAAGCCGTTCGTCG
>DATBSK010000025.1:0-19033 GCA_036559825.1 Acidimicrobiia bacterium | reverse complement strand
GTCCGGGCCGGTGGCCGCGCTGGGCGTTCGTGACCGCGCTGTGCCTTGCCGGCGCGCTCGTCGTCTTCGCGATCCCGGCCTCGCTCGCGCTCCTCCGCGCTCGCAGCGACCCCTCCGAGGGTGCGAAGGCAGCGGAGCGTGCGCTCGCCGCGGCGCGGCGCGGCGACGCCGAGGCGGCGGACCGGGCGTTCCGCGACGCCGAGAAGCGCTTCCGGGCTGCACAGAGCCGTCTCGACGGCATCGAGGTGAGCCTCGGGCTCGCGGTTCCTCTGCTCGGCCCGAACCTCGACGCGGCCCGCGAGCTCGTCGCCGTCGGAAGCGACCTCGCGCGCGTCGGGCGGCACCTCACGACGACCGCGGACCCCGACCAGCTACGGATCGTGAACTCGACCGTGAACCTCGACGAGCTGGCGCGGCTGCGGCCCGAGTTCGAGCGCACGGCGCGGGTCCTCACGTCCGCACAGGAGCGGATGGACGCGATCGACACGACCTTCCTGATCAGCCCGATCGAGGACGCGATCGACAAGGTCCACGGCCGCATCGATCGCGCGGCGCGCGACAGCCGCACCGCGGCGATCTCGGCTCGCATCCTGCCTTCGATGCTCGGCGGCGACGGTCCCCGTCGATACCTCCTCGCGATGCAGAACAACGCGGAGGCGCGCGCGACCGGCGGATTCATCGGCAACTACGCAGAGCTGACCGCGGTCAACGGCAAGGTCGACATGGGCGACGTCGAGCCGATTCGGACACTGAACCCGGGCGAGAACGAGCAGCGCACGCTGAAGGCACCCAAGGACTACAAGCTGCGCTACGGGCGGTTCTCACCCGAGCGTGTCTGGCAGAACGTCAACGCCTCGCCCGACGTCCCGACGGTCGGAGCCGTCGCAGCCTCGCTGCTCGCGCAAGGGCCCTTCGGGCCCGTCGATGGCGTCGTGACAGTCGATCCGATCGGTCTCGCCGCCCTGCTCCGCATCACGGGACCAATCGACGTACCCGGTTGGCCCGAGAAGGTCACGGCGGAGAACGTCGTCAAGGCGACCTTGCACGACGCGTACGTGTACTTCGAAGGCAATGACGAAGCGCGCGACTCGTTTCTCGGTGACGTCGCCGATGCGGCCTGGGACGCGTTCAGCGATCGCGACCTCGGAAGCCCGGCCGGTGTCATCAAGGAGCTCGCCAAAGCAACGCGCACGAAGCACCTGACGCTCTGGTTCAAGGATCCTCGGGCCGAGCGACTCGCCAAGCGTGGCGGCGCCGACGGCGCCGTGCCACGCATTCCGCCGGACCTGATCCTCGTGACCACGGGGAACGCCGCGCAGAACAAGATCGACTACTTCCTCGAACGGAACCTGAAGTACGACCTCGATCTCTTCCCACGCGAAGACGGAGACACCATCGATGCACGGGGAACGCTCGATGTCGCGCTCCACAACTCGGCCCCGTCGAGTGGCCTCCCGAGCTACGTGATCGGATCCAACCGCCCTGACTACGCAGCCGGTGAGAACGGGACGTTCCTCAGCGCGTACTCGCCGCTCCAGGCGAAGCGAGCGCGGTGGGACGGTGAGAAGATCGGTATCGAGCACCAACGCGAGCTAGGTCGTGAGGTGTACTCGCGCTTCTTGCGGATTCCCGCCGAGAGCACACGAAGTCTCTCGATCGACCTCGAGGGAAGCTTGCGGCTCCGCCCCGACGATTCGTACGAGTTGGCGCTCGGGAGCCAGCCCGCGATTCACCCGGACAAAGTGGAGGTCGTGCTCCGCCTTCCATCCAGCTGGCGGTTCGCAGCCGCGAAAGGGGGGCTGACGATCACCGGCGACGATCACGAGGCGACCTTCCGGGGGCGGCTCGACCGCGACCGGCTGCTCCGGGTGCGGATCCTGCCGGACCACGGGGACGACATCTGGGGCCACGTGCAGGACGGCCGCTCGCTCTGACCCGGGTGAGGCCCGCGGGGCTGGATTCGACTCGTGCGACGTCCAGCGCCTCTGTGTGATACTGCCTGCATGCCACGGCGGCGCCTTGCTCGACCCGTGCCCGTTGACGGTGAGACCGTCCAGGAGACCGTCCCGGAGTCGTCCCGGCGATCACGCGGGCGCCGGCCTGCGGCCACCGAGGATCCCTGGGGCGAGGAGACCTTCTGGGGACTCGGGACGGAGCAGCCGCCGGTCCCGAGTGACGAAGAGCTCGAGGCCGAGGCTCGGGCCGTCGACCCGATCCTGGCCGCCGACCCGACGCTCGCCGCGCCCGCCAACGCGATCCACCGCCTCGCCGAGCGCCGCGAGCTGCAGCTCCAGGCGCTGGCCGAGGCCCGGCGGACGGAGTTCGAGGACGCCAGCTCGAGGGCCCGCGAGCGGCTCGAGCAGGCGGTCGCGAAGCTCGTCGAGGCGTTGCAGGAGTCCGCGGTCTCGGCGCAGGTCGACATCGAGCAGACGGCGGCTGCGGAGCGCACCGGCCTGGCCCATGCGGTCATCGACCGGATCGAGGCCGTCAAGCAGGACCTGGCCGCGATCGCGGAGGCGAAGCTCGGCGAGCTCGCGCAGATCGCCGACGCCCAGCGCGCCACGCTCGAGCGCTCGGCCAACGAGCGGGCGGCCCAGTTCGCACAAGCGGCGGAGATGCGACACACCGCCTTCGAGCAGACGGCCGAGGAGCAGAGGACCGCGCTCGACGAGGTCGTGAACGCACAGCGGGCCGCGATCGAGCAGGCGGCCCTGCTCCAGGTCGCCGAGATCGAAGCGAGCGCGGAACGCCGACGCTCCGAGTGGGAGATGAGCGCGGAACGTCATCGCATCGAGTGGGTGACGAGCGCGCAACGTCATCGCAGCGAGTGGGAAGAGCACACGCAACGCGACCGCGCCGAGTGGGAGGCGAACGCGCAGCGCGACCTCGCGGCGTGGGAGGAGAGGTCGCAGCGCGACCGCGCGGAGTGGGACGACGTGACCCGGACGGCGCACGCGGCCGTGGCCGAGGAGGTCGCGTCGGCGCGCTCGATGGTGGCGGACGAGGTGCGGAGCGCCGGCGGCGCGCTCGCGCAGGAGATCGAGACCAAGGTCGATGTCGCGCTGGACCGCTTGGAGAGCGCGACGAACGAGCGGAGTGGGGCCATCGCCCAGGCGATCGCGGCCAGCCGCGAGGAAGCCGCGTCCCTGCGCGAGCAGGTCGAGCATGCCGCCTCCGACGCCGCCGACACGATGCAGCGCACCGCGGAGACACACGTCACCGAGGTCACCGACGCGACGGCGCGGAGTCGTGAGCAGATCACCGACGCCACGTCGCGGAGCCGTGAGCAGATCGACGAGGCCATCGGGCGCCTGGAGCAGGCGACATCCGAGCACAGTGGCACCGTGCACGAAGCGATCGAGTCCAGCCGCGCGCAGGTCGCGTCGCTCCAGAGTCAGGCGGAGCACGCGGTCGCGGACGCGACCCTGCAGATGGAGCGGACGGTCGCGGGTCACGTCAGCGAGGTCGAGCAGACGGTTGCCGCAGGTCGCTCGCGCCTCGACGAACGCCGTGCGGAGCTCGAGCGGGGGACGACGGCGGCACTGCAGGTGATCGCCCAGGCGGGCGTCACCCAGGCGGAGGCCATCAACGAGCGCTCCGGTGAGCTCGTCGCCAAGATGAGCGGTACCGCGGCCACACAGATCGCCGAGTTCCAGGGCGGCGTGAAGGCGCATCGCGACGCGCTCGACAGCGCGCTCGAGCGGATGCACGCGCTGGAGCAGGAGGCCGCCGGCCGGATCGCCGACCTCGAGGCGCGGGCCGCGGGGGTCGCGGAGACGACCGCGGCGCACGTCGACGAGCTCGAGCGCAAGGCCGCGCTGAACGCGCAAGAGATCGCAGCCGCCGAGGAACGCCTCGTCGAGGCTGTCGCAGATCACCGTGGGCTCGTCGCCCGACTCGAGAAGGCCGTCCAGCAGACGCTCGAGAAGGAGCAGGCGAGCGCGCGGACCCAGCTCGCGTCGTGGCGGGGCGAGCTCGAGGAGCTGCGCGGCCAGCTGGAGCACAGCCTCAACGAGACCGCCGACACCCGCCGCGAGGAGCTGGACACCGCCCTGGCGTCGGCCGAGGAGGCCTCCGAGCGGTGGGCGGAGCGGTCGCGCAAGGCCGAGGAGGCCCTCCAGGAAGGCGCCAAGGCGGCGGCGGACCACCTCTCGTCGCTGTTCACCAAGCTCCGCCTGGACCTCGAACGCACCTCGGAGGAGCGGTCGAGCGCGGCAGCGGCGCAGCTGCTGGAGCGGTCGACCGCGGCGGCGGCGGACCTGGCGACCGTGCTGGCCGAGTCCAAGGCCGCGGCCGAGCGCGTCGCCGCCGAGCGCGCGGAAGAGGCCGAGCGCGTCGCGGCCGGGCGCGTGGACGAGCTTGCCCACCTCGTCGAGACGAAGTCGAGTGAGACGCTGCGCGCCGCCGACCAGCGCAAGGCCGAGCTGACGTCGCTCTCGAACACGATGGAAGACCAGATCACGGCAGTGCTCGCGCTGGCGCGCGACGCCGAGGATCGTCTCGAGCAGCGCCTCGCCGCGGTCAGCGATCAGCTGACTGCCGCGCGCACCGAGCTGGGAGCCATCGTGGCTGCACAGCGCGAGGAGATCCAGACGCTCGCCGACCGCAGCACCGACGAGTTCGACGACCAGCTGGCGCGCCGGGGCGAGACCTTGGAGCGCATGGTCGGGGATCGCATGTCGGCGATCGAGTTCGCCGTCGAGGAGGCGCGCAGCAGCCTCGAAGCGACGCGCACGGCGCAGGCCGCCGAGCTCGAGAAGAGCTCGCGCATCCGTGTCGCGGACCTCGAGCGCCTCGTCGACCGTGTGCACGAGGTCGAGGATGCGGTCGCACGGCGACTGGGCGACCTGGAGCGGCGCACGGTCGAGAGCGGCGCCGCGCTCGAGGACCTCCTCGCCCGCGTCGGCGAGCTGGCTCGTGCATCGAACGCGCTCGGGCGTGCCGCCGGTGCGACGGAGCCGGTGCTCTACGACGACGACGATCGCCGTCCGGCTCCCCGACCGGCACCGCCCCGCCCGTACACGGGGCCGCGGCGCTAGTCGTCACAACGACGCAACGTCGCCGCGGCGGCCCGCGGCGTTCAGTCGCCGGCGCCCTCGAGCGCTCGCAGACGATCCTCGGTGGCGCGCTCCAGACGTCGGAGTCGTTCGACGAGCTCCTGCACCGCGGCGATCTGTGCCGACGTCACCGCCTCGAGCTCGCGCACTGCGTCGTGGAAGGAATGCTCGATCGCGGCGAGGTGCGAGGCGGCCTCCTCGTGCAGCAGCCGGCGTTCGTCGCTGGCGGCACGCTTGAACTCGGCGATGCCCGTCTCGACGGCGGCCGCGACGCGCTCCTCGGCATCGTCCAGCCGGCTCTCCAGCTGCGTTCGACGCGTCGCGAAGGCACGGTCGATCTCGGCGAGGCGCGCCTCCAGCGCGCGATCGAGTGCCGCGACGCCGTTCGCCTGGCGCTCGGCGAGGTCCGCGACGCCCGCAGAGGTCACGCGCCGCGCCGCGGCACGCCCACCCCGGGCAGTGTCGGTCATCCGTTCGTCCACGTGCACACCACGGTCTCGCCCGCGTGGACCTCGAACGTGGCCGTGGCACCGGAGACCGAGGCGCCGCCGCTGCAGCTGACCCCGACGAGGCCCGAGCCGGGTGGCGCCGAGACCTGGCTCCAGGAGACCACGCCGGCACCCACCGGGATCGCGGCCGATTGCGCCGTGCCGTTGGCCGACCCGGACGTCGCGAGGGACGCGCTCCCCCCGGGTCCCGCGTACCGGTAGGTCCCGCCGATCTTCGACACGGCCCGGACGATCAGGATCCCGGTGCCGGCCGACGGTGGCGGCGGGGGCGGCGGTGGCGGCGGGCCGGGGAGCGCGAGGACGGTGGGCGGCGGCGCGGCAGTCGTGACCGGCGCGAGCGTCGTCGTCGTGGTCGTGGTGGTCGTCGACGTCGTCGCCGACTCCGACGCCCGGTCCGCGTCCTCGGCCCATGCCACGAGGCGCGCGCGTCGCGCGCCGTCTGCGGCGACGGTGATCTCGTACCGCGCGCTCACGCGACCCCCCGCGGGAACGGTGAGCGAGTACTCGACGACGGGATCCGCCGACACGACCGTCGGCTCGGGATCGAACGCAATGTCGTCGACGGAGCGCGCCAACGACTTCGGGATCACCTCGGTGTGAGACACGGTGAGCTCGCCGTCGGTCGGGTTGCGGAACGTCAGCGTGCCGACGAGCCGACCCCCCTTCGCGCCTTGGAGCGTCCACACCCGCTGCACGACCGCGCCGTCGGGAGTCGTGACCGGATCGAACGCGAGACGAGGCGAGGCGGCAGGGCCGGGGCCCTGGTCCGACGTTCCGTCCGAGCCGTCGCCCCCCGACATGGACACGATGGTGGCGCCGACGATCACGACGACGGCGAGCACCGCGACCACGAGGAGCCAGGTCGCACCGCGACGATGTGACGCGGTGCCCCTGTGCGCCGCCGCGCGCGGGGCCCGCGTGGCCCGCGTGGTCGGCACACCCGAGGTCGCAGGCGACGCGGTGAGGACCACCTGCGCGACCTCGGGAATCGTGGCTTCGTCGCTCGGTCCCGGTGTCGGCGTGTCCTCGACGTCGACGGCCGCCGCGAGCGCGAGATCGCTCTCCGGGGACTTCGTCCCCCGGCGAATGGCGTCGGCCTGCTCTTCGAGCGCGCGGATCGGCGACGAGTCGGCCTCGGCGTCCGGGCGCTGCCATGCGCGTCGTCGTGCCCGAGTCCGTCCCGGCGGCCGGTCCCGAACCGGTGTCTCGGCGGCACGCTCGCTCGCAGTCGGCGCGGGCGTCGTCGGCGCGGCGCGCGATCGGCGTCGCGACGTCCGGACCGCGGTGCTCGCGTCGGGAGCGGGCGCCCCGCCGTCGCCGACTCGTGAGACCCGGACCTCGTCGAGCGCGGCCGCGAGGAGGCCCTGTGCCGCCTCGAAGGGCGACTCGCTCGCGGCGTCGGGCCGCTTGTCCTCGATGTCCTCCGGTTCGACGCTGCCGTCCGCAGCCCGGCCGCGACTCATAGAAGGGTCATGCTACGTGGTCGACCCCGACGAGGGTCGGCTGGCCTGTGCGGTGAGGCACCGACGTGTCGTGCCGCCCGGATCGTCCATCATCAGGGCACCGCTCCGAGTGAGCAGCAGCGTCGGGCGTCGCTCGGAGTCATAGGCCCGCCAGTCGACTCCGGCGTCGGGCACACCGGTCGCCGCGAACGTCGCCCACGCGCGCCGGATGACCGCACTGAGGCGCGCGGCGTCCGCGTCGTAGCCGATGGTGCGGCCCCAGCCTTCGCGGTCGAACGTCCCGAAGACGAAGGGGACGTCGACGGCATGCGCGGCCCCGAGCCCAGGTGCGTCCCAGTCGAAGCGGTACACGTACGTCGCGGCTCCCCGCGCCGCATGCGCATCCGCGACCTGGAGGTTGGGAATCCGCATGTACGCGTCGGTGCGGAGCGCGTCCCAGATCCGGCCCTTGGTCGCGCCGTCGCCGAGCTGTGCCTCGTACGCGGCGATGGCGGCATCGACATCCGCGCCATCACTGAGCAGCCGCGCCGCCCAGCGAGCGAGACGTGGACCGTCGAGCGACGCGGCGCGGGGATCCGCGAACAGGCTGAGCTCGTCACGGGTCGTCCCGATCACGATCGCAGCGTCGTCGGCACGCCCTGCGCCGATCGCGTCCCGCACGGTGCGGTCACACAGGTCGCCGTCGATCGACGGGTTGAAGGGCATCATGCCGATCGTGGTGGCGGTCTCCGCCACTGCGGCCTCCTGCGCGGCGACGAGGCGTTCGACGGGGACGGTCCGGAGCCGGCCCGCGTCCGGCGCACCGAGCCCGACGCTGCGTGCCACCGCCACCGCCACGACGGCCGCCTCGTCGCGCGTCAGCGTCCGCGGCTCCCCGCTCTGGACGATCGCCCGCTCGAACGCGCCCTTCCGGAGCCGCGACGCGAGCAGGTGCAGGATCGATCCGGCGCCCGCGGACTCACCGAAGGCGGTGACACGTCGCGCGTCGCCACCGAAGGCGGCGGCGTGGACCCGTACCCACGCCAGCGCGGCCAGCTGGTCGTGCAGACCGCAGTTCGCGGTGGCGTCACCGGCGGGGGCAAGGAACCCGAGTGCGCCGAGCCGGTAGTTGATCGTGACGACCACGAGGTCGCCCTCCGCCGCGAGACGTGCCGCGTCGTAGACCGGTTGCGCCGACCCCCCGCTGGTGTAGGCGCCTCCGTGGATCCACACCATGACCGGCCGTGCGCCGTCGAGCGCCGGAGTCCAGACGTTCAGGGTGAGGCAGTCCTCGCTCGCGCGCCGGACCTTGAACCCGGGGAGCCGGTCCTCGATCGGATCTGCCTGCGGCGCCGCGTCGCCGAACGCGGCCGCGTCCCGGGTGCCCGGCCACGGAACGGGCGGTTGCGGTGTCCGCCAGCGCAGGTCACCGAGCGGCGGCGCCGCGTACGGGATCCCGAGGAACCGGTGGACGCGCGGCCCGTCCGGCGCCGCGACGGTCGCGCCGCGGACCCGCCCGGAGGCGGTGTCGACGACGGGTCCGCGGCTCATGCCCTGCCGAGCCGGCGCCGGATGTCGGCGCGCAGCTCCCCCTTCGCGACCTTGCCGCCCGACGACCGGGGCAACGCGTCGACGACCTCGATGCGCTCGGGCCACAGCTCCTTGCCGACGCCCCGCACCCCGAGGTGCTCACGCAGATCGTCGAGGGTGAGCACGGGCGTGCCCGGCCGCTGCTCCACGTAGACGCACACGCGCTCACCGAAGGTGGGATCCGGCATCGCGACCGCCGCTGCGAGCGCGACCGAGGGATGCGTCGCGACCTCGTCCTCGACCTGCGCCGCGCTCACGTTCTTGCCCCCGCGGATGATGAAGTCCGACGCGCGCCCCGCGACGGTCAGGTACTCGTCGGCGTCGATCGTGCAGTAGTCGCCGGTGAGCATCCAGCCGTCGTCCGTGAAGAGCTGCGCATTCGCCTCGTCGTCGTCGAGGTAACCGAGGCAGTTCACCGGCCCCTTGCACGCCGCGATGCCCGGGCCCCCCGTCGCGGTGATGTCGCGCCCGTCGTCCGACAGCAGTCGCACGTGCATCTCGCGCAGGACGCGCCCCGCAGTGCGAAGCCGGTGCTCGCGGTCGTCGGCGAGCGTCGTTCGTGAGAGCGCGCCGGTCTCGTTCGATCCGTAGAACTGGAGCACCGTGCAACCGGTTCGGTCCTCGAACTGCGCGGCGCGCTCGTACGGGACCATCTCGCCGCCCGTGAACAGGACGCGCAGGCTCGAGAGGTCGCGCGTCGCGAGGCTGTGCGCCTCCAGCATCATCACGAACTGCGTCGACACGGCCGCGAGCACACTCACGCGCTCGCGCTCCACGAGCTCGAGGCAGGCATCGGGATCGAAGCGCGGCATGACGACGCACGGCGCGCCGAGCAGCGTCGGCGTCACGTGCGCCGTCCAGATGCCGAACCCGAACGGGGCCGGCAGGGCGCTCATGAAGACGTCGGCGCTGGTGAGCGCTCCGGCAGCGACCGCCAGGTCGTGAAACGCGAACCAGCGCGCCTGATCGTGCATGACGACCTTCGGGAGCCCCGTGGTGCCCGACGTCGAGTTGAGCAGCCAGAGGTCGTCGCGTTCTCGGGCTCGATCCGGATCCGGTGACCCCCGACGCGGCGCCGTGAGCTCCGCGCCGTCGATCACGCGACGGGCGCCCGTCTTCGCGAGGAGGTGCTCGCGCTCGCGTTCGCCCGCGCGCGCGCCGATGCCCACGATCACGCCGCCGGCCTTCTCGATCGCGAGGAAGGCGACGTGCACGCTGTCGCCGTCCGGCAGCACGACGGCGACCCGCTCGGAGGGTTGGAGCCCGTCCGCGAGCAGCGCAGCCGCGAGGGCATCGGAGCGCTCGTGGTACTCGCGCCAGGTCATCCGCCCCGAGCGGGTGATGTACGCAGCATCGCCCGGACGCTCGACCGCGTGCGCAGCGACGATCGACGCCAGCGTCGTCGTCATTTCCGCTCTCGGCCTTGCAGGCCGGGCCGCTCGGGCCCCACTCGCTGCGCCGCACGATACGTGCGGCGCTGTCGTTCGCTCACGGCGCCGCACGGTACCGTCGCGTCAGTGAGCGCCGCCTCGTGGAAGCCACGCGCGATGCCGCCGGGCATCGACCTCACAGAGCTCCAGAAGCTGGCGTGCCTGCACCGCATCCTGGCCCGCATCGGCTTCAACGAGAACATGGCCGGCCACGTGACCTGCAGCGCCGACCCCGCCGGCGACGTCTGGGCGACTCCGTGGGGGAAGTGGTGGGACGAGGTGCAAGCATCGGACCTCGTCCGCGTGGGCCCGGACGGCGAGGTGGTCGAGGGCGCGTGGGACGTCAGCCCGGCGATCTTCCTGCATGCGGGGATCCACCGCCAGCGTCCCGACGCGCGGGTCATCGTGCACAACCACCCGTACCACGCGACGTTGCTCGCGACGATGGGACGCCTGCCCGAGATCACGCATCAGCCTGCGTGCATGTTCGACGGCGCGCTCGCGCTCGTCGACGAGTACCAGGGGCAGGTGCTCGATGCCGAGGCCGGCGAATGGCTCGCCGACCAGGTCGGTGACGCCGACGGCGTCATCCTCGTCAACCACGGCGCGATCGTCATCGGCTCGTCGATCGAGGAAGCCACGTACCGCGCGTACACGTTCGACCGCATGTGCCGGCTCACGGCCGACGCGCTGATCGCGGGAGTTAGCGCGCGCACGATCCCGAGTGAGCACCGCCAGGCACTCAAGGACGCGTTCCGGACCCATGCGCTCGACGCGTTCTGGAACGGTGCCGTGCGGATGCTCCTCGCCGACGAGCCCGACGTCCTGGATTAGGAGGCGAGCGACCGCGGCGCAGGTACCCTGCGCCGCAGCGAGCCGACCCATGGAGCTGACCATGCCGGTCACCATCGACGAGCTCTCGAACATGGCCGAGTTCGGCGGCGGAGGGGAACGACGCGCGAGCGTCACGTTCCTCCCCGAGCCGGAGCGCCGTGCGGTGTTCTGCCCGGTGATCTCGACGGACGACCACATCGTCGAGCCACCGCACATGTGGGAGGGCCGCTTCCCGAGCAGGTACGCCGATGCGGCGCCGCGCGTCGTGGACACCGACGACGGGGGTCAGCGCTGGCTCTGGGACGGCCAGCTCATCGCCAACGTCGGGTTCAACGCGGTCGCAGGGCGTCCGTCCAGCGAGTACGGCTTCGAGCCCACGCGCTTCGACGAGATGCGGCGTGGCGCGTGGGACATCGACGCGCGGCTGGCCGACATGGACATCAACGGGGTGTGGGCGAGCGTCTGCTTCCCATCGTTCCTCCCCGGCTTCGTCGGCCAGCGCATCTCGCTCGCGCCCTCGGACCCGGATCTCGGCATGGCGGCCATGCGGGCGTGGAACGACTGGATGCTCGAGGAGTGGTGCGGACGCGATCCCGACCGCATGGTCCCGCTGCAGCTGCCGTGGCTGCGCGACCCGCACGTCGCCGCCGCGGAGGTCCGGCACAACGCGGCCCGCGGCTTCAAGGCGGTCTCGTTCTCCGAGAGCCCGGACAAGCTCGGGTTGCCGTCGATCCACACCGGCTACTGGGACCCGTTCCTCGCGGCTTGCGAGGAGACCGAGACGGTCGTGTGCCTGCACGTCGGATCGTCGTCGACGTCGCCCTCGACGACGCCTGACGCGCCCCCCGAGGTCATCGCGGTGCTGTTCTTCGCGTACGGGATGTACGCCGCCGTCGACTGGCTCTACTCACGGATCCCCGTTCGCTTCCCGCGCCTCAAGATCTGCATGTCGGAGGGCGGGATCGGCTGGGTCGCCGCGCTCATGGATCGGCTCGACCACTGCTTCGACTACCAGATGGGGTATCTGCACACCTGGGAAGGCGTCGCCGAGGCACCGGCCGAGGTGCTGGCGCGCAGCTTCTGGTGGTGCGCGCTCGACGACGAGAGCTCGTGGGCCACCCGTCACCGCATCGGCGTCGACCACATCGTCGTCGAGAGCGACTACCCGCACGCGGACTCGACGTGGCCCGACACGCAGCCGCTGCTCCGTGCCCACCTCGCGGGCATGCCCGACGACGAGGTGCGCAAGGTGTGCCACGAGAACGCCGCCGCGCTCTTCCGTCATCCGCTCCCGCCCGGCGATCTGGTGCGGGAGGTGTGACCCACGACGGTGGGCGGGGCGGCCGCGGACGCGTCGGGGGGAGGACGCGCCGCGTCACCGCACCCTGCATGAGACGCACAGGCCCGGCGCATACTTGCAACATCAAGATGCGTCTCTCGACCCTCCCCATGACGGTGAGGGACGCATCATGGGCTCAACCGAGGCGCAGCGTCTCCAGGGGCTCGAGGCGCGCCGCCTTGCCCGACGGGTAGAGGCCGGCGACGATCGAGACCGCGACCGCGAGGCCGACCCACAGCGGCATGCGGCTCCAGTCGATCACGACGACCCAGTCCGCGAACGCGGCGACCACGTTCACCACGAGCACGCCCACGACGACCCCCGCGAGCCCCCCGAGGATGCCCACGAACAGCGCCTCGAGCAGGAACTGGATCGCGATGGTGGACCGTACGTGACCGAGTGCCCGCCGGATGCCGATCTCGGTCGACCGCTGGATCACCGAGATCGACATGACGTTCGCGATCCCGATGCCGCCGACGGCGAGCGCCAGGATCCCCGCGAACAGGGCCGTCTGCTGCAGCGTCTTGTCGGCCTGCGCCTGGGCCTCGAGCGCGTCGCTCGGGACCTTCGTCGACACCTGCTGCTCACCACCGAGGTTGATCGCGGTGGGGATGGCGTCCGCGGTCGCTTGCGTCGTCCCGTCGAGGGCGCGGACGTAGAGCTTCGTCGGCTTGCCCTCGGTGTCGAAGTCGTGCTTCGCCGCCCACTGCGTGACGAACACCGCGTTGTCGAGGCTCGGGTCGAGCGCGACCGGGCCGAGCACCCCGACCACGCCGTAGTCCTTCCCGCTCAGGCGCAGGGTCCGGAGCTCCCCCGGGATCAGGCCGTACTCCTTGGCGAGCCCGCGGCCGATGACGACGGCGCGGTTGTGATCGAGACGGTCTCCGTCGCGCAGCCAGCGCCCGCTCTGCATCTTGACCTCGAGTGCCCGCGGGAGCCCGGGGTCGGCCGCCAGAACCGGCACCGGGAACGCCTCGTAGTACTTCTCGGCGCCCTCGTGCGGCGTGGTGAGGACGCCGTTCACCTCGCCCACCGCCGAGGCTCTCCTGACGCTGTGCAGGTTCATCACGCGGTGCACCGCGTCCTTGGGCATCGTCGGGTTCTGCTGCCCGAACGTCCCGCCGGCCTGGACCGTGATGAGGTTGGTCCCGAGCGCGGCGAGCTTCTCCTTGAGATCGCCCTTCGCCGACTCGGTGAGCCCGACCGCGCCCACCATCGCCGCGACCCCGACGATCGGCCCGAGCATGATGAGCAGCGTCCGGATCTTGCGAGCGCTCAGGCCGCTCCAAGCGACGCCGAGGAGCTCGCGCCAACGCTTCACTCCGCGGACCCCGTGAACGGAGCCGGGGTCTGGTACTCGTCCCGGTCGATCTCGCCGTCCTTCATGTGGACGACGCGGTTGGTCGTCGCGGCGATCCCGTGGTCGTGCGTCACGAGGACGACGGCGCGCTCGGACGTCCCGAGTCCGGCGAAGATCTCGATCACCATCGCCGCGTTCCGGCTGTCGAGCGCGCCGGTCGGCTCGTCGGCGAGGACGATCGACGGATCCGTCACGATCGCGCGCGCGATGGCGACGCGCTGCTGCTCACCGCCTGACATCTGCACCGGACGATGGTCGGCGCGTGGTCCCAACCCCACTTGTTCCAGGGCAGCCATCGACCGGTCGCGGCGCTCGCCCGCCGTCATGCCCCGGTACAAGAGGGCGGTCGACACGTTGCCGAGCGCGGTGAGATGTGGGATGAGGTGGAACTGCTGGAAGACGAACCCGATCGTGTCACCGCGCAATCGTGACCGGTCCGCGTCCTCGAGCGCGGTCACGTCCTGGTCGCCGATCCTGACCGATCCCTCGGTCGGCAGGTCGAGCACGCCGAGCAGCCCGAGCATCGTGGACTTCCCCGATCCTGAGGGGCCGACGATCGCGAGGTGATCGGCACCAAAGATCTGCAGCGACACGTCGCGCAGGGCGTAGACCTTGACCTGCTCGCCGAAGACGCGGGAGACGCCCTCGAGCTCGAGCAGCGGTGTGCGCGTCGCCGTGGCAGTCACTCTTAGCCCCGGTCGACCTCGACGACCACGACCTCGTTCCCCTTCAAACCCGACCTGATCTCGATGAAGGACCCTTCGGCGAGCCCGGTCTTCACGACCCGCTCCACGATCTTCCCGCCGTGCGCCAGGTCGATGACCCGCACGACGTCCTGCCCCTTCCCGTTCTGCTTCACCGCGGCGATCGGCACGGTCAGGACGCCCGGCCGGTCCTCCAGCGTGACGTCGATGTTCACGGGCGCGCCGTCGGCCCCGCCGACGTCGCCCTGCACCTGCACCTTGCCCTCGTAGGTCTGCTGCTTGGTGTCGGGATCGATCGTCGCGTTCTCGTCCAGCTCGGTGATCACGCCGGTCGCGGTCCGGTCACCGCCCTGCACCTGCACCGTGACCTGCTGACCGACCTTCAGCTTCGAGCGGTCGGCGGCGTTCGCCTTGAGCGTGACGGTGAAGCCGGCCTCGGTGATCGAGAACAGCTTCGTGCCTGCTGGCGCGAGGTCACCCTCATCCACGAGCACCTTGCTCACGCGGGTCGGCCAGTGCGCCACGATCATGTCGGTCGGGATGAACACCACGTCCGTGTTCAAGGTGAGCAACGGGACGTCCGCGACCGTCTGGCCCGCGGGCAGGAACACCGTCCCGGTGAGCGGGTGGATGTCGACACCCGGCGTCGCCGTTCCGGTCGCCGTGTACTGCACGGTGATGTCCTCGAGCGCAGGCTGGTCGGCGATGATCTGGAAGCCCGCGCCTCCGCCGCGACTCGTCGCGCCGCCACCCACGATGTTGATCTCGGGCACGTCCTCCGAGTCGATGATCACCTCGCCGCCGTCCTCGTTCCCGACCTTGTACCCCTTGCTCTGGTCGAGGTTGACGACGAGGACCTTCTCGTCCTCGACCTGCTCGTCGTTGAGCGTCGGGATGCTGATCGGCAGCTGCGTCGAGCCGGCGGGGATGATGATGGCGCCCGGCAACGGGCTGTAGTCCTCCTCGGGCACCGCCGTGCCGCCGTAGTCGAGGAACACCTGGAGCGGCACGTTCAGCGGCTGCTTGAGGCCGAGGGTGAACGGCACCGGCGTGCCCTCCTGGACGCGCCCGGCGCCCGGGATGAGCGACACGACGGGCTTGCCGGTGCCGTCGGTGATCGCCACGGTCGCGGCACCCGGGTTGCCGACGGCGTAGCCGGCGCCGGGCGAGACCGAGACGACGGCGTGCTCGGTGCTCTCCGCCGCGACGTCGCTCCGGGTCTTGAGCGTGAAGGACGCGGTCGAGCTCCCGTCCGGGATCGTGACGGTCGGCGAGTACGAGTCGTAGTCGACCCCGGGGGTGGCATCGCCGCCCGCGGCGAGGATCACTTGCAGGTTGCACCCGGACGGCGCCGGCGTCGCCGTGACCGTGACGGTCGACGAGCCCCCCTCCTGCACCGTCGTCGGTGATGCAGCAATCGTGATGATCGGCGTGCCCAGGCAGGCGAGCGCGTGGACCGACGCCGCGACCGCGGGGATGTGCGGGGGATCCGTCAGGAACGCGCTGCTGACCGACGTCTTGGCGCCGGCGGCCGTGTTCTTGTACTTCGGCACGTACGGGCCGATGGTCGCGGCCGCGCTCGACCGCTCTCCGACCGTGTACCCGTTGCCCGGCTGGAGGGAGACGGTGACGGTCTGCTCCGTCGCGGGGTTGTCACCGGGATAGAGGTGTGCCGCCTGCCACTGGGCCAGCGCGACCCGCGTCTGCTCGGTGAAGAGCGAGTCGACCTTGCCCGGTGAGAACCCGGAGTCGCGGAGGATGATCTCGAGCTGGACGACGTCGGGCCCGGTGGCCCCCACGTCGAGCTTGCGGAAGAACGCCAGGTCGCCGTTCTCGGTGATCGAGGCGCGCCCGTCGAGCGCCAGGATCGGCGAGTCGGCCTGGAGCTCGCCTCCGTCCTCGACGTAGATCTGGTTGACGGTCGCGCCGCCCCCGCCACCAGCGGCCGCCGCTGCACCGGCGCCGGCTGCACCCCCACCGCCGGCTCCGGAGCCGCCCGCGCCCGCGCCCGAGACGCTGATCGTGCGCTCCTCGACGCGCCCGAGCGTGCCCGTGACCGTGACCTCGTCCTTGAGGTCGCGGCGGACGACCTTCGCCGTGATGAGGACCGGGTTCTCGCCGCCGTCACCGCCGCCGGACGCGAAGGCCGCGATGCCGCCACCGAGCACCAAGATCCCGACGACCCCGACCACCACCCACTTCAGCAACGCGTCAGCTCCCGAGTCTCAACTGCTGGGCTCGTACTCCGGGTGCTTCTTCGCGTACGCACGCTCGGCCTTGCCCGAGCACTGCTCGATGTCCTTGCTGCTGAAGAGGTCCTTGCCCGGGGGCGGCTTGATCTGCGGTCCCGACCCGCTGCTGAAGGAGAAGAGCCGTCCCTTGGCGTCGGGGGTCGGCTTCGGGATGTCCCAGCCGCGCTTGAGCATGCACTGGCGCCAGACGAGGTAGCCCTCGTTCCGGTCCTTGATCTGCTTCGGCGTGAGCGTCTCCTCCTCGGCCTGCGCGGCCTGGAGGGCCTGGATGATGTTCGAGCGCGCCGCGCACGTGCTGAGGCTCTTGATGTAGTCGGGGTCGTTCGTCGGCGACTGCGGGTTGCTCGCGTCGGGCGCGCCGATGAACTTCACGTTCAGGTCGTTGAGGCAGTCGCGGAACTTCCCGAACGCCTTGAGGAGGTCGGCGGTCGCGTTCCCGCTCGACTTCAGCGGGACCGAGGACTTGGCCGTCGTCGGCGTCGTCGCGTCGGTCTGGCCGGGAAGCGTGGACGACGGCGACGCGCTCCCTGCAGCCGGCGTCTTCGTCGTGTTCGCCTGGACGTCGCGAGGAGCGATGATCCTCTTGCCCTCGACCTTGTAGCCAGCGGGCAGCTTGATGTCGACCTGGCCCGCATCGAGGACCCGGGGATCGCTGTCGCTGCCGCCTCCACACGCGGTCGCGAGCAACGCGACGCTCGCGAGAGCCGCGAGCACGACAAGGCGGCGCGAGCGCGGCACTGCGCTACGCGGTGCGCACCGTGCTCGCATCGGACCCCCCTTCCGCCCTCGGGTCGCCGCGGAGTATTGCATAGCGCAGACGATCGGTGAGGGCGCCCGCGCCGTCGACTGGGGCTGCGCGTGGCGCAGCACGTGTCCTCAGTAAGACGCCCGAGCGCGCCGGTTCCTTGCACGAGGGATCGAGCGCGCCCGACCCGTCTGATCGACCAGCGACGATCGTGGTGTACTGGCAGCCGTGGCGACCCAAGGTCACGAGCGAGCGGCGGCGCGGCGGGGTATCCCCGCTGCGCAGCGAGCGACCCATGAGTGAGGAGCCGCTGCGGCCGATCCCCGACCGCGACGAGCCGCTCTCTGCCGATCTCCGCAGCTCGTTCGTCGAGCTCTACCAGAGCCAGTTCGCGCCGATGGTCCGTCTCGCCGTCGCCCTCACCGGCTCGGAGCCGGCGGCCGAGGACATCGTCCACGACGCGTTCGTCCGGGTGCACGCCCACTGGCGGCGGGTGGAGCGCCCGAACGCGTACCTGCGCACCGCGGTGGTGAACGCGTGCCGGTCGGCGGCCCGCCGGGCCGCGCGCGAGCGGATCATCGTGAGCGGTCAGACGGCCGACGTCGTGACGTTGCGCGCGGACGAGATGTTCGACGCGCTCGCCACATTGCCCTACCGGCAGCGCGCCGCGCTCGTGCTCCACTACTACGAGGGACTGACGCACGTCGAGATCGCGGAGATCCTCCGGTGCCGCGAGGGCACCGTGGCGTCGCTCATCCACCGCGGGCTCGCGCAGCTCAAGCGGGTGATCGAGCGGTGAGCGACGCAACGACAGGCCGCTCGCTCGGACGGAGCCTGAAGCGGCGCGCCCAGCGCGTCGATGCCCGGCCCAACCTCGAGGTGCTGATGGGGCGGCTCGATCGACGCATGACGCGCCAGCGCAACGTCCTCCTCGCGGGCATCGCCGCCTTTCTCGTGATCGGTGGCGTGGTCGGATACGCCGTGGGCTCTGCGTCCTCACCCGAGAGCGCGCGGATCGTCGCGCTCAACGACGGTGTGCCCGACCCGACCTCTGACACGCCGGCGATCGAGCCCGACAACGTCCCCGAGGCCGTCGCCGCGATCGACGAGGCTTTCCACGAGGCCTTCGAAGGCGGCACACCCGTGACCGTGCGGTGGGCCGCAGTCCAGAGCGGCTCCCGACTCGAGTCGCTGCGTCAGGACGCGTTGGCTGCCGCGCAGCGCTTCGGCATCACGCCCGCGGAGCTCGCCGGCTCGACGATCGAGGTGCGCGACACGAGCTTCGTCGACCGGACGCATGCCGTCGTGCACTTCACGATCACCATCCCGGGGCGGGGACCCGTGCTCGTCGACCAGGTCGGGTACGCCGTCGTCGACGCGGGGCGCTGGAAGGTGTCGCTGCGCACCGCGTGCGACCTCCTGTCGCTCAGCGGACTGGGCCGAGCCTGTCCGCCACCGGGCCGCTGAGCCACCGACGCACGGCAGCGCTCATGTGACCTTCCACGAAGGTGCGGCGATAGCCGCGGCGAGCTATGCGGCGCGCTCGGCGCCAGGCTCGACGCATGGGCAAAAAGGGCGGTGGCTGCTCGAATTCGTCAGCAGTCTGCTCGAGGAGCGCGAGGTGCTCAGCGAGCATGAGGATCGCATCGTTACGATCACCCCTCGGAATCGGTTCGAGCAGCTGAGCGATGCGGGTCCGATCCGGTGCCAACGGTCCTGCGGCATCGATCCACCGTTGGCGTAGTGAATACCGGCCGATCCCGGGCCGACA